>CAYNLB010000015.1:25514-47652 GCA_964397935.1 uncultured Mycobacterium sp.
ATGGTGGTGACCCGCTGCGCCCCGGCTCTGCCGGGGCTGGCGATCGCCGCGTCGCGCCATGGTGGTGACCCGCTGCGCCCCGGCTCTGCCGGGGCTGGCGATCGCCACTAGCGGTAGCCTGGACTTTTCCAGCTGCGTGAATATGCGTGAACATTAGGGGAAGGACCTGGCCAGTAAGGCCGATGATTGATGAACCGGAAAAACGTTATTCGCACCATCACGGCGATTGCTGTCGTGGTGCTGCTCGGTTGGTCGTTCTTCTACTTCAGCGACGACACCCGCGGCTATAAGCCTGTCGACACGTCGGTGGCGGTGGCGCAGATCACCGGTGACAACGTCAAGAGCGCACAGATCGACGATCGCGAGCAGCAGCTGCGCTTGACCCTGAAGAAGGGCAACAACGACACCGACAATTCCGACAAGGTCATCACCAAATACCCAACCGGCTACGCGGTCGACCTGTTCAACGCACTGAACTCCAAGAACGCGAAGGTCAGCACGGTCGTCAACCAGGGCAGCATCCTGGGCGAGTTGCTCGTCTACTTGTTGCCGCTGCTGTTGCTGGTGGGGCTGTTCGTGATGTTCTCGCGCATGCAGGGCGGCGCCCGGATGGGTTTCGGATTCGGCAAATCCCGCGCCAAGCTGCTGAACAAGGACATGCCGAAAACCACATTCGCTGACGTCGCAGGCGTCGACGAAGCGGTCGAAGAGCTCTACGAGATCAAGGACTTTCTGCAGAACCCGGGCCGCTATCAGGCGCTGGGCGCCAAGATCCCGAAGGGCGTGCTGCTGTACGGCCCACCCGGGACGGGCAAGACGTTGCTGGCCCGCGCGGTGGCCGGCGAAGCCGGAGTTCCGTTCTTCACGATTTCCGGCTCCGACTTCGTCGAGATGTTCGTCGGTGTCGGAGCGTCGCGGGTGCGCGACCTGTTCGAGCAGGCCAAGCAGAACAACCCATGCATCATCTTCGTCGACGAGATCGACGCGGTGGGCCGCCAGCGAGGCGCGGGCCTCGGCGGCGGTCATGACGAGCGCGAGCAGACGCTGAACCAGTTGCTGGTGGAGATGGACGGGTTCGACCCGCGCGCCGGCGTCATCTTGATCGCGGCCACCAACCGGCCCGACATTCTGGACCCGGCGCTGCTGCGGCCCGGCCGCTTCGACCGGCAGATCCCCGTGTCGAATCCCGACCTGGCGGGTCGCCGTGCGGTGCTGAAAGTGCACGCCAAGGGCAAGCCCATCGCATCCGACGCCGACCTCGACGGGCTGGCCAAGCGCACCGTCGGCATGACCGGCGCGGATCTGGCCAATGTCATCAACGAGGCGGCACTGCTGACCGCACGGGAAAACGGCACCGTCGTCACCAGCGCCGCTCTGGAGGAGGCGGTGGACCGGGTGATCGGCGGACCACGCCGCAAGGGCCGGATCATCAGCGAGCAGGAAAAGAAGATCACCGCCTATCACGAAGGTGGGCACACCCTGGCGGCTTGGGCGATGCCCGATATCGAACCGATCTACAAGGTGACGATCTTGGCGCGCGGACGCACCGGCGGGCACGCGGTCGCGGTGCCGGAGGAGGACAAGGGCCTGCGGACCCGCTCGGAGATGATCGCGCAACTGGTGTTCGCGATGGGTGGGCGCGCCGCCGAGGAATTGGTGTTTCGCGAGCCGACGACCGGCGCGGTGTCGGATATCGAGCAGGCCACCAAGATCGCGCGCTCGATGGTCACCGAATTCGGTATGAGCTCCAAACTCGGCGCCGTCAAATACGGCTCCGAGCACGGCGACCCCTTCCTGGGCCGGACCATGGGAACGCAGGCCGACTACTCACACGAAGTCGCTCGCGACATCGACGATGAGATCCGCAAGCTGATCGAGGCCGCGCACACCGAGGCCTGGGAGATCCTCACCGAATACCGCGACATACTCGACACCCTGGCGGGGCAGCTGCTGGAAAGGGAGACCTTGCACCGCCCCGAACTGGAGGCAATTTTCTCCGGAGTGGAAAAACGTCCCCGGCTCACCATGTTCGACGACTTCGGCGGCCGGATCCCGTCCGACAAACCGCCGATCAAGACACCCGGCGAGCTGGCCATGGAGCGTGGCGAGCCCTGGCCTCCGCCGGTCCAGGAGCCGGCCTTCAAGGCGGCTATTGCGCGGGCGAGCGAAGCCGCCGCGGCCGCCCAGGCGGAAGGCGACAGGAATGCCAACGGCGGCAACGGTCATGGTGGTCAAGGGCCCGGTGATGGTGAGTATGCGGCGCACGGCCCCACTCAGCCGGACTACGGTGCACCGGCGGGCTGGCAGGCGCCGGGATGGCCTCCCCAGCAACAGGAACCGAATTGGCATCCGCCCGCCCCGAGGCCCACACCACATCCTCAGCAGCCGTATTGGCCGCAGCCGACGCCCTCCTACCCGCCGTACCCACCGTATCCGCCGCCCAGTCCACCCGGCGCGGATGACGGAAAGTCTCCTGACCAGCAGGATGACGACGTAAGCCGGTCCAACCCGCCGGCCCACGGGTAGAACGGAGGATTCGATGGCCTTACCGGGTTTGGGGCGAGACACCGCGACTGCCCGGCTACGGGTGTTCGACCAGGCGCGTGCCGAGGCAGCGGTCCGCGAACTGCTGTACGCGATCGGCGAGGATCCTGAGAGGCACGGATTGCAGGACACACCGGCTCGCGTCGCCCGCGCCTACCGCGAGATGTTCGCCGGGCTTTACACCGACCCGGACACCGTGCTGAACACGATGTTCGACGAAGAACACGACGAGTTGGTGCTGGTCAAGGAAATCCCGCTGTACTCCACCTGTGAACACCACCTGGTGTCGTTCCACGGGGTGGCCCATGTCGGCTACATCCCGGGCGACGACGGCCGGGTGACCGGCCTGTCGAAGATCGCGCGACTGGTGGACCTTTACGCCAAGCGGCCACAGGTGCAGGAACGGCTCACCAGTCAGATCGCCGACGCGCTGGTGAACAAACTCAATCCGCGCGGGGTGATCGTCGTGATCGAGGCCGAGCACCTCTGCATGGCGATGCGCGGTGTCCGCAAGCCCGGAGCGATCACCACGACGTCGGCGGTGCGTGGTCAATTCAAAACCAATGCTGCTTCGCGAGCCGAAGCGCTCGACCTCATCCTGCGTAAGTGAGTCCGGCGCCTTGCAGGTTATGGGAGTTCTGAACGTCACCGACGATTCGTTCTCCGATGGCGGGCACTATCTCGACGCCGACAACGCCGTGGCGCACGGTCTGGCATTGGCCGCCGAAGGCGCGGACATCGTCGACGTCGGGGGCGAGTCGACTCGGCCCGGCGCCGCTCGGGTTGACCCTCGGGTCGAGGCATCTCGTGTGGTGCCCGTCATCAAAGAGCTTGCGGCAGAGGGAATCACCGTGAGCATCGACACCATGCACGCGGATGTCGCGCGGGCGGCGCTGCACAGCGGTGCGCGGCTGGTCAACGACGTGTCGGGCGGACGGGCCGATCCCGCGATGGCACCCCTGGTTGCTGACGCCGGTGTGCCATGGGTGCTCATGCACTGGCGATCGGTGTCGTCCGAGGATCCGCATGCGGCGCCGCACTACCGCGACGTGGTTGCCGAAGTGCGCTCCGAATTGCTTGCCGGCGTCGACGCCGCGGTAAGCGCGGGTGTCGACCCCGCGAAGCTGATGATCGATCCCGGGCTGGGATTCGCCAAGACGGCGGAACACAATTGGGCTTTGCTGCATGCGTTGCCGCAGTTGGTCGCCGACGGGGTCCCGGTACTCCTGGGCGCATCGCGTAAACGGTTCCTCGGTACGTTGTTAGCCGGGTCTGATGGGTCGCCGCGACCGCCCGACGGGCGTGCGACGGCGACCGCGGTGATCTCGGCATTGGCCGCCCTGCACGGGGCCTGGGGCGTGCGCGTGCACGATGTGCGGGCCACGGTCGATGCGCTCAAGGTCGTCGGGGCCTGGACTAACAGCGGGACGCACACTGAGCTGGCTGGAGACGATGGCTGATCGAATCGAGTTGCGCGGTTTGACCGTTCGTGGGCAACACGGAGTCTTCGATCACGAACGCGCCAACGGGCAGGACTTCATCATCGATTTGACCGTATGGATCGACCTGGCCGAGGCCACTGCCAGCGACGATCTGACCGACACCTACGACTACGCCGCACTGGCCCAGCTCGCAGCCGACGTCGTCGCCGGACGCCCGCGCAACCTGATCGAAGCGGTTGGGGGCGAAATCGCCGACCAAGTGATGGACGACCAACGCGTGCATGCCGTCGAGGTGGTGGTGCACAAACCGCAAGCCCCGATCCCGCATCGGTTCGCCGATGTGGCGGTGGTGGTCCGGCGGTCGCGGCGCGGCGGTCGCGGTTCAATCGTCCCCGCTGGCAGGGCGCTATGACGCGGGTGGTGCTGTCCATCGGTTCCAACCTGGGGGACCGGCTGGCACGGCTGCAATCGGTCGTCGACGGGCTGGCCGATGCGGTGGTCGCGGTGTCCCCGGTGTACGAGACCGAGCCCTGGGGCCGCTTGGATCAGGCGCCGTTTCTCAACGCGGTGCTGATCGCCGATGACCCGGCATGCGACGCGCAAGGCTGGCTGCGGCGGGCGCAGGGGTTCGAGCAGGCGGCGGGCCGGGTTCGCGGCGAGCGCTGGGGTCCGCGCAACCTCGACATCGACCTGATCGCCTGCTACGGCGAGACGGAGGTGATCTCCCGGGAAAACAACCTGACCCTGCCGCACCCGCTGGCCCATCTGCGGGCATTCGTGATGATCCCGTGGCTGGCCATCGATCCGGATGCCCAGCTTCCGGTCGCCGAGGGTTCGCGACCCGTGGCCGGCCTGCTTGCCGAGCTGGAACCGGCCGACCGGGACAGTGTCCGGTTGACCGACCTGACGCTGCACCCGAAAGCGCAGTCCCCGGCCGATCCGGAATCGGAAGGCTGATGGGGCCGACCAGGAAACGTGACCTGACGGCCGCGGTGGTTGGCGCTGCAGTGCTGGGTTATCTGCTGGTGAAGTCCCTGTACCGGTGGTTTCCGCCCATCACGGTGTGGACCGGACTGTCGCTGCTGGCGGTGGCGGTCGCCGAGGCGCTATGGGCACGCTACGTGCGCGCGAAAATCACCGACGGCGAAATCGGTGCCGGGCCCGGTTTGTTGCACCCGCTTTCGGTGGCCCGCAGTCTGGTGGTCGCCAAGGCGTCGGCCTGGGTGGGCGCGGTGATGCTGGGTTTGTGGGTCGGAGTATTCGTGTACTTCCTGCCGCGACGGTCATGGTTGCGGGCCGCCGCCGAGGACACCACCGGAACGGTGGTGGCGGCCGTCAGCGCGCTGGCGTTACTCGTGGCCGCGCTTTGGCTGCAGCATTGCTGCAAATCACCGCAGGACCCGACCGAGCACGGCGAGGGGGCGGAGAACTGACCGTTTGATCAACCCAGGTGAGAATCGCCGGACTGGGGCGACACGCGGATTGACCTCGCGCAGGTACAGTCAGGCCATGACCGTTCTGTCCCGCGGCGCCCGCGTCCGGCGCGGCGGCCGCAGGCCGGGGTGGGTGCTCTTGACCGCGTTGCTGGTCCTCGCGATGGGGGCCAGTTCCGCACTGGTTTTCACCAATCGGGTGGAACTACTCAAGCTCGCTGTAATCCTGGCGCTGTGGGCCGCAGTCGCCGGCGCTTTCGTTTCGGTGCTCTATCGTCGCCAAAGCGACGCAGATCAATCCCGGGTACGCGATTTGAAGCTGGTCTACGACCTGCAGCTGGATCGGGAGATCTCGGCCCGCCGGGAGTACGAACTGACCGTGGAGTCGCAGTTGCGCCGCGAGCTGGCCTCGGAGCTGCGCGCCCAGGCCGCCGACGATCTGGCCGCGCTGCAGGCGGAAGTGAGTGCGCTACGGACCAGCCTGGAGATTTTGTTCGACACCGATCTCGCGCACCGCCCCGCCCTGGAGACGTTCGAGACGGAGGCGCCGCGCGAGCGCGCTTACAGCGAGTGGGAGCGCAACGGCGAGAGTGCCCGGCAGGCCCCCGCCGATTGGGTGTCCAGTGACCGTGTCACGTCGGTCGCCGGCGACAACCCCCCGGGTCGCGCCGACGAAACGGCGATCATCGACGTGCCCGAGGAACCGCTGTTGCCGCCCCGCCAGCCGCCGCCCCGGCGGGAGCGGATCCGCTACGAAGCCCCGCAAGAGGCGGTATATCCGGCCGGACCACCCGAGCCGGAGCCGCGATTCGAACCACCTCACCGACCGCCACCGCCCCAGCCACCGGACTGGCAGCGGGCGGCCGCAAACGGACTATGGCTACCGCCCGGAACCCCGGGCGGCCACTGGGCTGATGCCGACCTTTCCAGCGCGCAGGCCGGCGAGTCGTCGGGCCGGCGGCGCCGCTCCCGGCACTCCAGTCCCGACGAAAGTCCCGACGAATTCTGGGATGCCTCGCCCGCCGAGCCGCTGCCGACACAGGCATACGGCGAGTCCGGACGCCGGGCACGCTCACGCCACTCGGCGGAGTACCGCGACTACGGTGTGCGCAACTTTGCGGGCGCGAACGAGCCGCCGGCAGCTCCGACGCCACCCCATCCGGGCGCTGCGCCGGCCGCCGCGCCCCCCGCACCACCACCGCACCCGCCCGTGCCGCCAGCTGCCGCTGAGCCGCCACCACCGCGACTGGCGCCGCCGCCGCCTCCCGAGCACGCTCCTCGACACCGCGGCGCGGATTCGGGGCCGGACCAACTGGACGGCGCCGGCGAAGGCCCGCAAACGGGCGGTCAGTCGGTTGCCGACTTGTTGGCGCGGCTGCAGGTCGAGCCGTCCGGGGGCGGGCGACGTCGTCGCCGCGATGGCTAGCTGGGAGCTTCGTCACGTTGGGTGTGGCCCGGCGCATCGACTAGAGTCTTAGTGACCGTCCGGTACCCCGGAGATGGGACCGGAACGAACGAAGAAACCTGTGAGGTCGTCTGCGATGGTGCAGTTCGACGGTTTGCGCCCGGCCAGGCTCAAGGTGGGGATCATTTCGGCCGGCCGGGTGGGCACCGCGCTCGGTGTTGCGCTGGAGCGCGCTGATCACGTCGTGGTGGCGTGCAGCGCGATCTCCCATGCGTCACGGCAGCGGGCGCAGCGTCGGCTGCCCGACACCCCGGTGGTATCGCCGCCGGACGTGGCCGCCAGCGCTGAACTGCTGTTGTTGGCGGTTCCCGACAGTGAACTCGCCGGCCTGGTGGCAGGGTTGGCGGCGACGTCTGCGGTGCGGCCCGGCACGATCGTGGTCCACACGTCCGGCGCCAATGGGGTCGCCATCCTCGCGCCCTTGACCCAGGGCGGCTGCATCCCGTTGGCAATCCACCCGGCGATGACGTTCACCGGCTCCGACGAGGACACCAGCAGGCTGCCCGACACCTGCTTCGGGATCACCGCGGCCGACGATGTCGGGTACGCGATCGGGCAGTCGCTCGTCCTGGAGATGGGCGGAGAGCCGTTCGGCGTCCGCGAGGATGCCCGTGTCCTCTACCACGCCGCGCTGGCCCATGCGAGCAACCACCTCGTCACGCTGCTTGCCGATGCGCTCGACGCTTTGCGGGCCGCGCTGCGGGGTAGCGGGCTGCTCGGACAACAGTCCGTCGACGACCAGCCGGGCGGCATCGCCGAACGCATCGTGGGACCGTTGGCCCGGGCGGCGCTGGACAACACCCTGCAACGCGGGCAGGCCGCTCTCACCGGTCCCGTCGCGCGTGGTGACGCCGCCGCGGTCGCCGGGCACCTGACCGCGCTGACCCGGGTTGACCCGGAACTCGCCCGTGCATACCGGGTGAACGCCCTGCGGACAGCTCAGCGCGTCCATGCGCCACAGGACGTCGTCGAGGTCTTGGCGCCGTGAAACCCGACAGGCCACCCGCCTTCAAGGCAGGCGAACTCAATCTGTACTCCGAGCCGCGCGACGTCACCGACGTCAGCCGCGCGCTGCGCCACACCGGCCGCCGGGTGATGCTGGTGCCCACGATGGGGGCGCTGCACGACGGACACCTGGCCCTGGTGCGCGCCGCCAAGCGGGTCCCCGGTTCGGTGGTTGTGGCTTCGATCTTCGTGAACCCGCTGCAATTCGGCGCTGGAGAAGACCTGGATGCCTATCCCCGCACCCTGGACGACGACCTCGCGCTGCTGCGCGCGGAAGATGTCGAGATCGTGTTCGCGCCCACTGCGGCCGCGATGTACCCCGACGGCCTGCGTACCACCGTGCACCCCGGTCCGCTGGCAGCCGACCTCGAGGGCGGTTCCCGACCGACCCATTTCGCCGGCGTGCTGACCGTGGTGTGCAAGCTTCTGCAGATCGTGCGGCCCGACCGCGTGTTCTTCGGCGAAAAGGACTACCAGCAGCTGGTCTTGATACGACAGATGGTCGCCGACTTGAACCTCGACGTCGCGGTGGTCGGGGTGCCCACCACCCGGGAACGCGACGGGCTGGCGATGTCGTCACGCAACCGCTACCTCGACCCGGTGCAGCGGGAGGCGGCCGCGGCGCTTTCCGCGGCGCTGACGGCCGGGGCGCACGCCGCGCACGCCGGAGCGCAGCCCGCGCTGGACGCCGCGCGTGCCGTGCTCGACGCTGTGCCCGGACTCACCATCGACTACCTCGAGTTGCGCGATGCAGAGCTGCGACCCCTGCGGGCCGACAGGCCGGCGCGGCTGCTGATTGCGGCGCGGCTGGGCAGCACCAGACTGCTCGACAACATTGCGATCGAAGTCGGAAATGTCGCCGGCACCACAGGGCCAGCGCCCGCCGGGCCGGACGGCTGTGTTGAATCACTCTGGAGGAACTGATGCTACGGACGATGCTCAAGTCGAAAATTCATCGCGCCACCGTCACGCAGGCCGACCTGCACTATGTCGGTTCGGTGACCATCGACGCAGACCTGATGGATGCCGCGGACCTGCTCGAAGGCGAGCAGGTGACCATCGTCGACATCGATAACGGTGCCCGGCTCGTCACCTACGCCATCACCGGCGAACGTGGCACCGGGGTGATCGGAATCAACGGTGCCGCAGCGCATCTCGTGCATCCCGGCGATCTGGTGATCCTGATCGCCTACGGCACCATGGAGGAGGCGGAGGCGCGCGCCTATCGGCCTCGGATCGTGTTCGTCGACGCCGAAAACAAGCCGGTCGATCTGGGCGACGATCCGGCCTTCGTTCCCGCTGACGTCGCCGAGCTTTTAGACCCCCGGATCGGTGTGCGGTAGCCGTGCTGCTGGCCATCGACGTTCGTAACACCCACACCGTGGTGGGGCTGGTCTCCGGCTCCAAAGAGCACGCAAAGGTCCTGCAGCAGTGGCGGATCCGTACCGAGTCCGAGGTCACCGCGGACGAGTTGGCGCTGACCATCGACGGCCTGATCGGTGATGATTCCGACCGGCTCACCGGTGCAGCGGCCCTGTCCACTGTCCCGTCGGTGCTGCATGAGGTGCGGATCATGCTGGACCAGTATTGGCCGTCGGTGCCGCACGTGCTGATCGAGCCGGGGGTGCGCACCGGAATCCCGCTGCTGGTCGACAACCCGAAAGAGGTTGGCGCCGACCGGATCGTCAACTGCTTGGCCGCGTTCCACCGGTTTCGAAGTGCCGCCATCGTCATCGACTTCGGATCCTCGATCTGTGTGGACGTCGTGTCGGCCAAAGGCGAGTTCCTCGGCGGCGCGATCGCACCCGGCGTTCAGGTTTCTTCGGATGCCGCCGCGGCCCGCTCCGCCGCGCTGCGGCGCGTCGAATTGGCACGCCCCCGTTCGGTAGTCGGGAAGAACACCGTCGAATGCATGCAGGCCGGCGCGGTGTTCGGCTTCGCCGGGCTGGTCGACGGCTTGGTTGGGCGTATCCGCGAGGACGTGAAAGGATTCGGCGGGGACCCGGGAGATCAGGTCGCGATCGTGGCCACCGGGCACACGGCGCCAATGCTGCTGCCGGAACTGCACACCGTCAGCCACTACGACCAGCACCTGACCCTGCATGGTCTACGGCTGGTCTTCGAACGCAACCAAGACACGCAGCGCGGTCGGCTGAAGACGGCGCGCTGACCCCTTCTCCGGCGAGATTGCCGCAGTGGTCGTGATCGTGATCAGACCAACGACCATGATGGCGATCTCGGCGCGGCCCGCCAGTGGAAACCGGCCACGAGAGTTCATTTAAGCTGGCACGTCGTGACATCTGCGCCCCCAGAAGCCGACCCAGACATGCCCGAGCAGTTCCGGATCCGCCGGGACAAACGCGCTCGTTTGTTGGCGGCGGGCCGGGAACCCTACCCCGTGGCGGTGCAGCGCACTCACACCCTGGCAGAGGTGCGCGCCGCCCACCCCGACCTGCCGATCGATACCGCGACGGATGACGTGGTCGGCGTCGCCGGCCGAGTGATATTCGTGCGCAACTCCGGAAAATTGTGCTTTGCGACACTGCAGGAGGGCGACGGCACCAGCCTGCAGGTGATGATCAGCCTGGACAAGGCCGGTCAGGAAGCGCTCGACGCATGGAAAGCCGACGTCGACATCGGCGACATCGTCTACGTGCATGGCACGGTGATCAGCTCGCGACGCGGCGAGCTGTCCGTGCTCGCCGATTCCTGGCGGATGGCGGCCAAGTCGTTGCGGCCCCTGCCGGTCGCGCACAAGGAGATGAACGAAGAATCACGGGTGCGGCAGCGCTACGTCGACCTGATCGTCCGTCCCCAGGCGCGCGCGGTGGCCCGGCAGCGAATCGCCATTGTCCGCGCGCTACGCAACGGACTGGAACGACGCGGGTTTCTCGAAGTCGAAACTCCTATGTTGCAGACGCTGGCCGGTGGCGCGGCCGCGCGGCCGTTCGTCACACATTCCAATGCTCTGGACATGGATCTGTACCTGCGGATCGCGCCGGAACTGTTCCTCAAGCGCTGTGTCGTCGGTGGTTTCGACAAGGTTTTCGAACTAAATCGAGTGTTCCGAAACGAAGGTGCGGATTCGACCCATTCTCCGGAATTCTCCATGCTGGAGACCTACCAGGCATACGGAACCTACGACGATTCGGCAATCGTCACGCGCGAACTTATTCAAGAGGTCGCCGATGAGGCGATCGGCACCAGACAACTACCGCTACCGGACGGCAGTGTCTATGACATAGACGGAGAATGGGCGTCGATACAAATGTACCCGTCGCTGTCGGCGGCGCTCGGTGAGGAGATCACACCGGAGACGTCCGTCGACCGGCTCCGTGCCATCATCGGTCAGCTCGGCTCCAGGATTCCAGACATTCCGGACAACCGCGGTTACGGGCACGGGAAACTGGTCGAGGAACTGTGGGAACACACGGTGGGCTACGCCCTGGTCGCACCCACCTTCGTGAAGGATTTCCCGGTCGAGACAACACCTTTGACGCGTCAGCACCGCAGCATTGCGGGGGTGACCGAGAAGTGGGACCTGTACTTGCATGGGGTCGAACTGGCCACCGGGTACTCCGAATTGAATGATCCGGTCGTGCAGCGGGAGAGATTCGCCGCGCAAGCCCGCGCGGCGGCCGCCGGAGACGACGAGGCGATGGCGCTCGACGAAGACTTTCTTGCCGCACTGGAGTATGCGATGCCACCGTGTACCGGAACGGGAATGGGTATCGATCGGTTGTTGATGTCTTTGACCGGGCTGTCAATTCGAGAGACAGTTTTGTTCCCGATTGTTCGGCCGCACTCCAGTTTCTGAACTGTGCGTCTTGCGTCTCTATTGAGTATCCTGCGTTCATATGGCAGATTGGTGACCGGGGAGGTCAATCCAAACTGCTCAGCAACTGCTCAGAACGATATGCGAGGGTAAGCTAATGGCGAAAAAAGTGACCGTCACCTTGGTCGATGATTTCGACGGTGCCGGCGCAGCCGACGAAACGGTCGAATTCGGGCTCGACGGGGTCACCTATGAGATTGATCTTTCGTCTAAGAATGCCGCCAAACTTCGGGGCGATCTGAAGCAGTGGGTGGAGGCTGGCCGTCGCGTCGGAGGCCGGCGTCGTGGGCGCTCCAGCTCCGGCCGCGGGCGTGGTGCGATCGACCGCGAGCAGAGCGCGGCTATCCGGGAATGGGCTCGCCGAAACGGGCACAACGTTTCGACGCGTGGCCGCATCCCGGCTGACGTCATCGACGCATTCCACGCGGCGACCTGACAGCACCCTTACCGGAGCCCAGGCCAGCGGCCGGGCGCCGGTTTGTTTGTATTTTCGCTCGCGGCAAAACAACGGCCCGCGGATACGGAAACGAATTGCGGCTCCGCCTCGTTTGTTCAGATACGGCGCTGTTGTCACAGGGAGATGGCCCAGATAGTCCACGCGGGTCTTCCGGCAGTAGGGGAACCGCAAGGTTAGGCCCCCTGGCAGGCCGACCATTACAGTGGATGGCAGGTACCCGATTCCGGCCCCACTGGACCGCTAGTGAGGTTGTACCGATGGTGAGGGAGAGCAGGTAACCACCGATGTTCGAAAGATTTACCGACCGTGCCCGCAGGGTCGTCGTCCTGGCGCAAGAAGAGGCCCGGATGCTCAACCACAACTACATCGGCACCGAGCACATCCTGCTGGGTTTGATTCACGAGGGCGAAGGTGTAGCGGCGAAGTCGCTGGAGTCGCTGGGCATCTCGTTGGAGGGCGTGCGCAGCCAGGTCGAGGAGATCATCGGCCAGGGTCAGCAGGCCCCGTCGGGGCATATCCCGTTCACCCCGCGGGCCAAGAAGGTCCTCGAGCTGAGCTTGCGCGAGGCGCTGCAGCTCGGCCACAACTACATCGGTACCGAGCACATCTTGCTGGGCCTGATTCGGGAGGGTGAGGGCGTCGCCGCCCAGGTGCTGGTGAAGCTGGGTGCCGAATTGACCCGAGTACGTCAGCAGGTGATTCAGCTGCTGAGTGGTTACCAGGGCAAGGAGGCCGCAGAAGCCGGCACCGGTGGCCGCGGCGGCGAATCGGGCAGCCCGTCCACCTCGCTGGTGCTGGACCAGTTCGGCCGCAACCTGACGGCCGCCGCGATGGAAGGCAAGCTGGACCCGGTTATCGGCCGCGAGAAAGAAATCGAGCGGGTGATGCAGGTGCTGAGCCGGCGCACCAAGAACAACCCGGTACTGATCGGTGAGCCCGGCGTCGGCAAGACCGCGGTCGTCGAGGGCTTGGCACAGGCCATCGTGCACGGCGAAGTCCCCGAGACGCTCAAAGACAAGCAGCTCTACACGCTGGATCTCGGATCACTGGTTGCCGGCAGCCGTTACCGCGGCGACTTCGAGGAACGCCTGAAGAAGGTGCTCAAGGAGATCAACACCCGCGGCGACATCATCCTGTTCATCGACGAGCTGCACACGCTGGTCGGTGCCGGGGCCGCCGAGGGCGCGATCGACGCTGCGTCCATCCTCAAGCCCAAACTGGCCCGCGGCGAGCTGCAGACCATCGGCGCCACCACGCTCGACGAATACCGCAAGTACATCGAGAAGGACGCCGCCCTGGAGCGTCGCTTCCAGCCGGTGCAGGTAGGCGAGCCGACCGTCGAGCACACCATCGAGATCCTCAAGGGTCTGCGCGACCGCTACGAGGCGCATCACCGGGTGTCCATCACCGATTCCGCGATGGTTGCTGCGGCCACCCTGGCCGACCGCTACATCAACGACCGGTTCCTGCCGGACAAGGCCATCGACCTGATCGACGAGGCGGGGGCGCGGATGCGGATCCGACGGATGACGGCTCCGCCGGACCTGCGCGAGTTCGACGAGAAGATCGCCGAAGCCCGCCGCGAGAAGGAATCGGCGATCGACGCTCAGGACTTCGAGAAGGCCGCCAGCCTTCGCGACCGCGAAAAGCAACTGGTGGGCCAACGCGCCGAGCGCGAAAAGCAATGGCGCTCTGGTGATCTCGACGTGGTTGCCGAAGTCGACGACGAGCAGATCGCCGAAGTCCTGGGCAACTGGACCGGTATCCCGGTGTTCAAGCTCACCGAGGCCGAGACCACCAGGCTGCTGCGCATGGAGGACGAGATCCACAAGCGGATCATCGGACAGGAGGACGCCGTCAAGGCCGTCTCCAAGGCGATCCGCCGTACTCGTGCCGGCCTGAAGGATCCCAAGCGTCCATCCGGCTCGTTCATCTTCGCCGGCCCGTCCGGTGTGGGTAAGACCGAGCTGTCCAAGGCGCTGGCCAACTTCCTGTTCGGCGACGACGACGCGCTCATCCAGATCGACATGGGTGAGTTCCACGACCGGTTCACCGCGTCGCGCCTGTTCGGCGCCCCGCCGGGGTATGTCGGGTACGAAGAGGGCGGCCAGCTCACCGAGAAGGTGCGGCGCAAGCCGTTCTCGGTGGTGCTGTTCGACGAGATCGAAAAAGCGCACCAGGAGATCTACAACAGCCTGTTGCAGGTCCTCGAGGACGGCCGGCTCACCGACGGTCAGGGCCGCACGGTGGACTTCAAGAACACCGTGCTGATCTTCACGTCCAATTTGGGGACAGCCGACATTTCCAAGCCCGTCGGCCTCGGCTTCACCCAGGGCGGCGGTGACAACAATTACGAGCGGATGAAGCAAAAGGTCAACGACGAGCTCAAGAAGCACTTCCGCCCGGAGTTCCTCAACCGCATCGATGACATCATCGTCTTCCACCAGCTGACCCGCGAAGAGATCATCCGGATGGTCGACCTCATGATCAGCCGGGTCGCGGGCCAGCTCAAGAGCAAGGACATGGCTCTGGAGCTGACCGACAAGGCCAAGGAGTTGCTGGCCAAGCGCGGCTTCGACCCGGTGCTGGGTGCTCGTCCGCTGCGGCGCACCATCCAGCGCGAGATCGAGGACCAGCTCTCCGAGAAGATCCTCTTCGAGGAGGTCGGACCGGGACAGGTCGTCACGGTTGACGTGGACAACTGGGACGGCGAAGGCGCCGGCGAGGACGCGGTGTTCACGTTCACCGGAACCCGCAAGCCGCCGACTGAGCCGGACCTGGCAAAGGCAGGGGCGCACAGCGCCGGCAGCCCGGGGCCTGAGCCGCAGTAGCGGTAGACGAAAACGGGGCGGCGTGGCGATCGCGAGCGCGGCGGAGCCGCGCGCTGGGGTATCCCCGCGGAGGTGGGGGCCGGGTCGCCACCATCGGACTAGTCTCTGACGCGACTCACCGCTCGCTTTGCTGTGCTCGAGAGAAGGGCCCGCATGTGCTTATCGTCACCACCAATGACCTTCCCGGCTGGGAGATCCAGCGGGTTTGCGGTGAAGTGTTCGGTCTGACCGTTCGGTCGCGGAATGCGTTCGCCCAATTCGGTGCGGGATTGAAATCCATGTTCGGCGGCGAACTGCAAGGGATGACCAAGAACCTCGCCGAAAGCCGAAATGAGGCGATGGCCCGATTGATCGCCGAGGCGCGTAACCGCGGTGGCAACGCCATTGTCGCAATGCGGTTCGATACCACCGAAATCGGCGACGTGTGGACCGAGATCTGCGCCTACGGCACGGCCGTCTCAGCAGTACCGGTCACCGAGGCCGCGAAATACACGGCGAGTCAGCTCGGCTATGGCGGCCCGTCGCCCCAGCATTGACTGTCAGCGTGGCGCGATCAGCGCGAACACCTGTTTGGCGATCTGCAGCATCCAGCCGGTCACAGTCGGGCCGTGATCGCGTGGCCAGGTCAGCTGGAAGCTGACCACCCACGGCTGCCGCGCCTTGTCGACGGCATACCAGCTGAACGTCAGATCGCCCGGCAGGCCGCCGGCTTTCGCGCCGACGTACGACCAAACGTTGCGATCCAGCTGGATACCTGACACCGCGGCAAGGATCCGCCGGACCGGTGCGGCCTTTCCGACGGCGTCGGCCTGCAGCGCCGCATGGACGCGGCAGATGTCCTGCGCATTGCCGTACCACTCCGCGCCGTAGGAGGAAGCCGGAGAGTGTGCACGGGTTGGATCAGGTTGATACGGAGTTGAATTGGCCTGGACCAGCAGCTGGGCACGAACTTGCGGCGATCCGTGCTCCCACTGGCTGCGCAGGTCCGGTTTACCCCAGCCGACGGAGAACAACTCGTACATCGTCGGGAAAGGCGTCATGCTGGCCGGATCGTGGTGGCCGGCCGTGACCAGCGCCTCCTCGATAGCGTGCTTGCCCATCCGTCCGATCAGCAAGTCGGTTGCCATGTTGTCGCTGGTGGCGATCATCTTCTCGGCGGCCGTGCGAACCGAAACATGCGCGCCGGCAGGAAGTTCCAGGCCGGAGGAGCCAACCACCCGGCTCTTGTCGGTGACGGTCAGCTGATCGTTCCAGGACACCGTTCCGTTTCTGACGGCTCCCGCCAGCGCGTGCAATACGTATAGCTTGAAAATCGATGCGAGCGGCAAAGATTCGCCGGTGTTGGTGCCTGCCACCGGGTCGCAGCGGCCGCTGTCGACCTTTGCGACCTGATAGGAGTAGCGGGCACCGGTCCTGCTCAACACGTCATCGATGTCTTGCCACGAGCGGATTGTCGGCGCTCGCGTGTCGAGATCGAATCGATCGACCCACCCGTCGTCGTCGGTGTGTATCCGGATGTCTTGGCGTGCACCGTAGGAGGAAGTCAGGTGCAGCGTGGCCACACTGGCGCCGATGTCGACGCCATTGAGGGTGAACGGACGGTCCCACCACAGCTCCTCCATGGTGGTTTCCACCGATTCGACCTGGTCGGGCGCGGCCAGGGTACGAACTCCGACCGGGCCGATCGGCCAGTCCGAGTTGAGCATGTCCATGGTCTGCTGGGCCCGCAGCCCGGGAGGGGTCCGGGTATCGATCGCCCGGCCTTGGCTTGCCGCGTTGGCCTGCGGGGAGGGGGGAGAGGCGCAGCCGGGCGCCAAGGTCACTACCAGTGCGGCGGCGGCACCCAACGCGACAGCGCGGCGCCGAGCCGACTGCCCGCTACTGCTGCTTCTTCCCGGCAACGTCCATCACAACCTCGAATTCCAGCAGCGATGCCCCGGTCGCCACCGGGTTGGCCCGCTCGCCGGCATGGGCTTCGATGGCAGGTCCCTTCGCCCACGCCTGGAATGCTTCCTCGGACTCCCAGTGCGTCACCACGAAGTAGCGGTTTTCACCCTTGACCGGACGCAGCAGCTCAAAGCCGAGGAAACCGGGCTGGTTGTCCACCGCGTGCGCGCGGTGGGCGAACCGCTTCTCCAGCTCCGGGCCGGCATCGGCGGGTACTTCGATTGCGTTGATCTTCACCACTGGCGGCATGGCGCTAGGCTACCCCGCCCCCCACCCGGTTCAACTCCCGGGCGGGCGACGCAAGATGGTGATATGCCCGGCAATCTGTTGACTCGCCACGGCGGCGAAGGCGAGCCATTGGTATTGGTGCACGGGCTGATGGGACGGGGCGCCACCTGGTCGCGTCACCTACCTTGGCTGGCCCGGCTGGGCGCCGTCTACACCTACGATGCCTTGTGGCACCGGGGTCGCGACGTCGACGATCCGCACCCGATCAGCACCGAACGGTTCGTGGCCGATCTGGCCGATGCGGTGAGCGCATTGGGGGCGCCGGCCAGGATGATCGGGCATTCGATGGGTGCCCTGCACTCGTGGTGCCTGGCCGCGGAGCGTCCCGATCTGGTTTCCGCGCTCGTCCTCGAGGACATGGCACCGGACTTCCGTGGCCGTACCACCGGTCCATGGGAGCCTTGGCTGCATGCCCTCCCAGTGGAATTCGATTCTGCTGGTGAGGTATTCGAAGAATTCGGGCCGGTTGCCGGTCGGTATTTCCTGGAGGCCTTCGATCGCACGGCCACCGGTTGGCGGCTGCACGGTCACACCGCGCGATGGATAGAGATCGCCGCCGAATGGGGTACCCGGGACTACTGGACGCAGTGGGCCGCGGTGCGCGCCCCGGCGCTACTCATCGAGGCCGGCAACTCCGTCACGCCACCTGGGCAGATGCATGAGATGGCCCAAACCGATTCTGCGACGACCTATCTGAAAGTTCAGCAAGCCGGCCATTTGGTTCACGACGAAGCGCCGCAGGTTTATCGCCAAGCAGTCGAGTCGTTCTTGGTGGGGTTGTCCTATTGAGGGATGGTGCAACTACTTCGCGCCTCTGTTGGTTCGTGATCGCGGCCTGGGAGTTGCCGACTGTCAACAGGTGATTGCCGAGGCCACCGCGTTACGTGCGCTAATCAATTGGCGAATCGTTTTACGCGAATCCTAGTGTAGTAAGATCGATCGGTGGACGTTGCTCGGAATCGGAAAGCGGCAGCGCAGTCCGCTGCCGAAGTTCCTGAGCGCACCTGGACGTTCCTGACCAACCATGCACATGTGTTGTTGTGCGTATCAACCGGCGAGCCGTTGACGGCTCGGGAGTTGGCGATGCGCATCGGCATCACGGAGCGTTCCGTGCAGGCGATTTTGACCGATTTGACAGACGAAGGCTACCTAATCAAGTCGAAGGTCGGTCGACGCAATGTCTATGAGCTCAATCCGGAAGGCAAACTGCGCCACCCACTCGAAGCGAGCCATTCGGTGGGCGAACTCATCGCGGCCCTATCGTGATCAGGTAGTTTGTGACCGCCAATCGACGTGTCGCCAGCTGACCGAACTTCGCCTACGGATTGCGTTGTGGGGAAAAGCGCGGCTGTGCGGCGGCCCCGTTGCGCGCAACGATGCTGCGATGCGTGCACGCCGGGCCCCGTGGACATCGGCGGCGATAAGGGTGGTGGGACAGGCGCAGACCCGGCATGGCAACCCGTCGCGGAGCGCGACTTTGCCGTATCCGGGACATCCGCATTCGGGGCAGGGTGTCGCAACCCGGCGAGCGAGCCGGCGCGCCAGGGCGATCAGGACATCGCGGCGGCTGGGGTTGTGATGTGCGCGCAGGTCTGGTTCGACCCACGCCCGGTTGTCATCGGCGGCCGCCAGCGCCGCACCGACGACCTCGACGAGTGTTCCGGTATCGGTGATGCCCTTTCCGAACACCGGCACTCGATCGTCGACGCTGGCCTTGACCGCGGCGCCTTGGCGGGGAAATCCGAAACTTTTCGCCGCGCCGACGGCTTTGTCGGCGACGTCGACCGGTCGTGGCGGGCCAGGAGCGCCGAGGGTGTTGATACCCTCGACGGCCTGGATGCCGAGGATGTCGTCGACGAACATCAAGATTTCTTCGTGCATGGCCAGCATGCCGAACCAGGTGTCGTAGCTGGCTTCGCTGGCCAGGCCGTAGGGCACTCCGGTGACCTGTATCGCCAGGCGGGCTTTGGCGGTGGCCGCGGCCAACGGCGCTAGTGTCCTGGTCACCTCGCCGGTGAAAGTGCCGAACTGATCGGTGTCGATCCCGGCGGGCGCGACAACATGCGCGCCGAGCTCGTCAGCGAACGACGGTGCCACTTGGTGCTCCTTGCCATGCATGGTGCCCATCGCGATCACCGTCCCGGCACAGCCACCGATGCCGGGATGGTTCGCCGATGCTTCTGCAGCGTTGGCCAGCCCACCGGTTTCATCTGTTTGCCATGTGAGCCCTTACACGCACTCGAATAATGGCGACTCACTTTCAGAAACGGTGCCGAAGGTCGCGCACGCACGAAGCCGGCCGTCGTTGCGATCGCTGACGAGGCACACGATCGCGGACTGTCCGCTGTCGACGGCCTTGGCGATCGTCGGCGACTTGTGCAATAACGTGACGCCGGTTTGCACCACGTGGGCGGCCGATAGTTCGTCGGCGTTGCCGACGCTGGCGTTGAGCCGGGTGAGCGATGAAACCGCCTGCTCCACGACTGTGCGAGCCGCACCCTCGGGGAAAGCGACATCATTCCAGGCTTTGAGTGCGGTATGCATTGCGGCGCAGTCTGGATGGCCGAGGACGACGATCAGCGGTGTTTTGAGTGTGCCGACGGCGTACTCAAGGGTGGCCAGCACGCCGGTGTCGACGACGTGGCCCCAGGTGCTGATGTCGATTAGCGAACCGCGGCGCCGATCGAACAACACCTCGCTCGCCATATCGGAATCCGCGCAGCGGAACACCGCGACAGGTGAGCGGTGCGTTGTGGTGACCCGCTGCCTCGACCGTAACGTGGCGGAGAAACGTCGATTGCCCGCTTGCAAACACTGCCACGCGGCTGATGGGTTGGACATGTGACTTCCTTTCTTCGTCTGGTTCAGCTGAAGTACTCAGGCCGGCTGACGTAGGTGTCGGTGACGAACATGACGCCGGGCGAATCGTCGAGCAGGCGGCGCAGTCCCGCGATCAGCGGCCCCGACTTCGCCTCCGGGACGACGGTGATGAGCAGCTCCAGGGCTGCCTGTTGATTGAAAAGCAGCCGGCCCTGGTGGTAGCCGTGGTGACCGAGTCCCGACACGCCGGACACGCTGGTGAAACCGGTTGTCCCGGCGCTGCGGAACTGCTCGCGAACCGCGGGTACGTGCTCTCCGGCAACGACGACTTCGATCTTGGTCATCTTGGTCAGTCCGTCTACCGACATGGGGTTACCTCCTGCTCGATGGGGTGATGGGGGTCGGCCGCGGCGGTCGCGGCCCAGCTGCGCCAGCCGCCGCGGGTCCAGCGTTGCCAGTCTTGGTTTGCGTGCTCACGGGCGGCCAAGCAGACCCAATCGTTGCCGAACAGGTGCTGCAGCACGGGATTTCGCTCGATCACCGTGTCGATGCGCTGCAGCGGTGCCTGGACGATGGTCAACAGGCGCATGGGTTCGTGGCCGAAGGACTGACCATCGGTAAGCGACTGCCGGGGCAGGCCCAGTTGCAGGTCGCCACCGTAGCCCGCCAGCACACCCACGCCGCCGACGACGTTGTGGATGGTCTTGGTTCCGGCTCCGAAGACCTCCGGCGCCACCGTCGAGAAGTAGTACTGGTAGTTGATCCATTGAGCGACCACCATCGGTGCGGTCAGAATCGTTTCCAGTGCGCTGCCCTCGGGGTCCACGTCGGCTTCGTAGGAGTGCAGGAAAACCCGTCGGTGCAGGTCGATTCCGCGGGTGGTCGCGCGGGGTGCCACGATGAACGCCGCGTTGCCGGCCAGGCCCCACTCGGGGAAGACCTGCGCCCAGTCGACGGATCGGCCGGCGACGTGGCCTGCGGCCCGTGCGGGGCGGGCCGCAGCGGGGCCGCCGGGAAGACCCGCGCAGCGTTCGGCGGCCAGTTCGGCGCCGGCGATGCCGAGATCCGTGCCGAGCCTGCGCACGTCGTGGCGATGGCTGGCCGGAACCAGGTGCTCGTCCAAGACGGTGACCCGGTCGGTCGCGGTGTCATGCTGAGCCGCGACGAACCAGGTGTCGTCCGGAATCGTGATGCCCAGGTTGCGCAATTCGCCGCGGACATCGGCGTTGTTGAGGATCGCCGCGGCTGTGCGGGCGTTGGGGCCGCCGGCCTGCCCGCCGCAGGCTCCGCAGTCCAGCGCCGCCTGGTACGGGTTGTTCTCGGTGACGCTGCCGTGCCCGCACAAAACGACCAGACGGGCGAATTCGTCGGTCAGCCCCATGGTGGTGAGCGCCACCTGCGCGTAGAGGGCGCGACGGTCCAACTCGGCCGTGTCGTTGATCGACAGCACGGTCGGTGCGGGGGGTGCCAGCCGGTCGCGCAGCCGCCGGCGCAGTGCGCCGGTGACTTTCGGGCTCAGCGTTTTGGCCGCCGCCCACGGACCGGCGGCCCAGCCCGCGGCTTCTGCCAATGCGAACGGGGCGAGCAGGCCCTGCTTGGCGGCGTGAAACGCCGCCTCCGCGCCGGCCATCGTGACGCTGCCGTCGCGCAGACGCCGCGCCACAGCGGCGGCGGACGGTGCCGGGATCTCACTGACGTCGTGCTCCGGGCTGATCAGCACCGGGCACAGATCGTCGGGCGTTCCGCCGAGGAGGCCGGTGAACCGGATCGCGACGGCAAAGAAACCGGCGAAGCCAAACGTTTGGTAGGCCCCAAGGGATTCGACGTGGCGACGCAGCCCCTCGGATCGGGTGTCGATGCAGCACACGAGCTGGGCTTGCGGGCGCCCATCGCTTGGTGCCGGCGCGCTCTGCGCCAACGTCCGCAGCAGCGCGTCGCGATAGTTCCCCTCGTAGGCCTGCTGCCAGACCATGGGCCGCGCGGTGACGGGCAACGCCGACAACACCCGCGCGGCCGCGCCCAAATCGCCGTCGTCCACCTCGTCCAGCCCCCAGGCCCGGGCCAACGCGGC
>CAYNLB010000015.1:47752-49748 GCA_964397935.1 uncultured Mycobacterium sp.
GCTCGCTGCGGGTCATGTTGCGCCGCAAGGGCATCGGGGCGAGGCTTCCGTTGAGCAGGTCGGCGCGCAACAATTCGGCAGGTGTCAGCGCGCGGTTCCCCATCCGGACGGGCTCCCCGTCGAGCAGCGCCGGATAGCGCTGCCGCAGCACGGATTCCAGGTCGGCGTCGGTGATCCGCCCGCGGCGGTAGAGGTCGCGGTAGGCCGTCTCGTCCAGCACGCCTCGAATGCCGTAGAGGTCACCTGCGCGCCGGACGGCCTGCTCGAAGGGCATCGACTCCAGCCCGGCCAGCGGGTTGACGGCGATGAACGTCTCCAGCGGGTAGTGCGTCGGGATCACGCGGGCGGCCAGGGTGACCTCACTGCGCAATTGCGCGCGGCGGGTGTCGATCGATACGTGGTCGGCCACGGTGGTCACTGGAGCGCTCCTGTCAGTTGGCGGGTCAGGGGATGGGCGGTCGGCGTGAGTTGCGGGCTGGGCGCTGGAAGGTGCCCGGCGACCAGTGCTTTCGCGTAGAGGGCGCGTTGCAGGCGACCGGCCCGGCCGTCGGGCGGCGCCTGGCGCAGCACGGCCAGCGCGCCCAGAATCACGGCCACCGCGACGAGACCCAGCGACGACGCGGCGGGCATGGTGACCGCGGGCAGTGCGGGAGCCAGGAATCCGGTGACGGCGCTCACCAGCGCCACGTATCCTATGGCCGCCACGAGCAGTGCCACGGCGCCGGTGAGGACGGCCCGCATGCCCGGGTTTCGGGTCAGCCAGCCGGACAACGCTGCCGCGGCGGTGGCCCAGGTGAAGACCACCAGCGCCGTCGCCGAGCCGTGTTCGGCGTCGGGCACTGGCACCACGTTGGCGGCTAGGTACAGCGCGGCAGCGGGCACGAGCATCGCCGTGACCTGGATTGCGGCCCATCGGGGTGTGGCCGGCGCAGGCGCGGGTGGCCGAGCGGCCTTCCGGCGACGCTTGGCTATCGCCGAGCCGGACGACAGGAACAGGGTGGCCTTGTAGAAACCGTGGCCCACCAAGTGGAATACCGCGGCCGCGGACAGGCCCAGCCCGCAGGTCAAGATCATGAAGCCCATCTGGGCCATCGTCGAATACACCAGCGAGCCCTTGATGTCGGATTTGGTGAGCATCACGACGCCGCCGTAGATCATGCTCAGCGTGCCGGCGACGAACGCCAGGCCCATGGCGGTGGCGGATCCGCTGACGATCGGGCTCAGCCGCACCAGCAGCACGCCTCCGGCGTTGACGACACCGGCGTGCAGCAGGGCCGAGACGGGGGTGGGTGCGGCCAGGGTCGCGGGCAGCCAGCGGTGGAACGGAATCTGCGCCGATCGTGACAGCGCCGCGAGGACGATCAAGCCGGCTGCCGCCGTCAGGGCCGGTTCGGATGGTTCAAACCCGTTGTGCCCGTTGTGTCCCAGGTCGGACAGCCGCACGTTGCCCCGTTGCGCGGTGATCCAGCAGACCGCCGACCACAGGGCGAGGTCGCCCAGCAGGAACGCGGTCGCGGTGCGCCCGACGCCATCACGTGCGGCGGGCAGCTCCCAGTAGGTGGCCAGCAGCAGGCACAGCGCGGTGCCGGCCAAGGTCCAGGAGACGGCCAGTCCGATCAGGGTTCCGGCGGTCATCAGGCCGGCGGAGGCGGCGGTGAGCAGTCCGGTGCCGGCGGTGAACCACCCTGACCGCCTGTCGCAGGCGAGGTAACGCAGCGCGAAAACCTGGGCGACCGTGCTCACCCCGTATACCAGCACCAGCAGCAATGCGCTGAGCCGGTCGACGGTCAGCTCGGCGATCAAGGCGCCTTGGGCCGAGGTCAGCGTGGCCGACACGGGGCCGTGGACCGCGGCGCAGAGCCCTAGTGCCACCGCGCCGGCAAAGCCCGCGCCGGCGGCTGCGGCGCCCAATCGGCCCACGAGGCGGGGATATTGCGAGCCGGCCGGCAGCGCGCCGAGTGCGGCGAGGAGGGGCAGTGTCACAACGGCGACGAGG
>CAYNLB010000016.1:0-7229 GCA_964397935.1 uncultured Mycobacterium sp.
TGATCAACCCGTCGGTGATGAACAACGTCCGGACATCACTGCTCGTGTTCGCTGCGGCGGGGGCCGCGAGCCTGCTTGTCCTGCTGATACAACGCAGCATGCTGCCCCGACTGGGCATCCGGATCGGCGCAACTGACCACACGCTCGATAGCCGAAAGCGTTGAGCGTTAAGGGACGAGCAACCGATGCGGCTGGCGAACAGACGGCCCAGCGCGGCAAAGGCCGGAACTACCGTGAAGTGCGGCTCCAAAGTCGTGCTGACTCGATAGCCGTCGCCCTGGTAGACCCTGTTCATCGGTTCTCCGTGTCGAATTCCCTGACCAACGCCTGAGCTGCCGCGGGCTTCCCAGCGGCTTTCTACACGCCAACCAGATGCGATGGTATGTCACGCCGATCCGCTGACGTCGTTCGCGCTCCGTCGGTTAGATTGACTCGATTACTTGCGTAACTACGGCTTGAGCACGCAGGGAGACGGGCGTGGAACGGGGCGGTATGCGCTCTCACGCGAGCGGGCAAAAGGGGCAGCAAACATGACTGCGGATGCCTGGATCACCCTTGTGGTGGTCATCGCCGCGATAGTCCTGCTTGTGCGAGACCGGTTCAACCCGACTTTGGTCATCGGCGGCGCCGTGCTGACCCTCTATTTGATAGGGGTGATCGACCAAGGTCAGGTCCTGGGTGGCTTCGCCAATCAGTCGTTGGCCGTGGTGGCCGCGCTCTACGTCCTGGCCGGAGCGGCAGATGTCACCGGAGCCTTCGAGGGTGCCACCTCGCGATTGCTCGGCAAAGGGGCGCAAGTCCAACCCCGTCGAGAGCTCTTGCGGACGTGCGCACCGGCTGCGGCAGCATCCGCGTTCATCGCCAACACCCCGCTGGTGGCAATGCTCGCCCCTCGAGTGATTCGCTGGTGTCGACGCACCGGACGATCACCATCGCGCTATCTGATGCCATTGAGCTATGCGGTCATGCTGGGCGGTTCGATGACGATGATCGGCACCTCGGCCAACCTGTTCGTAAACGATCTGATCGACAAGGCAGGCCTTGACCGGTTGAGCTTGTTTTCGGTCACCGGAATCGGGTTGCCGCTCGCCATCGGCGGGGTCGTCCTCATCGTGGTGTTGGGACCGCTTCTGATCAGGCAGCGTCCTACACCCGGCGACAGCCTGGCCGGCACTGAACGCGAGTTCACCGTGGAAATGACGATTCCTCAGAGCAGTGAGCTGGCCGGCGCCACGGTCGCCGAAGCGGGCCTGCGCAACCTTGAAGGGGTTTTCCTCGTCGAAGTCGAGCGCCGGAACAGGGTTATCGCCGCGATTGGACCCGACGAGCTACTGGCTGTCGGGGACCGTCTGGTCTTCGTCGGAAACCTTGCGCGCGTGCTGGATTTGCAGCGGATGCCGGGACTTGTCTCATCCGAAGCACGCCACTTCGACCATCTGGCACGCAATCCGCAGCGACAGTTCGTCGAGGCAGTGATCGGTGCGGGATCGCCGCTGGTCGGATCAAGTCTGAAAGCCTCCGGGTTTCGCCGCCGCTACGGATCGGCAGTCGTTGCGATTCATCGGTCCAGTGAGCAGCTGAAGGGCAAACTCGGAGAGGTGCGTCTCCGAGCCGGAGACGTGCTTCTGGTATTGGCGGGACCTGACTTCAGCCAACGCTTTCAGCAGCACCACGACTTTGCCATAGTCGCCCCGCTGAATTGGGACAGACCGATTCGGCGCGAGCATGCGGGCGTCGTCGAGTTGAGCATCGTTGCGCTGGTCGTCGTGGCCGGGACCGGACTCTTGAGCTTGTTGCAGGTATCCCTGCTGATCGCCTTCGGACTGGTCGTGGCCAGGATCGTGACGCTGGAAGACGCGCGCCGGTCCATCGATGTCAACGTCTTACTCCTGATGGCGACAAGCTTTGCACTTGGACGCGCGGTGGAAAGCAGCGGGCTCGCCCGCACGATGGCGCATACAGTCGTCGGCGCCGCAGCTCCGCTCGGCGACTATGGGTTGCTCGCGGCCGTCCTTGCAGCCACCATGCTTGTGACCGAGGTGATCTCCCATACTGCTGCGGCCGCGTTGATGTTTCCCATAGCCGTCGCCATCGCCGAGCAAGTGGGGTTGAATGCCCTGCCGTTCGCCGTGGTCGTCATGTTCGGGGCAACTCAGTCGTTTCTGACACCCATCGGTTACCAGACCAACACGATTGTGTGGGGGATGGGCGGCTATCGATATACCGATTTCGTGCGGCTAGGTGCGCCCCTGACCCTCTTGTTGCTGATTGCGACCCCGTTGCTGGTGCCAATTTTCTTCCCTTTCCATTGAGTTGTTTCAGCGCGGGATAAGACCAAACCGACATACATCGCGTAACGGCCCCGGATGACTTCGGTATGGATCGCGTGGTCTTGGCGGCGTGAGTCGAGGGCGAGCGAGCACATCGGTTCAGCGCACGACAAGGCCGAATTGGCCGCACCAGGAGCGGCCGGTGCGGTGCGGCATCCGCGCGAACGACACTTGCCGCGAACACAACCCGCTGGCATCGGCCACTGCGGCCAAAGCCGGCTGAACCGCCCCGCAAGCCGTTGGACGTCATATCCCTACGCAGCGGCGGTCTTCGGCTGTAGTTTCTTCCTCACACTGGCGCGAGCGCTGCCGACAAGCGTCCCTGAAACAAGCTGCGCGGAAGGAGCTGCAGTGGGGTTCATCCGTCCCAACCTGCCCGTAGTTGACGTGGCCGAGTGGAGCAAGGGCACACGGGCCGAGCGGATTGTGCCGATGGCGCGCCACATCGCCGAGAACGGGTTCGGCACCCCGCTGGTGATGCACCTGATGTATGGGATCAAGATCGCCCTGTACATCCTGGGCGCCTGTCTGTTCGCGTGGTCCACGAAGGGTATCGACGGCTTCACCAACGTCACCGCATGGTGGACGGAGCCGATTGTGTTCGAAAAGGCCGTCCTCTACACGATGCTGTTCGAAGTCGTCGGCCTCGGTTGCTGCTTCGGACCGCTTGCCGGACGCTACTTCCCGCCAATGGGGTCGATCCTGTATTGGCTGCGTCCCGGCACGATCCGGTTGCCACCCTGGCCCGATCGGATCCCACTGACCAAGGGCAGCAACAGAACCCCGGGGGACGCGGTGCTCTACGGCACCCTGCTCGTGTTGCTCGTGATCGCGCTGCTATCCGACGGCGCCGGGGCAATCCCCGCTCTGGACACGTCAATCGGCGTGCTGCCGTGGTGGCAGATCGTTGCGATCCTGGCGGTCCTGGCCCTGATCGGCTTGCGCGACAAGACAATTTTTCTGGCCGCGCGGGGCGAGGTGTACGCGCCCCTGACGCTGGTCTTCCTCTTCTCTCACGCCGACATCGTCGTGGGCGCCAAGGTGGTCTTCATGGTGATATGGCTGGGCGCTGCGACCTCGAAGCTCAACCGGCACTTCCCGTTCGTGATCTCAACCATGCTGGCCAACAACCCCTTCATCCCCGCGGGTGCGCTCAAGCGGGCCATGTTCAAGCGCTATCCCGAGGACCTGCGGCCCAGCGGCTTGGCGGGCTTCATCGCCCACTTCTCGACCGCCGTGGAAGGGCTGGTGCCACTGGTGCTCTTCTTCTCCCACGGTGGCTGGCCGACGGCCATCGCCGCGTTCGTCATGATCGTGTTCCACCTGAACATCCTGCTGGCCTTCCCGATGGGTGTGCCGCTGGAATGGAACGTGTTCATGATCTTCGGGGTGCTGTGGCTCTTCGTCGCGCATGCGCGTCTTGGTTTGTCGGATGTCACCAATCCACTGCCTATCGGTGTTCTGTTCGTGGTTATCGCCGGCATCGTGGTCCTCGGCAACCTCTCCCCGCGCAAGGTGTCCTTCTTGCCCGCCATGCGCTATTACGCCGGCAACTGGGACACCACGCTGTGGTGCGTCAAGCCATCGGCGGACGAGAAGTTCCGCATCGGCTCTCGCGCGCTCGGTCCGATGCAGCACCTGCAACTCGAACGCCTCTACGGCAGCCAGGAGGCAACCTTCGTCCCCATCCACCTCGCAATGGCGTTCCGGGGGATGAACACTCACGGGCGGGCCCTGTTCACCCTGGCGCACCGGGCGTTGGCCGGTTACGACGAGGACGACTACAACCTGTGCGAAGGCGAGATTCTCTGCTCAATGGTGCTTGGGTGGAATTTCGGCGACGGACATTTGCACAACGAGTGCCTCGTAGAGGCGCTACAGCGGCGATGCGGATTCGAGCCCGGCGAGGTACGAGTGGTGATTCTCGACGCGCAACCCATTCACAAACAGACGCAGCAGTACCGGCTCGTCGACGCGGCGACGGGCGAATTCGAGCGCGGCTACGTCGACGTCGACGACATGGTCACCAGGCAACCCTGGGCCGACGACCTTCCGGTGCACATTAAGAGGTCCACCGGTGCCGGCGTCAGCGATTCCTGACCCGGTGCACCACCACCACGACGACGACAGCGCCGACGCCGGCCAGCGACACCATGACCACAGGTTTTTTCACGAATTCGACGGCCCAGACTTTCAGGTCGCCGGCGAGACGGCGGGGATTGGTGCGTTCGGCGAGTGAGTCGACGGTGGTCGCCAGCTGATCGCGGGCGAGGTCGATGTCTCGCTTGATGGCTTCGGGGTCCCGGTCCGCCACTGTGTCCTCCAACTCGCCCACTATCCGGCACATACACCTGCCCGCACTACCCTAGATCAGCTGGCGGTAACCCGAATCCCCCGGTGAACAGAAAGGGACCCAGACAATGGCCGAGTCGACCGAGACCACGCGGCTTGCTGAGGGCGACAAGGCGCCTTCATTCACCCTGCCCGACGCCGATGGCAACAAGATATCGCTGGCCGACTACAAGGGACGCCGCGTCATCGTGTACTTCTACCCGGCGGCCTCCACACCGGGGTGCACCAAACAGGCCTGCGACTTCAGGGACAGCCTGCGCGAACTCAACGACGCCGGCCTCGACGTCGTCGGTATCTCCCCCGACCCGCCAGCCAAGCTCGCCAAATTCCGTGACGCCGAGAAACTGACGTTCCCGCTGCTCTCGGATCCCGACCGCAAGGTGCTGACGGCTTGGGGCGCCTACGGGAAAAAGCAGATGTACGGCAAGACCGTGCAGGGAGTGATCCGGTCAACCTTCGTGGTCGACGAAAAGGGCAAGATCGCCGTCGCGCAGTACAACGTCAAGGCTGCACATACGACAACAAAGATCCAACGCATTATTAAGCAGTTTGAGTAGGTAGCAGCAGCCGCATCCACGGCCCCACGTTTGAGAACGAGCTTTCGTTCACACGCTGGTCGAAGTGCGCGAGAGAGCGAGATCGAATCGGTCGGCGCGGCGCAGGCGGAATCAGCCAGGACTCCAAAGGTTTAAAAGGCCTAACCTTCCGCGCGGGGTCACGGTCAGCTCAGTTCTCCGATTCGACCCACATCCTGGTATTGATGCATTGTTCGCGCGAGTGCCTCGTCAACAAAGGCGTCGATGGCCCGGACCCGGTCGACGACAACCTGCACATCGCTGAGTAGCCGCTGAAACTCCTCGTCATCGCCAAGCAGGTTGATCTGCTCTACCGTGCCCCGCACCAGAATGAAGCCGCGAAGGTCTCTGTCGTTTTGCGGAAGAACTGCCACGTCAAAGCGGTCGATCCGCCCCTCATCCTGGAGACGTCTCAAGTAGTGCATCGACTTGTTGAAGAGTTCGAGGGCGCGCTTCTCGCGCCCGTCCACCATGTCTCCCCAACCTATGAATAAACCAGCCATACCAGGGCCCTTCCCACTTCCGCTGTGGAAAGCCAACATGTTTCGAATTCCCTGACCCCAGAGAGTCCCGTGACAATCCAGGCTCCACCCCGCATGGTCCACCGGATAGGGCCTTTCGTCCCCTTAAGCGCGCCTTCAGCACGCGGTCGATCACGGTGCTTACCGAGATCGGCCCCGGTCGAAATCGAGGTGCCCGGATACCGCGCAACACAGCGAGAGACTGCCGGTCACGCGACGCGGCATCAAGTAGCCGGGAACCGCTCGACCATAGTGCCCTTGCGCTGCACGAACATGGCGTGAGCCTTCGGCATACCCCAGAACAGGATGGAAGCGTCCACCTGCTCGCAGACCAGCACCGGCAGACCGGCGACCACGATGCCGTCCTCCACGAACTGAATCAACGACTGGTTGCTACCGCGGGCGACCTTGAACTTGCTCAGGGCCTCAGCGATAGCGGGGCGAAACGTCAAGGCCACCGGCCACGTCACCGAATTCCGCTGCGATTTGTCGATCTAGGCACAAGGCTCGAACACCAAGCCGAACACCGGCGTGATTCGCTCCACCTTCGTGGTCGATGAAAAAGGCAAAATCGCGGTCGCCTAGTACAACGTCAAGGCTGCACATACGACAACATTCATCAAAAAGCTGCTCAGTGCCTCGTAATTACATGGTCGGTGTCTGGTACGGGACCAGGACGAGTCAGAGTGAGCCGTGCGACGGAAGCCGGTTGCACTGCCTCGGCTCCCCCGATGTCATATCGGTTGCCTGCCACTCGACATGTGACTAAGCGCCGAGCAGGCCGACAAACCCAAGCCCTCCGACTTACCAACCAGCCACCCTAGAAGCGTTCAGCTCGCTCACGCGGCCCGGTTTCCGCTGCAGGATCGAGGGTCGCTTTCGCAGAGGTAGGTTTTCACAGCAGGCGGAAAAGGACCATCGGCCCTATAGAACCCCGAGATCTGAGCGCATTCTTGGTGCCGAGTCATTCAAGACTGATTTCTTTGCACCCATTCCTCAGAGGGCGATCATGGCAGAAGACACCGAGAAGAAGACGGCGGCGGAACGAGCGTCGGAGCTGACGGAACGAATAGCAGGCCTGTCCGACGAAGTGCTCAAGTCGGTCGAATCCGGACAACGGACCGCCATCGATGCCGTGCGTAAGTTCGTTGGCGCTGTGGATGAGTCGTTCCCCGGGCACGGCGACGACCATCCGTCGAGACGCAATACCATTGTCGACGCCGCCCTCGATATGGCGGACAAGCTCGTCGAGACGCAGTACGAGTTCATACGAAGCGTCATAGGCAGCGCGAGCGAGACGCTGAAGAAACAGGGCGACGCAAAGCCAGGTGCTGATTAGTCGCGCTGCTTGCTCCCTTGGGCGCCTCGGTGGTGGTCGGCACACCCAAGGCGCGCAATACAACGTCAAGGCCACCGGCCACGTCGCCAAACTCCGGCGCGACTTGGCCGTC
>CAYNLB010000016.1:7329-49326 GCA_964397935.1 uncultured Mycobacterium sp.
TAGTGGCGATCGCGAGCGCGGCGAAGCCGGGCGAAGCGGGTCGCCGCCATCGGTCTAGTGGCGATCGCGAGCGCGGCGAAGCCGGGCGAAGCGGGTCGCCGCCATCGGTCAAAGTCCCCGATCAGGCCAGGTTTCCCAACAGCAGCGCCTCGGCGACCGCTGCGCGTTCCAGCACACCCAGATCCAGGCTCTCGTTGATGCTGTGCGCCTGGGTTGCGGGGTCTTCCACCCCGGTGACCAGGATCTTGGCCTGGGGAAACGCGTCGGCGAACTCGGCGATGAAGGGAATGGAGCCGCCCATGCCCATATCGATCGGGTCCACCCCCCACGCCTGCCGAAACGCGGCCCGCGCGGCGTCATAGACGGTGCCGCTGGCGTCAATCGCATAGGGCTCGCCCTTTTCGCCCCGGATCACGCTGACGTGGGCGCCCCACGGGGCATGCCGCTGCAGGTGGGCGGTCAATGCGTCCAGGTGTGCTTCGCCGTCACCACCGGGCGCGACTCGCATGCTGATTTTGGCCCGCGCCCGCGGGATGAGGGTGTTCGAGGCCGCCGCGACCGAGGTGGTGTCGATGCCGATCACAGTGATGGCTGGTTTGGCCCACATCCGCTGCGGCACGGAGCCCGAGCCGATCTCGGAAACACCGTCGAGCGGACCGGCGTCGGCGCGGACCCGCTCCACCGGGTAATCCGGAAAATTCAAGTCGGCGACGTCGGTCTCGTGCAGGCCGGCCACCGCCACGTTGCCGTCATCGTCATGCAGGCTGGCCAGCAGCCGCACCAGCGCGCTCAGCGCGTCGGGAACCACGCCGCCCCACAAACCGGAGTGCAACCCGTGGTCGAGCGTCGCAACCTCGACCACGCAGTCGACCAACCCGCGCAACGACACCGTCAGCGCGGGGACTTCGGTGCTCCAATTGTCCGAGTCGGCAATGACGATCACGTCGGCGGCCAGCGCGTCGCGATGGGCGGCGAGCAGCCGGCCCAGCGACGGCGACCCGCTTTCCTCTTCACCTTCGACGAAGACCGTCACACCCACCGGCGGTTTGCCATCGTGTGCCCTGAACGCCGCCAGATGCGTTGCAATACCTGCCTTGTCGTCCGCGCTGCCGCGACCGTAAAGCCGCCCGTCACGTTCTGTGGGCTCGAAAGGCGGCGACGTCCACTGGCCGCGGTCACCTTCGGGCTGCACGTCGTGGTGGGCGTACAGCAACACGGTCGGCGCGCCGGGGGGTGCGGGGTGGCGGCCGATGACCGCCGGCGCACCGCCCTCGCTGACGATTTGCACATCGCCGAAACCGGCCTGTGACAACAGATCTGCCACGGCTCGAGCGCTGCGGTGCACCTCGGGCCGGCGATCGGGGTCGGCCCACACCGATTCAATCCGCACCAGGTCTTCAAGGTCGCGCCGTACCGACGGCAACACCTCGCGAACGCGCTCCACAAGATCGCTCATGCTCACGAGGCTAGCCGCCCAACGCCGAGTGTCACGCCAGCGTGGCGCCGGCCACCGGCCGTCACGCTGGCGTGACGCTCGGCATCAGGGCATTTCGAGGATGGCCACCGCGGCCGCGGTGTCGCCCTCGTGGGTCAGCGACACGTGGATCGTCACGTCAGCCAGGTGTTTGGCGATGTCGCCGGTCAACCGCACCCGCGGTCGTCCCCACATGTCGGTGACCACCTCGATATCGCGATGAATGGCCTCCGGCAACACTGGCCGCTGGGCGAACCGGGATCCCGACCAGGCCTTGATCACCGCCTCCTTGGCGGCCCAGCGGGCCGCCAAGTGACGCGCCGCCGACGAACTCTTGTCCGAGGCGTCGCGACGTTCACCCGGGGTGAACGTCTCTGAGAACACAGTTCCCGGCTGGTCGACCTGTTCGGCGAAATGAGGAATGGAGACGAGATCGATCCCCACTCCGACGATGCCCATGGATCGTCAGGCTAACGGATGGGCGGGCTCATCCCGCGGAGGCATCATCTGGCCTCGTAGATATCGCTGCCACCCAGTCGCGCCGCCGGATTCAGCAACATCGCCGCCTCTTGGCGCTTCTCCGACGCGTCGTGGTCGAAGCGACGGTCGGGTGGCCGCTGATACATCGGCGGGCCGCCGGCGATCGCCGACGCCAGCCGCCGCTGACCGGCCAGCAGACGTGCCTCCGAGCGCCGCCGGTAATCCGCGCGCTGGTCCGGATCCAGCGCCGCGATGAACGCCTGCGGATGCACCAGTGCCACCAGCCCGGACACGTGCCCGAAGCCCAGGCTGGTCAGCATCCCGGCCTTGAGCGGGAACTTGCCGCCGAGCCGCAGCGTGTCACGCACCCACACGAAGTGCGAGGAGCCGGCCAGCTCGTCGTCGACGCAATCCAAACTCCGGTTGGGCGGGACCACCCCGTCGCGCAACATCTGGCACAAGCCCATCATCTGGAAGACCGCCGCGCCGCCCTTGGCGTGTCCGGTGAGGCTCTTCTGCGACACCACGAACAGCGGAGCACCGTCGGAGCGGCCCAGCGAGTCGGCCAGCCGCTCGTGCAGCTCGGTCTCGTTGGGATCGTTGGCCAACGTCGAGGTGTCGTGCTTGGAGATCACCGCGATGTCGTCGGCGCCCACACCCAGCGTGGCCAGTCCGCGCGCCAGCGAGGACTGGCTGCCGCCGCGGCCCGCGCTCAGCGCCCCCAGCCCCGGGGCCGGGATCGAGGTGTGCACACCGTCGCCGAACGACTGGGCGAACGCCACCACTGCGAGCACCGGCAGCCCCATTTCGAGGGCCAGGTCACCACGGGCCAGCAGGATGGTGCCCCCACCCTGGGCTTCGACGAAGCCCAGGCGCCGCCGGTCGTTGGGCCGGGAGAACTTCGAGTCGGCGATACCCCGGCCGCGCATCATGCCGGTATCGGCGGTTGCCGCCATGTCGCCGAAGCCGATGATCCCCTCCAGCGTGAGGTCGTCGATGCCGCCGGCGACCACCAGCTCGGCCTTGCCGAGCCGGATCTTGTCGACGCCCTCCTCGACCGACACCGCGGCCGTCGCGCACGCGGCAACCGGATGGATCATCGCGCCGTAACTGCCTATGTAGGACTGAACGACATGGGCGGCAACGATATTCGGCAGGACCTCCTGGAAGATGTCATTCGGCTTGTTGCGGCCCAGCAGGTTGCCGTGGTACATCGTCTGCATCGAGGTGCCACCGCCCATGCCGGTGCCCATGGTGTTGGCCACCAGGCTCGGGTGCACGTAGCGCATCACTTCGGCCGGGCTGAAGCCGGCGGACAGGAACGCGTCGACGGTCGCCACGATGTTCCACACCGCCAACCGGTCGATCGAACTGGCCATGTCCGGGCTGATCCCCCATACCGTCGGATCGAACCCGGTCGGGATCTGACCGCCAACGACCCGAGATAGCTTGGTCTTTCGCGGCACCCGGATTTCGGTGCCGGCCTTGCGGATGACCTGCCAGTCACTCGAGTCGGGCACGGGGCGGATGACGGTGTGCTCCGGATCGAACTCGACGAAGGCCCGGGCGTCGGTCTCCGAGGACACCACGAAGGTGAAGTCCTTGTCCAGGAACACCGAGACCAACAGCGGCGAGGCGTGGTCGGGGTCGATCGCGCCGTCGTCGACGAACTCGCGGATGCCGCAGCGCTCCACCACGGTGTCGTGGTAGCGCTCGACCAGCTCGGACTCGTCGACCAGTTCGCCGGATTCGGTGTCGTACCAGCCGGGTTGGGGGTCGTCCTCCCAGCGGATCAACCCGGTGGTCCAGGCCAGTTCCAGAACACCTGCCGCCGAAAGCTCGCCCGCGACCTCCATCTCGAACCGGGTGCGTGACGAACCGTACGGGCCGATCTCGGCGCCGCCGACGATCACCACCAGGTCGGCCGGGTCGACGTCGAGGTCGTCCCAGTCCGGCGGCGGCGCCGGCGTGACGGCGCGCGGTGGGGACGGCAGCGCGGCGATGGTGCCCTGGGGCGTCGGGGTGTCGGCCTCCCCGTCCGACGCGCCTTGCTCGCGTGCCTTGGCAGCCAATTCGGCCATGTCGAGGTCGGCGTCGGCGAGCCCGCCGGTCAGGTCGGCCTTGATCGGCGCACCGGCCGCGGCCACCTTCGACTCCACATCGCACAGGTCCAGCAGCATTGCCGCCATCTGGTCGGTCGAGTAGGTGGTGACACCGGCCTCCTCGACGGCGGAAACGATGGCGTCGTTGTGGCCCATCAGGCCGGTGCCGCGGGTCCAGCCGATCAACGCGTGCGCGAGGCTGACCCGGGCCGCCCAGGAGGACTCGGCGTGCCAACGGCTCACCAGGGCGTCCAGCGCCGACTTGGATTCGCCGTAAGCGCCGTCACCCCCGAACATTCCGCGGTTGGGCGAGCCGGGCAGCACCACGTGCAGCCGCGAGGCGATGTCGCGCTCGGCGCCGATCTTCGACAGCCCGCCGATCAGCCGCTGCACAGCCCACAGCAGAACCTTCATCTCCATCTCGGAGCGCGAACCGGCCTCCGATAGGTCGCCGACAACCCGGGGCGCGGCAAACGGGAACAGCAGCGTCGGGGTCTGCGCGTCCTTGATGTGAATCGACTGCGGCCCAAGGCTTTCAGTCTGCTCGGTACCGACCCACTCGGCCAGTGCGTCGATGTCGGAGTAGGACGCCATGTTGGCCGCGACCACCCACAGCGCCGCGCCGTAACGGGCATGGTCGCGATACAGCCCGCGGTAGAACGCCAGCCGCTCCTCGTCGAGCTTCGACGTCGTCGCGATGACGGAGGCCCCACCGTCGAGCAGTCGCGCGACGACCGACGCCGCGATCGAGCCCTTCGAAGCGCCTGTGACCACGGCGGTTTCGCCGCTGTAGGGACCGGCGTCGGGATTCTCGGCGCCCGCGGCGATCCGCCCGTACAGCGACGCGTGGACCTGACGACCCGCGGCCAGCGATTTGCCCTGCCACCAGGTCGCCTGAGTGGCGACGACATGGCCGGCGCCCTCGAACCGTTCCGACAAACTCACCCACTGGGCGTCGATGTCACCTTCGTCGGTCAGCCAGAGCTTCACCAAGTCTTCCCGCGCGCTGGCCCACCGGTCGTCGAAGACGACGGCCTTCTTGGCGTCGAATACCGGCGCCACCAAACGTGGCCAGTCCGAACCCAATTCGGCGGTGACCAAGTCGATGAGCTCGGCGTCGGTGGCCCCCAAAGATCCAGCCGATGCGCCGACCGGATCGTCGTGGCCCAGTTGGCCCAGCACCAGGCGGGCCATCGAGGCGAGCACACCTTCGCGGCCGGTGATCTGGTCGGTGAATTCGCTCAATGCGGACGCGTCGATGGTCGCACCGCCGCCACCGCCCGACGACGGCAGCGCCACCGAGATGCCACGACGTGCGGCGACCGAAGTGACCGCGGTGTCGATGACTTTGTCGACGGAATCCGCGTCGGCCAACGCGCCCTCGTGCAGGTGGCCCATGGCGCCCCCGCGAACGCTGGTGCCTTCACGGGTTCCCAGCGCGACTTCGACCGTGACGTGCTTGGCCCAACCGTCGCCGAGCTCCCAGGCCTTCTTGACCCGCTCCGCGATGGCGCCGGGCCGCTTACCCGAGGGCCCCAACACCGTCCGCAGCTGATCGTTGATCGCCTCGGAAAGCACTGGGCCGAAGGGCTTGTAGGTGCGTGCCAGCTTGGATACCTGCGACCGCAGCCCGGCCAGGTCGGCCTCCGCGGCACCGTCGATGGCGCCCAGGTTCAACTCCGAACCAAGATCCACCAGCAGCTGGTTGCGCCGCGACGACGCACCATCGGTGATGGACTCGATGGAGTCCAGCTCCTCGATCTGGTCGATGCGCATCTTGGCCGACAGCGCGATCAACGCCAAGGTGGCGTCGGCGGCGTCGAACACGATGTCGTCCGGACGCGGAGCCCCCGACGGAGCTCCGGCGGGAGCCGGAGCGACGGCGGGCGCGACATCGGAGCTGGGCGCACCCTCCGCCGCGGCAGCGGTGGAATCATCCGCGATGTCTTCGGGTTCCGGTTCGGGGTCGGTGTCGGTAGCGAACAGCACTGCGGCGTCGCGCTCGGCATTGAGCACCTCGACCGTGCTGTGCGCATATCCGGGCAGCTTGAGGGTGTTGGTGGCCAGTCCGGCGACGGTCGGCGACGACTTCACGCCGATCTCGACGAACCGCTCCACACCCAGCCCACCGGCGGCCTGCTCGGTGAACAGCAGGTCCTGTGTCTCGATCCAGCGCACCGGGCTGGCGAACTGCCACGCCAGCAGCTCGATCAAGACGATGCGCGCCATTTCCCGCGGCCGCTCGCGACGCCAGGTGTCGTAGTCGGCGAGGATCCCGTCGAGCGGCTCGGCGGGCACCAGATCCCGGATCTCCTGGATGAAGTCGCGGTCCAGCGTGAACGGCCGGGGCACCAGGTTGGGGATGTAGCGCCCGATGATCACGTCGGGATCTTTGTCGCGCGGCATGACCCGTTCCAGCGAACGGCGGAAGTCGGCGACACCGACCCGCAACACCCGTGAGTGGAACGGCACGTCTATACCGGGCACCAGGATGAAAGACCGCCGGCCACCGGACAGCTCGCGGCGACGCTCCACCTCGGCCTCCAAGGCCTCCAATCCGCGCACCGTACCGGCGATCGCGTACTGCGAGCCGCGCAGGTTGAAGTTCACGATCTCCAGGAATTCGCCGGTGCTCTCGGCGATTCCGGCGATGAACGCCGGGACCTCGTCGTCAGGTAGGTCGATCTGCGAGGGCCGGATTGCCGCCAACCGGTAGTTGGAGCGGCCCAGTTCGTCGCGCGGCACGATGTCGTGCATCTTGGAGCCACGGTGGAACACCGTCTCCAACAGGGCTTCCAGCTCGTAGACGCCCGTCACACAGGCCAGCGCGGTGTACTCGCCGACCGAGTGGCCGCACGCGATGGCGCCTTCAACGAAAGCGCCTTGCTCCCGCATCTCGGCGACCTGCGCAGCCGCCACGGTCGCCATCGCGACCTGAGTGAACTGGGTCAGGTACAGCACGCCGTCGGGGTGCTGGTAGTGCACACCGCTGGCGATAATGCTGGTCGGGTTGTCGCGCACCACGTGCAGCACCGAGAAACCGAGCACGTCGCGGGTGAACTTGTCCGCCTTGTCCCAGACCTTGCGGGCGGCCTTGGACCGGGCCCGAACCTCCATACCCATGCCCTTGTGCTGAATGCCCTGGCCGGGGAAGGCGTAGACCGTCCTCGGGGCGGCCAGGCGCGCGGTAGCCGACATCACCAGATCCGAGCCGACGCGCGCGGCAACCTCCAAAACCTCCGCGCCCTGGTCGATTCCGACGCGGTCGACACGGAAGTCGACCTCATCGCCGGGACGCACCATGCCCAGGAATCGCGCGGTCCAGCCAACCAGGCGGGCCGGTGGGCGGGCCTGACCGTCGGTGGCAGTCGCCGCATGCTGCGCGGCGGCCGACAACCACATGCCGTGCACGATGGGCGTTTCCAGGCCGGCCAGCAGCGCGGCCGCCCGGTCGGTGTGGATCGGGTTGTGGTCACCGGACACCACCGCGAACGGACGCATGTCGACCGGTGCGGTGAGCGTGACGTCGCGCCGCCGACGGCGTGGCGTGTCCGTCGCGTTTTCCGACACCGCCCCACCGGCCCGGGCCGGGTCGGTGAGCTCGCCGGTGCCGGTGCGTCCAAGGATGGCGAAACGCTCGGCGAGGGAGACGATCACCGCGCCCTCGGCGTCGGCCACCGTCACCGAGACGGGGACGACACGGCCCATGTCCGTGTCGGTGGCCGATGCGGCCGTTGCGGTCACGGTCAATTGGGCCGGGGCTTTCGGCAGCTCGCCGACCACGTGGGCGGCGTGGTCGAGATGCACCAAACTCAGCAGGCCCTCCACGACCGGGATGCCGGCGTCGGTGGCCGCCGAACCGATCGACGCGAAAACCGCGGGCCAGCAAGGACCGACCAGCGCGTCGGGCACGGTCGTGAGGCTGGGCGCCAGCGGCTCGGAGAAGGTGGCCGTGACGCCGGTGTGGTCGGCAACCCGCTCGGGGTCCCAGTCCACCGTCACGGTGGCCGTGCCGTCGGCGACGGGCGGCAGGAACTCGGGGCCGTCCACGCCGGCGGCGATCGCCAGCACCGCGCGCATGGCGGCCGCGGCGTCTTCGGTAGAGACCATCGGAGTGCCGCCGTCAACCGTGTTAGCCGGCAACGTGAACGGGATATCGACCCAGGTCCCCGATACCGGGACGCTCAACACGACGCGGTCGCCGTCGACCTCGAGCCGTGCCCCGGTGGATGAGTGTGTGGCGCGCCGGCTTTCGGGCCCGTCGTGCACCAGCCAGTCGCCGGGATGGGCGATTCGGTGAACCGGGTTGGTCGCGGTGCGGCCGGCCCACTGCACGTCGGGTGCGTCGAGCACGACGGCCAGCGGCCCGGTCACGTCGGGGCGGCCCAGCCGGCGCGACGTGACGGCTTTGGGTTCCCCTCCCGATGATGCGAGCACCTCGAGCGCTTCATCTATGGCGGCCTGCTCGAAGCGGTCCAGCAGATCACCGACGGGTTCGTCCATCCGGGTGATCCCGGCCACCGCCGCGGTGCCCGGGATGATGCACACCTGGTCCGCGTCGTAGCGGGCGTCGTGGGCCTGCCACAACGAGTCGCTGCGCCACCAGCGCCGCACATCTTTGTCGATCACCGGTACGAAGTTGACCGGCTTGCCCAGCGTCTTGCACAGCGTGACGAAGAACGGGACATCGGCCGGATGCAACTGCACGGACCCGGCGTCCGGGTAGTGCGCAACCAGGGTGGCGATGGCCTCGTCGGGGCGGTCCAACAGCTGCGTATCGGTGAAGAGCGTCTCTATCGGGCCGGAATCCATTGGGTGCAGCCGGGCCTCGGCGCGCTGCAGCATCTGCTCGAAACGGTCGCGCCACGTGTCGGCCAGCCACGGACCGCCCGGGCCTAAAAGCCCGGCGGTGTCGGCGGTCGAGTTGCCCTCGCCGATCGTGAGCTCGACGTAGCGCTGCAACCACTGCAGGTAGGTCATCTCCGCGACATCGCCGAAGTACGGCTTGGCGGTGTTGGCCATCGCGGCGATGATCTCGTCGCGACGCGCCGCGACGGCTTCGGCATCACCGGCGACCTCGTCGAGGAGCCGGCCGCAACGCGAGGCGCTGTTGTCGATCTCGTGTATGTCCGCACCCAGTTGGCTGCGGCTGGAAGCCATGCCGTTCACGGCTTTTCCGGCGCCGATCCACTGATCGGTGCCCTGCGTTTCGACCAGCATCCGCTTGACCGACGGCGAGGTGGTGGCCTCCCTGGTGGCCATCGCCGCGGTGCCGACCAGGATGCCGTCGATCGGCATCAGCGGGAAGCCGTACGACGTGGCCCAGCGGCCGGACAGGTATTCGGCCGCCCGCTCGGGCGTGCCGATGCCACCGCCCACGCAGACGGTGATGTTGGGACGCCGCCGCAATTCCGAGTACGTCGCCAGCAGCAAGTCGTCGAGGTCTTCCCAGGAATGGTGGCCGCCGGCACGCCCACCCTCGATGTGCACGATCACCGGATGGGTGGGCACCTCGGTCGCGATGCGGATCACCGAGCGGATCTGCTCGACGGTTCCGGGCTTGAACACGACGTGACTGATCCCGACGTCGCCCAGCTCATCGATCAGCTCGACGGCATCTTCCAGGTCGGGGATACCCGCGCTGATCACCAGGCCGTCGATCGCGGCGCCGGACTGGCGCGCCTTCTGCACCAGCCGCTTGCCCCCGACCTGCAGCTTCCACAGGTACGGGTCGAGGAACAGCGCGTTGAACTGATAGGTGCGACCCGGCTCGAGCAGGTCGGAGAGCTCGTCGATGCGGTGGGCGAAAATCTCCTCGGTGACCTGCCCGCCGCCGGCCAGCTCGGCCCAGTGCCCGGCGTTGGCCGCGGCGGCGACGATCTTGGCGTCGACGGTGGTCGGGGTCATGCCCGCGAGCAGGATCGGTGAGCGACCGGTCAGCCTGGTGAACTTCGTGGACAGCTTGACCCTGCCGTCGGGCAGCCGAACCGCGGTCGGCGCGTAACTCGACCACGGCCGCGCCACCTCGGGAACCGCCCCGATGGTGAAGAGGTTGCGCTGGCCGCCGCGGGTCGCCGCCGGCACGATGCCGACACCGAGGCCGCGGATCACCGGTGCGGTCAGCCGGGTCAGGATGTCGCCGGGGCCCAGGTCGAGAATCCACCGGGCTCCGGCCTCGTTGATGCGGGTGATCTCGTCGACCCAGTCGACTCGCCGGACCAGGATGGCCTCGGTCAGTTCCCGGGCCAACGCGACATCCAAGCCGACCTTCTCGGCCCAGCCGCCGACGATGTCGATGCCGTCGGCCAACCGGGGCGTGTGGAAGCCCACTTCCACCTGCACCGGATCGAAGACCGGCGCGAAGACGTCGCCACCACGGATCTTGCTCTTCCGGTCGGCTTCTTCCTTCTCGGCGACCTGGCGGCAATAAAGCTCGAAGCGGGAGAGCTGCTCGGGCGTACCGGTGATGACGACCGAACGCCGGCCGTTGCGGATGGACAGCACCGGAGGCAGCACGGTGCGCACGTCCTGCGCGAACTCGTCGAGCAGCCGACGAATGCGCTCGGGGTCGGCGTTGGTGACCGACACCATCGGCGGGCGGTCGCCGAGCACGGAGATTCCCCGCCGGCGGGCCACCAGCGTCCCGGCCGCACCGATCAGCTGCGCCATGGCCAGCAGCTCGGCGTCGCGTGCGCCCCCGGCCTGCCCGCCGGCTTTCATGGCCTCCACGGCGAGCACCCCTTGCGAATGCCCCGCCACGGCCACCGGCGGCGTCGCATGCAAGTCCATGCCTTGGCGCGCCAGGGCCCGCACAGCCGCGATCTGGGTGAGCAACACGCCCGGTATCGACACCGCGGCCGATGTCAGGTGCTTGTCGGACGGAACCGGATCCTCGGCCGCCAGCGCGCGTACCCAATTCAGCGGCTCGAAACCGATTGGGCGCACTACGACGAGTTCTTTGGCCACCGGCTCGAGCAGCAGCTCCACCTCACCGACCAGCGTTGCCAAGTCGGATTCGATCCCGGCCGACGACACCAGTTCTTCCAGGGTCTCCAGCCAGGCGCTGCCCTGGCCACCGAATGCAACAGCGTACGGCTCGCCAGCCGTCAGACGGTCGACCAGAGCATGGGTATCCGCCGCAACCGGGTGGTGGCCATCGTGTGAGCCATTCCCGTCGCGATCGGCGGACACCCGGTCATGCTCGTGGATCGTCACCTTTTATGTCTCCCTGTATGCGTCTTTACGTATCGGTTCAGTTGGCCGGTCACCACCGGAGGGGATAAGCCAGGTCGGGGTCCAGTCGATTCCGCGTCGAATCCTTCAGCCGGGAAACGGCTGACCGGTGTGTTCTCGGCGGATCGCCCTGTCGGGTTGGGCGGCCGGCGGACTGCATCGGCTGTACTAAGAGTGTCATAAGGATCGGTGCCCTTTTTGCACGCTGATTGGTTACTGATGAGTTCTACGCGCGGGTAACCGTGTCGTGGGTAACACCGGGTTCAGGCGGCGGCGCGGACGCGGCGAACAAACGTCCTGCATGCAGGTGGTTACGGTCGAGTAGCCATAACTGCGCAGATCAAGGCAGTTTTGTTATGTAATCGTTATGTAAAAATTTCGGGCCGCGGATCCGCACCGGCGCCGCATCGGCCGCCCCGTCTGACGCTGGCCCGCGGCGGCGACGCCGGAAAACCAGCGAACAAGTGTTTGCTGGAACATCTAAGAGTCCGGGGCGGGCCGGCGGGCGGCGAGAGCTAGGCCCACTGCCCGAATCGGGGCTTGAGGATTTCGTTGATGTCCACCCCGACCCCGCCGACGCTGCGTTTGTCGATCTCTACCTGATGCAGATTGGCGGCCGGATGGGTGTATCCCTTGGGTGAGCCCCAGTTGTGCTGCCAGAAGTACGACCCCAAACCGTCGTGCAGCGCCCAGTTGATGGTTTTCGCATTGGCGTACACACCTGTGCGCTGGTGTCCGATCACCGACTCCCAGGACCGCAGGTACGGCACTATCTGCTGTTTGTACTGCTCATAGGACGGGTTGTCGTCGATCGAGGCGTAGATGGGGGCGGTGGCGGGCCCGCCGGCGGCGGCGTGCAGCTGCGCGCCGCGCTTCGCGTGTTGCACGCCGGCGGCGGCGCCGCCCAACCAGTCGGAGGTACTGCCTTTGCCGTACTGGTAGCAGGAAACGATTTTGAGCCCGTTGCTGTTCAGGTCGCGCGCCTCGGGGAGCTGGATCGGCTTGCCCAGCATCCAGGCGCCGCCCGGCCGCCGATCGGACACGTAGCGGATCGAGCCTGCGGCGCCCGCGGCCCTGATCTGGCTGGCCGGGATGACTCCGGCCGCGTAGTCGAGCAGGGTGCCGAGTGACGCCGACGCCGGCGCGGCGCGCAACGACGCCGCCGCGGCACCGAGACCCATCAAGGCTGGGGCCGTGGCCGCGAATCTGAGAACGTCGCGTCGCGAAACCGATGACACAAGCGACAGGGTACGGCAGAAACACCATGCGGCACATGGGCCACAGCGGTCACATATGCATCACATTGAGGCATATGCGCACTTAACGGCCGTCTAGCCCTGCCGTGGTGAGGGCAGCACGATGACGCTGACGGACTCCACGCCGCGGCGAGCGGTCTGACGGGCGATCTCGTCGAGGAAATGGGCGGCCGCCGGCTTTATCGACCCCGCCCAGGCGCGGAATCCCTGCACGATGACCGGGTCGTGCTCCAGCAACGGCTGCACGCCCCGTAGCACGCTGACCACGTCGTCCGGCAATGGATCGGCCAGCTGGCGGTCGATCCAGGTCCGCGCGAGGTCTATCGCGGCCGACGGGCGCTCGTCCAGTGCGATCACGTCGGCCGCGAGGTTGCGTAACCGGTCGAACAGCACCCGGCGTCCCGGCGTCTCGGCCAGTTCCACCAGTAGGGTGCTGGCCGCCGGGGGCAGAACCATCTGCCCGAACAAGGCGGGAACCGGTAGGTCCCACTCGTCGAACAGATCGGCGTACATCGCCGCGACGGGCGCGGACAACGGGACGCTGAGCCGCCCGATGACACCGATGCTGTCCCGGTGAGTGGTCGCCAGCCTGCGCAGGATGTGCTCGTTGACGTCGGCGGCGGGACAGTCGGCGGCGGCGCGTGACTCGGCGCAGGATTCGTCCAGGGCCTGAATCAGTTGATCGAGTCGATCCCGCTGGCGCATCAGCAACGTGCGATGTTCATCGAGAAGTCCGGCCAACGTGGTGTGCCCACCATCGGTCAGCCGCGCAATGTCGTTGATACCGACACCAAGACTTCTCATCAGGTCGATGCGCAACAGGTCCAGCACCTGCTCGACGTCGAACACCCGGTAGCCGTTGCTGAGGTGTTTCGCGCGCAGCAGGCCGATTTTCTCGTAGTGGCGGATACGGCCGGGCGCGATCCCGGTCAGGGTCGTGACGTCGCCGATCAGCAACTGCTCAGCCACTCCTTGACCTTACAACCGTCACAAGGTCTCTACTGTGCGCATGGATCACGATCAGCTCATCGACCTGACCCGGCGCGCGTGCAAGTTGGCACGCGACAAGACCACCGATCTCGCTGCGGCCGAGCACAGGGTCGACGCACGGGAATACACCTCGGTGCAGCGACACCAGCACGACAAAGCCATGCTGCTCGCCAGCCCGCAGTTGGTCGGCTACGTCTCGGAGCTCCCCGGCCCCGGCGCGTACTGCACCAAGACGGTGATGGGGCGATCGATCCTGCTGACCAGAATCACCGACGGGTCAGTCAAGGCATTCGACAATGTCTGCCTGCACCGCCAGTCGCGGGTGGCGACGGGCTGCGGCACCGCGAAACGGTTCACCTGTCCGTACCACGCATGGACATACGACAACACCGGAAAGCTGGTGGGGCTACCCGGCCGCGAAGGCTTCCCGCAAATGAGCGTCGAATCCGATGGCTTGACCGAACTTCCGGCCGCCGAGTTCGCCGGATTCCTCTGGATCGCAATGGATCCCGGCGCGGACCTGAACATAGCCAGGCACCTGGGGCCGCTGGCTGCGGAGCTCGACTCCTGGGGCATCGGGCGGTGGTCCCCGCTCGGCGAGAAGGTGCTGGACTCCCCGATCAATTGGAAACTGGCGGTCGACACCTTCGCGGAGAACTACCATTTCGCCACGGTGCACCGGCAGACGTTTGCCACCATCGCCCGCAGCAACTGCACCGTTTTCGACGCGTACGGGCCCCATCACCGATTGATCTTCCCGTTGAACACAATTCATGAATTGGACAACGTTCCCGAACAGCAGTGGGATCCCTTCCACAACATGGTCGTTATCTATGCGCTGTTTCCCAACATCGTGCTGTCGGTGACGGTCGCCAACGGCGAACTCTTCCGAGTCTATCCGGGCGACCGGCCGGGCAGGTCGATCACCGTTCACCAGAACTCGACACCGCTGGACCTTTCCGATGAATCCGTGGCGGCCGGCGCTCAAGCGGTGTTCGACTATGCGCACGCCACCGTCCGTGACGAGGACTATCGACTGGTCGAGGGCCTGCAAGCGAATCTCGAGTCGGGCGCCCGGGATCACCTGCTGTTCGGACGCAACGAGCCCGGGTTGCAGCATCGCCACATCAGCTGGGACCGGGCAATTGCCGCGACGAACTCAGCTGTTGGCGGCTGACTCCTCCGACAGCACGGCGGCAAGGTCTTCCAGAATGGTTGCCAGCGTGTCATTCTCGACGGGCATCACACCGGCCAGCAGCTCAACCGCAGCATTCCGCCGACCGGCGGCCACCAACGGCGCGAGTTGATCCACCAGCGCCTGCAGGTTCGAAGCCGGTGGTTCGAGGTGCGCGACCGTAGTAGCCAGCACGTCGATGAGCTCCCAGTCCCGGTACAGGGCCAAGGAACGTTCGTAGAACGCGAAGCCGGTCACCGGCTGGCCCCACATCGTTCCGCGGTACCGGTATGGGCCTTCCATGTATTCGATCGGCAGGCCATGCGCCGGGGCCGCCACCAGCGGCTCCCCGATCAGATCCAGCTGCATTGTGGCGCAGGTGATCCGGTGCCGGTCAGGCATGTATCGGGCGGAGGCCGGCGGGCGCACGAGCGGTTGCACCGAGGTCGGCCAGCGGACGTAGCTGCTGACCGTGACCTCGATGTCCTCGGCGCACTGCGATGGCTGGACCGGGCCGAAGGCGGCATCGGGAGAGCTGCTGGTGACCCCGGTAAACGGTTGCAGCGCATTGCCGTTGGTGCGGTCGAACTGCCGCCAGATGCTCAAGTCGACGCCGTTGTCGAAGTTGATCGTGCGCCATTCGTGCGACCTGGCCCGCGGGTCCCCGCCGCTCCCACCGCCGCCGACGTATTTCGGGAACCACTGCCGGTCGACATGCCCGCTGCTGCCGGAAACCTGATGGACCGCCTCGCCCCACCGCAAGGTACCGGTCATCGCCATTCCGGTCTGGAAATAGGAGTAGGTCTCGCTTTGGCCGAAGCAGACAATTCGTCCGTTGTAGGTCGAGGCACCCACCGGTGTCGGCGCGCGGGTGGGCGTTACGGCCAGGTCGAGCCGCATGGGCCGACCCGCGTGGTCCACCCCGACGAGGCTGATGCGGTAGGTGTAGGGCAGCAATTCTCCGTCGCCGCTGCGGCATGTGGTCCACGACGCGGTGCCGGCACTGCTCGAATAACTGATGTCGAGGTAGCCCGGGGCAAGAGCCAGCTTGCGCTGCGCTCCTGGTTTCATGTTGGCCGGCGGCATGTCGTAATCCGTATAGGTGCCGTAATCACCGGAATCCAGATCGAAGAGCGCCATCGTGTAGAAATCCGCAACCACGGTTCCGCCGGGACGGTTCTTGTTGAAGATGGTCAGGAATGCAAATGAGCGGTCGGCCTCGGCGGCGTCGAGTTGACCGGCGATGAACCAGGTGTCCGACTCCTGGTCGGGGTGCTCGCCTTCGGCGGCGGGGAACTCCAGCTGGCTGTCGCCGGGCACCAACTGGAACGGGTACCTCCGCCAGTCGTCAGTCATCTGCCGCCTCACCTCGATAGTGGAGCGTCCGCCCCCTCGATCGGGCTTTTTTGCTATGTTAGCGAGAATAGCAAGTCACGGTTGCGTTCTCGCCCTGCCCCGAGGTAAGTGCCCGATGTCGGAAAATCACGGCCATCGTTCATACGACGAGCTTTTCATTGGCGGCGAGTGGCGCAAACCCGCCAACCCGCAGCAGCTCGCCGTGATCTCCCCGCACTCCGAGGAGCCGGTGGGCCATGTGCAGGTGGCCGGACCGCAGGACGTCGATGCCGCCGTCGCCGCCGCGCGGCACGCGTTCGACCACGGCCCGTGGCCCCGCATGAGCTATGCCGAGCGCATGGCCAAGGTCGAACGGCTCGCCGCGATCTACGCCGCGCACACCGACGAGATGGCCGATCTGATCACCGACGAGATGGGGTCCCCGCGCAGTTTCAGCCGGCTCGGCCAAGGGGCGGCCGCGGCGGCGCTGATACACCTCGCGCTGGCCGCCGCCCGCGACTTCCCGTGGACTGAACGCCGCCAGGGCGTGCTCGGTGAAGTACATCTGCGCAGGGCCCCGGTCGGGGTGGTCGGGGCGATCGTGCCGTGGAACGTTCCTCAGTTCTTGATCATGCCCAAGTTGATCCCGGCGCTGATCGCGGGGTGCACCGTCATTATCAAGCCGGCACCCGAAACACCCTTGGACGCTTTGTGGTTGGCCGAGATGATCGAACAGGTCGGCCTGCCCGAGGGCGTGGTGTCCGTGCTGCCCGGCGGGCCCGATGTCGGCGAGGCACTGGTGCGCCATCCCGGCGTGGACAAGGTCGCGTTCACCGGGTCGAGTGCCGTCGGGCGCCGCATCGCTGCCCTCTGCGGCGAACAACTCAAGAGAGTGAGCCTGGAACTGGGCGGTAAGTCGGCGGCGATCATCCTCGACGATGCCGACATCGACAAGACGGTGGCCGGGCTGAAAACCGCCGGCCTGATGAACAACGGCCAGGCCTGCGTAGCCCAGACCCGCATCCTGGTCAGCGATCGGCGGCACGACGAGGTCGTCGACGCGCTGGCCGGAATGATGTCGGCCCTGAACGTCGGCGATCCGGCTGACGAGGCGACCGACATCGGCCCCCTCGTCGCCCAACGACAACAACGTCGGGTGCAGGACTACATCAAATCCGGGCAGCACGAGGGCGCCCGCATGGTCCTCGGTGGTCAGGAAAGTCCGTCGGGGCGCGGCTGGTATGTGCAGCCGACTCTGTTCACCGACGCCATCAACGACATGCGCATCGCCCGGGAGGAGATCTTCGGTCCCGTCTTGACGGTGCTGCGGTACCGCGATGAGGACGACGCAGTCAGGATCGCCAACGAGAGCGACTACGGTCTGGCCGGCTCGGTGTGGACCTCTGACATCGCACACGGCATGGAGATCGCGGCCGGCGTTCGCACCGGCACGTACGGCATCAATATGTACACGCTCGACATCGGCGCCCCGTTCGGTGGCTTCAAACAGTCGGGCATCGGGCGCGAGTTCGGCCCGGAGGGACTGCACGAGTACGTCGAGCTACAGACGCTGGTATGCAAGGGAAAAATGCCGCCGCTACCTGGCTGAGTCACTCACGTTCGGGCATCTGCAAGGTGAGTTCGACCGGGCAGCACAGCGTGCCGTGCTGATTGAGCACTTGAATCTCGATGTCGACGAGGCATCGCGGCGGGTCCACCGAGGTGTCTCGCCGCTTGGCCACCGCCCGTCCGCGGCCGATCATCGTGTCGCCGGCATACACCGACCCGGCCAGGCGCATGGAGCGGCGCACCACGCGGCTACTCGGGCCGGCCCAATCGGTCGCGACGCGGTCGGCGAAGCCGGCGAGATGCATCGTGTTGACGTAGATTGTCGGGTTGCCCTGGCTTTGTGCGTAGTTGGGATCGAAGTGGCCGGGGAAATAGTCCCACGTTGCTCCGGCGTTCTGAACCACCCGCTGGTAGCTGATGTGGTCGACCACCTCCGGCAGCTCGACGGGAACCGTGATCTCGTTCCAGTGAAGATCCGCACCGGTCAAGAGGATGGTCCGGGTGTGAAACGAAACAAGCTGTTCCGGCACGTGGCGACGACCGTCTCGTCCTGACGGCGGTAAGTCTCCAGCGTTTCGACAAAATGGCCGACGCCCAAGCGGGTTCGCTTTTCCGGCGATACCGACACCAGTTCCTCGACGACGGTGAGCACATCACCTTCGACGATGGGGGCCAAGAACTCGACTTCGTTGGCGGCGTTGATGAATGTGGTGCCCGGCAACGGCACCCGCAGCACCATCGACGCCGCCGGCGGCCGGTTCCTTCCCTGTTGGTGCGGCTCCCATGGCGGCGGTATCAGCCATCCCATCAGTAACGCCGGCGGGGCCAACAGCCCTCCCCATTTCTGCCGGGCGAACTCGGCGTCCCAATACGAACGATTACCGTCGTGGACCATCGCGGCGAACAATTGGATGCGCGCGCCGCTGACCGCCGTTGCCGCGGTGCGCGGTTCGCTCGTCGCGCCGACCATCCGCAGCGCATCGTCATAGGTACCGAAGGACAGCTGGTAGCTGACGCCCTGATCCACGTGTCGGTATCGCTTACATGACGAGCGGGTGCCGGCTCGGCACCGAATCCCAGTGCAGTGTACGGGAAGTGAAATACCAGCCGCCGCGCTCGTAGATCAGTGCGTCGTGGAACGTCCCGGTGGACCGCAGTGAGGCGTCACCGAACATGGCAGCGAAAAGCACGGCGACACAGCGCTGTGTCGCGTTGACCCCGTCGACGCGGATTTCATGGTCGACCGTGACCAGGCGCTGCTCATCACCGCCGTCGAAGGCCGCGCGCAGATCGTTGAACGACTCGCCATCACGGGTGTAGCTGGCGCCGGAATGGCGGAACGTGGCGATCCAGCGATCGCGATCACCGTCGGAATAGGCCCTGTTGTGCCTCGCGTTCAGATTCAGGATGGCAGCGCGAGCCGTGGCGGCCTGCAGCATTTGTTGTTCCTGATAGGTCATGGTCATCCTTGCTCTCCCGCCCGTATCGGATACGACTGCCAACAATAGAACTGATTGCAACACACTAAAGCGGCTTCCCGCCGCCTAGGTAACGTCGACGTAACTTACCGGCTAACGACATACCCGTGGCTCTCCCGATCCCATGCGTGGGGGTTCAACGCTCGATTGCGCAGTAGATCCTTGCGTACCCGCCCAATGACGTTCTTGGGGAGTTCGTCAACTCTCTCGACGAACCGCGGCACACAGAAGTACGGCATCCGCGCCGCGCAGAAATCGAGCAGCTCCGCGTAGTCGAGTGCTGCTCCCGGGCGCACCGTCACGAGCACCAGGATGTCGTCTTCGCCCAACTCACTGGGCACTCCAACCGCGGCCGCCTCCGCCACCGCCGGATGGCACATGACGACGGCCTCCACTTCGACCGAGGAGACATTTTCACCGCGCCTGCGCAACGAGTCTTTGACACGGTCCACATAGGTCAGGTTCTGATCTCCCCCGTCGTCTGTGTCGAGCCGACCGAGGTCGCCGGTCCGAAACCATTCCTGGTGTGGATCGACCTGCAAACCCTGGCTCACGTAGCCTTCGCTCATCACGTGCGGGTACCGGGGCCGGCAGACGATCTCCCCGACGGTGCCCGCGGGTACCGGATCTCCGCGCTCGTCGACGATGCGCACGTCGAAGTTCGGGTTCGGCCGCCCCGACGCGCCGGGAACCCCTTCGTCGGCCACGGCCTTGACGGCGATAGGAAAGGCCTCGGTCATCCCGTACATCGTGACGATGCGGCACGCGTAGCGCTTCTCGATGTCGTGGTAGGAATTCGCGTCGATGGGTGCCGCCGAGATGAACCGCAGCGGCACCCGCGCGTCACCTGCATCCGGGGGCAGATTCTGCAGCATCGAGACCATCGCCCCGGCGCCCGCGAACCCGACGGCGCCGTGGGCGCGGATGTCATCCCACACCTCGCGGGGGTGAAAAGCCTCCGCCAGCACGGTCGTTGCGCCGACGAGCATCGGGGCCAGCACGCTGGGGGCCGCGCTCAGATGAAACAGCGGCATCGCCGTCCACAGCACCTCTCCCGCAGCGAATTCCCAGGCCGATGCCGCGGTCGCGGCCACCGAGAACAGGTAGTGCCATGTCGTGGCAACCGCTTTCGACGGCCCGGTGGTGCCGGACGTGTAGAACAAACAGCCGACGTCGCTCGCTTGCGCGGGGCCGTCGAACAGCGAGCGGTCAGCGCCCTGCCCAAGCGTTCGGCTGAGCGAATCATCTTGCGTCACAATGCTAGTCACCGTCTCTAACGCGCCGGCCACCTCGTCGACGCGCGGGCGACGCTCAGCGTCGGTCAGGATTACCTTGGCTTGCGCCAACCGAAGCGTGTGCAGCAGGAAGTCGCCCTTGTTCGCGGCGTTCACCGCCGCGCTCACCGCGCCGATCCGTGCGGCGCCCAGCCAGAAGTAGACCCATTCCGGACAGGTGGCGGTGAACAACGCCACGCAATCACCATGTCCGACGCCGACGTCGGCCAGCATGTTCGCCGCCGCGCAAGACCGCCGGCGCATTTGCTCGAAAGTCACGTCGGTACCGGCGATGGTCATCATCACCCGGTCGGGGTACTGCTCGGCGCGCCGGTCCAGCACCGCAGGCACGGTGAAGCGATCAACACCAAAATCGGAGGGCCCCAGAGGTCCGCTCCGGTCAGCGCACATCAGGCTTTCGCGGCCGCCGGGTCGGGCTCACCGTCGGCGGTGTAACCGAAGTCAGCGGGCGACGGTTGTGGCCCCGGATAGAAGCGGTGCGCCCAGCGGCGAAGAGCGGCGTAATCGTGTGCCTCTTCGGGGGCCAGATTGGGCTTCTCCAGATATTTCATGTTCTCCCACGTGAAGAAGTCCTGTTTGATGACCTCTTGCTGCAGCGCCAGGAACCGGGCTGCGCGACCGGTGGGCGCGTCGCCGGTGTCGCCGGGCTCGCGAATGGAGGCCTGGGTGTAGAAGTAGTCGGTGTAGTCCTCGTCGACGGGTGTCTGGCCGGTGACCTGGACGGTGGCCACCAGTTCGCTGGGGAAGCGAACCACTCCCAGTCCCAGCGAGTAGTTGTCGTAAATGATCTTGGCGTCAACCGGTCCGTTCGGGGTCAGCCAGGTTTGCGCCCGACCGCCGCCGAAATGCGCGTTGACGGTGGCGTGCAGGTGGTAGCCGGAAACCTCGAACGACGCAGTGGTGGCCGGATTGGCGGCCTTGTGCACGTACTGCACGTGGTAGGGGTCGGCAGCGTTCTCGATGATCATCTGCGGGTGCACCTTGACCCGGTTGAGCATCTGGGTGTGCGGATGCAGCGGGTAGTACTCGGCTGTCTCCAATTCGGGCAGCACCGGCGGCTGCCAGTACGGCGCCCGGCCGTGACGCTCGTGCCAGGCCAGGATGAACCCGTACCACTGGATGCTCGGATACGTCCGGATTCGGACGTTGTTTTTGCAGCCGATCTTGCTGTAGGGAATCAGCGCATTGGTGCCGTCACCGCGCCACTGCCAGCCGTGCCAGGGGCAGACGATGTTTTCGCCTTCCACGGTGCCGCCGACGCCCATGTTGGCGCCCAGATGCTGACAGTAGGCGTCCATGACGTGCACCTGGCCGGACTCGGTGCGGAACAGCACCAACTCCTCGCCGAAGTAGTGGGCGCGCTTGACCTGGCCGGCGGCCAGGTCGGAAGCGAAGGCAACGATGAACCAGCCCGTCGGGAACCGATAGGTCGACAGCGCGATGCCGGCCTGCCCGAACTCACGTTCCGATGGATCTTCGGCCGAATTCGAAGCCGAGTCAGAAACTGTATGCGTCACGAGCACTCCGTATCCCGCCATGTGCCATGGTGAGCCGAGCGCAACTGGGCCGCCATTCACTCACCGCGGTTCGACGACTAAGGCTATTTTTACTATTTTAGGCATTGAACGTCAACGCAGGACCGGGGTGTCCGGACAGAGCGGGGTTTCCAATGACGGCTGCGGCGGTGGATCTTTCGGATTTCTCCCTGTGGTGCAACGGCTTTCCTGACGAGCTGTTCGCCGAGTTGCGCCGCAGCAGGCCGCTCTTCCGGCACGATCTGACGCCCGGGGTGGAGAAGACCGTGCAGCGCGAATTCTGGGTGGCGACCAAGCACCGGCACGCGGTCCGGCTGCACCGCGACGCCGACTCGTTCACCGCCGTCGACGGGCCGCTCATCCCGCCCGTCGACCTGTTCTCGTCGTACCCATCGATCATCAACATGGACCCACCCGGCCTGAACAAGCGCCGCAAGCTCATCTCCAGCGCGTTCAATCCCCGCGCGATCGCCAAACTCGAGGAGGGGATCCGGGCGCGCGCCGCGGGTATGATCGACCGGTTGCTCTCCGCGGGCGGCGGCGACTGGATCACCGATGTGGCCGACGCCCTGCCGATGACGGTCATCGCCGACATCATCGGTATACCGGACCAGGACCGGCCGAAAATCTTCGACTCGTTTGACCGCATCCTGACGGCCCGCTCGCCCGAGTCGCGATTGCCCCGGCGAGACGAAACCGATCTCTACGCAACGATCTTCGGCTACGCAATGGAGCTCACCGCGGAAAAGCGGCGCAATCCCACCGACGACATCTGGAGCACCCTGGCGTCCGCGGTGATCACCGGCGAGGACGGTGAGCAGTTCAGCCTCCCCGCCAACGAACTCGAGTTCTTCTTCTTCGTGCTGGCGTTCGCCGGCAGCGACACCACCAAGAACGCGCTGGCCAGTGGGTTGCAGGCGTTCGTCGCGAATCCGGAGCAGATCGAGCGGTATCGCGCGGACGAAGCGGTGCGGTACACCGCGGTCGAGGAGGTGTTGCGCTGGGCGTCGCCGGTGGCGTACTGGACGCGCACCACGAAGGTCGACGTCGAAATCGACGGCCAGCACATCCCCAAGGGCGAGCGGGTGGTGTCGATGCTGCGTTCGGCCAACCGCGACGAGGAGGTCTTCGTCTCGCCGTTCACCTTCGACATCGGCCGTCAGCCCAACCCGCAGGTGGCGTTCGGCGGTGGCGGACCGCATCACTGCCTGGGCGCCATGCTCGCGCGCGCCGAACTCCGCGCCGTCTTCGACGAGCTGCTGCTGCGGTGCGATGACATCGTCCTCGGTCCGCCCAAGGTGGCATATCCGAACCTGCTCACCAACATGTCGATCTATGACGAGATGGCGATATCGCTGACTGAGCGGCGGTAAGTCAGTCGATCAGCCGCAGCGCAGCCTTCGGACACTGGTCCACGGCCGCGCGCACGTCGATCTCCAGACGGGGCGGCACGGGACCGTCCGCGATCTGCACCACATCGGCGTCGCCCAACTCGAACACCTCCGGTGCCAGCGATTCGCAGAAGCCGTTAGCCTCACACAAGTTCTCATCGACCGTCACGCGCATCAGATCGCCTCCACTTCTCACAGGCCCTTGGGTCGGTTTCCAATCACCGCGCTCGTTGCCAGGCGCGCCAATTGTTCGCCGGTCAGCCCGCATCGATCGCGCAGTATTTCTTCATTGTGCTCGCCCAGCCTCGGCGGCGGGCGCAGCAGCCACCTGTCCTGGCCGTCGAGCAGCGCAAACGGCGGGCAGGGGTACAGGGCGGTTCCGATACTCGGATGATGCAATTCCTCGAAGAACCCCCGTTCCCGCAGTTGGGGGTTTTCGGTCACCAGCGACGGCGACACCACCGGTGCGGCGGGAATACCCGCACCGGCCAACCGGGTCACCGTCGCGTCCAACGGTTGGGTGGCAAACCACTCCTGCAGCCGGCGATCGACGTCGTCGGCTCGTATCTGCCGCCCGCCGATGGTGGCCAGCCCCTCGTCACACCACGCCGGCCGATCCATCAGGTCCACGAGCGCCCGCCACTGTCCGTCGCCGCGCACGGTGACCGCTATCCAATCGTCCTCGCCGGAACACCGGTAGATGTTCTGGATCGCCCCGCCGAATCCGCGGTTACCTCGTCGGCTCAGCGTGATCCCGAAAACTTCGGATTCGATCGCCTGTATCGCGGTGGCGTTGAGCACCGTTTCGAGCATCGGTAGTTCCACCCGCTGGCCCGATCCGGTGCGTTCGGCGAAGTTCAGCGCGGCCAGCACCGCGAAGGCGGCGTGCACGCCGGCCAGCGGATCACAGGCGCCGCGCGGCGTCACCGGTGGAGCCTCCGGCAGCCCGGTCACCCAGGCCAGACCGGCGATCTGTTCCATGGTGGGTGCGAATCCGACCCGGTCACGCCACGGACCGTCCAGACCGAATGCGGGCATCCGGGCGACGACCAGTTTGGGGTTGGCCTCGAGCAGCGCGTCGGCGGTGAGGCCGAACTGCTCCATCACCCGCGGGGAGAAATTCTCGATCACCACGTCGGCGCCGGCGGCCAGCTCGAGGAACAACCTACGACCCTCGTCTGAGCCCAAATCCAGTGTGATCGAACGCTTGTTGGTGTTCATTGCGTGGAACACCCAGCCGTACTCCCACCAGTCATCCACGTCGGTGCGCATCCCGCCCGAGTATCGGATACCGTCGGGCCGCTGTATCGACTCGACTTTCACGACGTCGGCACCGAACGCGGCCAGCAGGTGGGTTGCCGCGGGCCCCGCCCAAAACGCGGTGAGATCGACGATGCGCACCCCCGCCAACGGCAACCCCCGCGGCTCGGGTCCTGGCTCCGTTTCGCTTCTGCACCAAGCCTTTTCTCCGTTGGACTCACCGAGAACTGCGGTGTCACGCAGCGGTTCCGGCGCGCACTCCGACATCAGCCATGGCGGGCGGGGCTGGTGAAAACCGGCGGGGTTGCGAACAAAAGCCGCGCGCTGCCGTACGTACTCGGTATCCCGGATGGTGGCGCCGTTGCCCAATGCGGCGATCGGCAGCCGGAACAGTTGCCCGAGCTCGACGATCTCCTCGACGGTCCGCTGTGCCAGCCACGGACGGATCTGTTCGCGAATGAGGTCGCGGTATGCCCACCGGCCGATCTGAAATCGCAGCTGTTCGATCTCCTCCAATTGCGGGCACTCGACCATCGCGAGGAAGTCGAGCCACTGCTGACCGGTGACCATGGTGATCCCGATGTAGCCGTCCTTGGCCGGCTCGATCGATGGCACCTCCAGCGTGCGGCGGATCGGCGGCACTCGCAGCAACTGCGAATGCAACCACTCGCTGCTCTGCATCGCGGTCATCGCCTCCAGCATGGACAGGTCAAGATGCTCACCGGGGCCACCGTGCTCGACCCGGCGGCGCACCGCCAGCACACCGAAAGCGGCGTACACGCCGCCCATGTACTCCCCCAGGTCGCCGCCGATCGAGATGGGAGGCCCGGCCGGATCACCGCGAAAGCCGGGCGAGCCCGCCCACGCTTGCAGGGTGAACTCGCTGGCTGCGCGATCGGCGTGCGGTCCGGTCCAGCCGAAGTCGGAGATCGTGACAATGATCGCCCGGGGAGAAGCCGCCAACAGCCGCTGCGGATCGATGCCCAGCGCCGCGGCCTGTGAACGGCCGGCGGTGGCGACGATCACGTCGGCGCCGGCAAGTTCGGTGCGGTAACGGTCAGAACCCGCAGCGACAGTCATGCTGCGCTTGCCCGCATTGAGGTAGCTATAGAAGGGCGAGCACGGCCCATGGGGACCGTCCGGCACCGGCGAACCGGTGGCCGAGTATCGTCGTAGCGAATCTCCTTGCGGCGGTTCGATTTTACGCACCTGCGCTCCGGCGTCGACCAGCAGCTTCCCGCAGTAGCTGCCGGCTATCCGGTCGCTGATCTCAACGACACGCAACTCATGCAGCGGTGTCGGCCGGCTGTCGGACCGCTCGCTCAATTACTCCCGCCCTCCCGATCGACACGCGATCGCAAGAAGCTATTTATATCATTACTGCTAAAATAGCTAAGCCAGTACGTCTGCGTTCGTTTCGAGGATCGGATGACCGCCTTGGGAATTGGCCCCGACGCCCGTCGTCGGTTGTCGGCGCCGCGGATCGCCGAAATCGTAGCCGACGAGTTGCGCCGCCAGATCATCGACGGCGAACTTGCCGACGGCGACCTCCTGCCGCGCCAAGAGGTGCTCGTCGAACAGTTCAACGTCAGTTTGGTCTCCCTGCGCGAAGCACTGCGGATCCTGGAAACCGAGGGGCTGGTTTCGGTCCGGCGGGGTAACCGTGGCGGCGCAGTCGTGCACGCTCCGGCGAAGACCAGCGCCGCCTACATGCTTGGTCTGTTGTTGCAGAGCGAGTCCGTCGAAGTCGCCGACCTGGGCATGGCGCTGCAGGAACTCGAACCGGCCTGCGCCGCATTGGCGGCCCGGAGACCGGACCGGGCGGATACCTTGGTCCCGGAACTCCAACAGGTCAACGAATCCATGGCCGAGCACCTCGACGACGGCCGGCGATTCACCGAAATCGGGCGTCGATTCCACGATCTCGTTGTCCACGGCTGCGGAAATCACACCATCATCGCGGTAGTCGGAAGCTTGGAGACGTTGTGGACCAGCCACGAACGACAGTGGGCGGACGAAAGCGCGGCGAGGGGCACTTACCCCTCGTTGGCCAAGCGCCGCGCGGCGCTTGCCACGCACATCAAACTGACAGAGACCATCGCGGAGGGTGACGTCGACCGGGCCCGTCGTATCGCGGGCCGCCATCTCGCCGATACCCAGACCTATGTGCTCTCGGGTCGGCCCGATCAGCGGATCCACGCGATTTCGCCGCAGGCATTGTCGCGGCCGCGGGATATCCGGCACTCCTAGAGGCCGCGCCTTGAGAACCGCGTTGGTCACCGGCGGTAGTGGCGGGATCGGAAAGGGATGCGGCCGCAAGCTGGCCGGGTTGGGCTACGACGTGGTGCTGTCGGCCCGTCGCGAAGGCCCGTTGCGGGCGGCTGCCCACGAGATCGGTGCGCGCCATATCGTGGCCGATGCGTCGGATCCAGACGTATTTTCGGCTGCGATAAGCACATTGGAAAAGGTCGACCTCGTCGTTCACGCGGCCGGCACGCTCGGCGGAACGTATGCGCGCAAGCAGACCTTCGAACAGTGGCAAGCCATCATGGCGGCCAACCTGGATTCGTGTTTCGTGGTGACCGCCGCCGTGCTGCCCCGGATGCGCGCGGGCTCGCGGCTGGTGTTCATCTCGTCATCGGCCGCGCACGAGCCGATGCCGGCCCGGACCGCCTACTCGGCATCCAAGGCCGGCATGAACGCGTTCGCCCGGGCCCTGGCGCTCGAAGTCGACCGTGACGGCATCAGCGTCCACATCGTGACCCCGGGGCCGGTGGAAACGGAGATGCTGACCGACGTCCCCTTCGAGATGTACGCCATTCACGTGTCCGATGTCGCCGAGGCCGTCGCCTGGCTCGACACCGTCGACCCGTCGGTAGATCTACCGGAAATCCGGCTCGGCGCGGTGCAGCGAGGTCCTTTTGCCCGACCGCCGATCGTTCCCGCCGAAGCCCGACGGCGAGCCACGCAGCAACGTTGACGGCTACGGCGCCGGGAAAGCCTTGATCACCGATTCACCGAATTCTTGCAGCGAATCCGGGCTGGCGAAGTCGGCGAACCACACGTAGCACCGCTCGACCCGCTGGGCTGCCAAGCCGGCGAAGTGGCCGATCAACTCGTCGGCATCGCCGCACACCAGTCCCGACCCCAGGTTGCCGAACCGCCGGGCGCTCACCTCGCGCACGGTATTCGGATCGCTACCCGATCGGACGAAGCCCACCATCTGCTGGACCGACAGCCGGGCCGTTCCCGCCGCTGGGGCCAACTTGGGCAACTTGTCCAGGTGGTTCGCCGGCAAGTTCCACCAATCCGCGTACCTGCGAACGAGTTCCATCATCCGGCGCCCGGTGCCGCCGAGCACCAGTGGTATCGGATGAGACCGTCGCGGCGCCTGCGCAGCCGAGCCGGCCTGCACGTCGTCACCCCAGTACTGTCTGATGAGCGCAAGATGGCGCTCGAGTTGCTCGACCCTGGCCACCGGATCCTGCTGGCCCACATCGAATCTGGTGAACTCGGCGGGCCACGATCCGGCGCCGAGCCCCAGTTCGAATCGGCCGCCCGAGGCGTCCGACAAGGTCACGGCTTGTTTGGCGAGCACGGCCGGGTGCCGAAATGCGTCGCAGAGCACCAGATGACCGATCCGCAACCGCTCCGTCTTGGCCGCCACCCAGGTGGCAATGCCCATTGCCTCCCAGATGCTTTCATCGGGCAGTCCGGGCGCCTCGAGATGATCGATGAACGCCATTCCGTCGAAACCGCTGGCCTCGGCATGGCGCGCCCGTTCCGCGATCTCGGCCGCCGACAACCGCAGCTGCGGCAGGAACAGATACCACTCGACCATGCGCCCTCTATACATGTTCCCGTGCGATTGCAACAGCCCGGCTAGTTTACTATCTTTATTATGTTAGGGCTCTTATGGATGTCGGACTGAACTCGGAGCAGCTGTCGCTGCGCGACACCGTGCGCGACATCCTACGTACCGAGTCCCCGCCCGATGCCGCCCGCCAAGCGATAGCGGACCCGGAGCGTTGGCGCGCGCTCTGGAAGACGGTCGTCGATCTCGGCTGGACGGAACTTGCGGCCCCCGAGACCGGTGACTATGGACCCGTCGAGCTGGTTGTCGTCCTCGAGGAATGCGGCGCGGCCATCGCGCCGATCCCCTTGCTGAGCAGCGTCGGTCTTGCGGCTGGAGCGTTGCGCGGCAGCGGCCTTGACTCGGTGCTCGGTGACATCGCCGGGGGCACGGTCGCCACCCTGGCCGTGCACTCCCCTGGGAACCGGCTGCCCGGGACGCCGATGACGCTGCGCCACGGGCGACTGCGCGGCCGGGCGGTCGCCGTCCCCAACCTGTCCCGCGCCGAGCTGATCGTCACGCTGGCCCGATCCGACGACGGCGGCGTCCTGGCAGCCGTCGCACGCTGTGGCGACGGGACGACCCCGGTACGGGCCGACGAGTCCACCGATCCCGCGCAACCGGTGTCCGGCGTCGAAATCGACGCCGAGCCGTTGGCCAGCGCACCCGTCCACCTCGAATCGGCACTGACGGCGCCGTTGATGGCCGCCGCCGCGGATCTGGTCGGCGTGGCGAGCGGCGCCTTGCTTCGCTCCGTCGAGCACGCAAAATCACGTCACCAGTTCGGCAAGCCGATCGGCGCGTTCCAGGGCATCAAGCACGCGCTGGCCGACAACTACGTCAACCTCGAGCGCGCCCGCAGCCTCACCTATGCGGCGGCGGCGCGGCTGAGCGATCCGAGCACCGCGCCCGCGAAAGCCTGGACCGCGGCGGCGCTGGCCAAGGCGGCCGCCGGTGACGCGGCGCGCAATTGTGCGCGCACCGCGGTCCAGGTGCACGGCGCCCTGGGACAGACCTGGGAGCACGACCTCCATCTCTATGTCCGGCACGCCTGGCAGGGTGCCGCGCTGCTGGGAGACAGTCGCGCCCTCTATCACGAGGTGGGCCGCCGTTTCACGGGAGGTGCGCAATGACGGCGGTGGTCGACGAGTTCGCCGCCTGGCTGTCGGACTTCCTGCCGGGCGACTACCTCGAGAAGTATCGGCAGTACCGATGGGACCTCTCGCTGCGGCGTGACTACCAGCGGGCCGCCTTCGAGGCCGGCTGGATCCAACCCACGTGGCCCCGCGAGCACGGAGGTCGATCGCTGGACTTGCGCGACGCCATGGAAGTCCGGCTCGAGGCCGCGCTGCGGTCGGCGCCCAAGCTGCCCAACATCGCCGGCCCCAATGTCGCCGCGCCGGCCATCCGGCAGTTCGGCACACCCGCCCAAGTCGACCGCCTGCTGGTTCCGCTGCTGCGCGGCGACGAATGGTGGGCGCTGGGTATGTCGGAGCCCGAAGCGGGTTCGGATTTCGCCGGCCTGCGCACGCGCGCCGAACGTGACCAAGACGTATTCCGGGTCAACGGCAGAAAGATCTGGACCACACAGGCCCACGAGTCGCGGTGGTGCACGCTCTATGCCCGCACCGACCCGCAGGCGCCGAAACATCGTGGCATTTCGTGCCTGATCCTGGATCTGCGTTCGCCCGGGGTGCGGGTCGAGCCCATCCGGATGGCGTCGGTCTCCGACGAAACTTTCTGCGAGGTCTTGCTCGAGGACGTCGAGGTGCCGGTGGAAAACCTGCTGGGTCCGCTCAACGGCGGGTGGAACGTCGCGTTGTCGTCGCTACATCATGAACGCCAGATGATCTGGATCATGAACTGGGTCGAGATCAGGCGCGGCCTCGCCTCGGTGCGCGGCACCCGCGACGAAGACGTCTACGCCGAGCTGGGCTCCCTGCTCGCCGACGCGGAGGCGCTGCGGGCCACCGGATATCGCGCTTTGGGCAACGAGCTGGCGGGCCGGCCCAGCCCGGAAGTCGACATCATGAAACTGCTCGGATCACTGACCTTGCAGCGTGTTTGGGAACTCAGTGCTGTCGCCGCGGGGCCGGACTCGGCCAGCGACCCGGATCTGCTCTTCGAACGTCAGGACGCGTTGGCCGCGACCATCTACGGCGGAACGTCGGAGGTGCAGCGCAACATCATCGCCGAGCGCCTGCTCGGGCTGCCGAAGGGATGACGACGATGGATTACGACCTCGGCGACGACGCCGGACACCTACGAAACCACTTGCGCGAGCTAATCGCCAACCACATCCCCGCCGACTTCCTGGGTGCCTGCACCGAAAATCCGCAGGATCTCGCCACCACCGAGACCTTCTGCAAGCTGCTGGCCGCCGAAGGACTATTGGCGCTGGCCTGGCCGAAAGAGCATGGCGGCGGAGGCGGTTCGGTCTGGCAGCAGACGGTGTTGCGCGAGGAGATGTGGGCCCAGCACGAGCCCCGGGGTCCGCAGTACATGGGAATCAACTGGGTCGGTCCGGCACTGATGCGTTATGGAACGGCCGAACAGAAGGCCAAGCACCTCGCGGCCATCGCATCCGGGGACGTGATCTGGTGCCAGGGCTTTTCGGAGCCGGAGGCCGGAACCGACCTCGCGTCGTTGCGCACCCGCGCGGTGCCGGACGGCCCCGATGGCAAAGGCTGGCGGATCACCGGCCAGAAGGTGTGGACGTCGTATGCGTTGATGGCGTCCTGGTGCGTGCTCGCGGCCTGCACCGATCCCGAAGCGCCAAAACCCAAACGACTCACACTGTTTCTGATTCCCATGGACCGGCCCGGTTTCACCGTCCGGCCGATCCCATCGATGCTGGGACCGCACCACCTCAACGAGATGTTCCTGGACGACGTGCAGGCATTCCCCGGCGACGTGCTCGGCGAGGTCGGCGATGGCTGGCGGGTGATGCGCGAAGCGCTGGCATTCGAGCGGGTCGGCATCGCGCGCTACGCGCGCTGCGAGTCGCTGCTCGAACGGATGCGCACGCAGCTCGGCGATGCTTGGGACCAACTGCCCGAAACGATTCGCTCCCGGTGGGCTCGGGCACTGGTCGACTTACGGGTGGCCCGGCTCCTGGCCTATCGCGCGGTGTCGCTGCAGGACGACCCGAAGGCCGGCGCGGCGGCCAGCGCCGCCCGTATCGCCACCACGACCTGCGATCAGCAGGTCGCCGAGCTGCTTTTCGATGTGCTGGGCCCGACCGCACTCGACAGCGGCGCGTCCGCGCCGCTGCACGGGGCGATCGAAGACCATTGGCGGTACGCACAGGCAGCCACCGTGGCGTCGGGCACCATCGAAGTGCAGAAAATGTTGGTGGCACGGGATGTGTTGGGAGAGCACCGGTGAAAACCGATCTGCCGCAAGATATCAGCGACTTCGCCGCCGTCGCGGCTAAGCGACTCGCCCGGCTGGGCGGGCCACCGGCGGCGCTGCGCGCCGAAACCGACGACGGCGTTCGGGACGCCGCATCTACGGCCCTGGGCGAGCTCGGCGCATTCGAGCTCGATGTCCGGTCGGCGCCCGACGACGTGTTGGCCGCCGCGGTGCTCTGCCAGGCCGCCGGCGCAACCGCTCTGCCCTATCCGCTCGTCGAAGAGTTGCTGGCGATCGACGGCGCACGGCTTGCCCTGGTCAATCCGGAGGCGCCGCGCATCGACCATGGGGATCTGGCCGGTGACTGGATCGCCGCCGACCTGGATGGCACCCGCTACCAGCCGCAACCGGCGGCCCGGACGAACCCCAAATTGGGCCCGTTCCTGGTGCCCGCCGCGCTGAGCGGACCCGATGGAACTGTTCCGGCCACCGACGTTAACCTTCATCTCGTGCTGGGATCATGGCGGATTCTGGGAGCGACGCAGCAGGCACTGCGGATCGTCACCGAACATGTGCGCAGCCGCATCCAGTTCGGCAAGCCGCTGGCGGACTTCCAGGCCGTCAGGTTCGCCGTCGCGGATGCGGCCGTCGCCGTGCGGGGACTTCACGAACTGGCGAAGTACACCACCTGCCGACCGGAATCGCTACCGCGACAAATCCGTTCGGCGGACGCCCTGGTACTCCGGCTCAAGGCATCCGATACCGCACGACAGGTGCTGCGCACCTCGCACCAGTTGCTCGGCGCCTTGGGTTTTTGCGATGAATCCGACGTCAGCGTGCTCGACCGGCATACCCAACCGCTGATTCGGTTGCCGTTGGGAGCCGAGGCTCTCGCGCTGCGCCTGATACCCGATGTCCGGGACGGCTCCCTGGAGACGCTGTTCAGCGGGCCGGTGTCGGCATGAGCCGCGCCGAACCCCTCGCGTCCGAAGCGACCGGCAACCCGCTCGAAGACGGGATCCCGTTCGGAACCAGGCTTGCGGAGCTCGCGCAGCAGCGGCGCGACGAAACCGCCGTGACCATCGTTGCGCTCGATGGCACCGCGACCTCGCTGACCTTCGGCGAACTCGACGCCCGCGCCAACCAGTGGGGCCGTGCGCTGGCCGCCAACGGCGCCGAAACGGGCTCCCTTGTCGCACTGGCAATCCCGAACTCACAACACCTCGTGCTGGCTACCCTGGGGTGCTGGAAGATCGGCGCGGTTCCCGTCCCCATGCACTGGGACCTGCCCGAATGGGAGCGGGATCGAGTGCGCGCGGTGATCGACCCCGCCGTGGTCGTCGACGAAACGAACCGGTGGGAACTGGACGCGCGGGCGGCCCGCGAGTCCGCAAGCCCGCTGCCCGCGGCCGTTTCTCCGCATGCCAACGGAATCTGCAGCAGCGGATCGACCGGCGTACCGAAGGTGATCCTCAGCTTGGCGCCGTCGCTCTGGACGCCCGCGCACGGCGAGCCATTCCTGTCGAACTGGACACCGGTAGCTCAACCGCAGACCATCATGGTGCCCGCGCCGATGTATCACACCAATGGCTTCGCCACCTTGCTGATGCTGCTGGCCGGTGACCATCTGGTAATACTCGAAAAATTCGACGCGGCATTGGTTTTGGACGTGATCGAACGCTTTCGGATCACCAACTTCACCGCCACGCCCACGATGCTGGCGCGGATCGCGGCTCGAGCCGATGTCCGGCAGCGAGACTTGTCCAGCATCGTGTTCGTCCTGCAGGGCGCCGCGGTGATGCCGCCGTCGCTCATGCATACCTGGTTCGAGCTGCTGAGCCCGGAACAGATCGTGACGGCCTACGGCATGACGGAAAATCTCGGACTCACCGCGTTGCGTGGCGACGAGTGGCTGGCTCATCCGGGGAGTGTCGGCCGCGGTTTTCGGGACACCGAAATCCGGATCCTCGACGCGGGGAACAAACCGCTTGGTCCCGGTGAGCACGGCGAGATCTACCTGCGCGCGCCGATGAGCGCGGGATCCCGCTATCTGGGCGGCGCTTCGCCGCTGCCGTCGACCGATGATGGCTTTCGTTCCGCCGGCGACATCGGGTACCTCGACGAGGACGGCTACCTCTACATCGTCGACCGCCGAGTCGACATGATCATTACCGGTGGCGCCAACGTGTTCCCGGCCGAGGTGGAGTCGGCGCTGGCCGGTCACCCCGGCATCGCCGACGTCGTCGTCATCGGGCTCTCCGATCCGCAGTGGGGCCGCCGCGTACATGCGGTGGTCCAGCTCGCGGACGGCGTGCCGCTCACCGAGGCGCACGTGATCGAGTATGCGAAGAGCCGGCTCGCCCACTACAAAGCTCCCAAGACTGTCGAATTCGTCGACACGATCCCCCGGACCGCGGCCACCAAGGTCAATCGCTCCGCGATGATCGAGGCCCGGGGCGGGTGACCGTCGTTCGCGGTGTAGCCGGGTAACCCTATCTCGAGCGCACCTTCGATGCCGTAGCTCGTAAGGGCGTCGCGTCGACGTGAAGGTCGAAGCGTTTCAGGACCTTCGGTCCCTCTCGTGCGGCGGCGATATTTTTGCCCGCGACATCAGCTGGGCGCTCTATGCTGTCGTGACCCTCGGGTTCGCAGTCATGGCCCGGTACCGGACCTGCCAGTACCTCACCGGGTGCCGAACAAATGCGCGGCCGCACACCGGACGTGCGCTGCCGCGGGCATGAACCTGATATTCGCCGCGCTGCCAAAGCGTAACGGACCTCCGTCATATAGGGTGGGGGGGTATAGTATGGTCGAAGTTCAAAGCGAGGAAGTTGTGCGATGGAATCAACGGCCAAGAAGGATGGGGCTTTGAACCGGCTGCAGGCGATCCGGGGTCATGTCGACGGGATCGTTCGGATGGTGCAGTCCGAGGAGTACTGCGTGGATGCGATGAAGCAGATCTCCACGGTCCAGTGCTTGCCGGGGCGGGCAAATCGAGTGATGTCGCACAAACACTCAGGAACGTATTTCGGCAGCCGCGCTCAATGCTGCGGTCAAGTTCACGGCGCTGACCGATCCGCCGGCGCAACTCAGTCGCACCGCGGTCGGAGAACCAGTTGATGACCAGCCGCTGCCGACGAGGAGCACGGTATGAACCTGGCGGTCGGGATTGTGACTGTCCGCAACCTTGTGATGGGTCAACGATAGGAAGGAAGTTTTGAGGATGGCTTGGCAGGGATTGTTAGGGAAGGCGGTGCCCACCGTGGTGACCGGTGTGGTGGGCGTTGCGGCGTATGAGGCTTTGGCGAAGGCGCCGTGGCGGAGGGTGACGGTTGGCGCTACCGCTTTGGGTCTGCGCGCCGCGCGCAGCACCGAGCGCAAAACCAAAGAGGCCGCCGAGAAAGCGCGCCTGGCAACAGCCGACGTGCTCGCCGAAGCCGCAGAGCGCATCGGCGAACGGGTTGCGCCACCGGTGGCAGCCGACTCGACCCCGAACGTGGGCCATGAGGCTGACAATGCTTGCCACTGAAACTCCACTGAGCACTGATGCTGGCGCCACGCTAAACGTCGTCTCCCAGGGGGGAGGGCGGATGCGGGTGCGCGCCAGCGGGTTTGACTTCGACGCGGTTCGGGCTGTGGCGATCGAAGATACGGTGGCCAGGGTAGCGGGTGTGCGTGCGGTGCAGGCCTATCCCCGATCGGGATCGGTGGTGATCTGGTATTTGCCGGATGACTGCGACACGGCCGCGGTGCTATCGGCGATCACCGAGGCCCAGCACATCCCCGCGGGAATGGTGCCTGCGCGTGCCCCGCATTCGGCGGATGCGGGCAACGGCGGTGTGGTGCAGAAGGTCGCCGGTGGAATCCTGCGCTTGCTGGGCCTCTCGCCCGATACCGATGCCTCCGAGGCGACTGGCGGGGGTAGTTGTCACGAGCCGGCGGCGTCCTGTCATGGGGCGCCGGTCGCCGATGCCAAGGGCGAGCAGCGCAAATGGTTGCGGCGGGTGTGGCTGGCCGCGCCGTTGGGGCTGGTGTCGATGGCAGCACCGATGTTGTTCGGCGGCGCGTGGGCGGGGTGGTTGGCCTTTGCCGCGACGGTGCCGGTGCAGTTCGTGGCCGGGTGGCCGTTCCTGGTCGGTGCCGTACAGCAGGCGCGGGCAGGGTCCGCAGGCATGGACACGCTGATCAGCCTGGGCACGCTGACCGCGTTCGCCTACTCCACCTACCAACTGTTCGCCGGTGGGCCGCTGTTCTTCGACACCGCGGCGTTGATCATCGCGTTCGTGGTGCTGGGCCGCTACTTCGAGGCTCGGGCCACGGGTAAGACCCGCGAGGCGATCAGCACGCTGCTGGAGATGGGCGCCAAGGAAGCCTGCCTGCTCGTCGACGACCAAGAGATTCTCGTGCCCGTGGAGCGAGTGCAGGTCGGAGACCTGCTGCTGGTGCGACCAGGGGAGAAGATTCCCGTGGACGGTGAGATCGTCGACGGGCGCGCCGCGGTGGACGAGTCCATGCTCACCGGCGAATCGATGCCGGTGGAGAAAACGGTGGGCGATCGGGTCGCCGGGGCCACCGTCAACACCGACGGCCGGTTGACCGTGCGGGCCACCGCCGTGGGCGCCGACACCGCGCTGGCCCAGATCGTGCGCCTAGTGGAGCAGGCCCAGGGCGGCAAGGCCCCGGTGCAGCGGTTGGCCGACCGGGTGTCGGCGGTGTTCGTACCCGCCGTCCTTGGCGTGGCCGCCCTGACGTTTGCCGGGTGGGCGCTGATCGCGGCCAACCCGATCGCGGGCATGACCGCGGCAGTCTCGGTGCTGATCATCGCCTGCCCGTGCGCACTGGGCCTGGCCACTCCGACGGCGATCATCGCCGGCACCGGCCGCGGCGCGGAGATGGGCATCCTGGTCAAAGGCGGCGAGGTCTTAGAAGCCTCCAAGAGGATCGACACCGTGGTGTTCGACAAGACCGGCACCCTGACCCGCGGCCAGATGCAACTCATCGATGTCATCGCCGACAAGCGGCAAAAAATCGATCTTGTGCTACAGATCGCCGCCGCGGTCGAATCGGGCTCCGAGCATCCCATCGGCGCGGCCATCGTCGCCGGCGCCCGCGAGCGCGACCTCGAAATACCGGCAGCCACGGCATTTACCAACTTGGCCGGCCACGGCGTGCGCGGCGAGGTCGACGGCCAAGCAGTGCTGGTCGGGCGGCGCAAGCTCGTCGACGAAAACGACTTACGTCTGCCCGAACATCTCGCCGCGGCCGCCGCCGAGCTCGAAGAGCAGGGCCGCACGGCGGTGTTCGTCGGCCGCGACGACCGCGTCGTTGGGGTGCTCGCGGTGGCTGACACGATCAAAGACGACGCCGTCGAGGTGGTCCGTCAGCTGCACACCTTGGGGCTGCAGGTCGCCATGATCACCGGCGACAATGCCCGCACCGCGACCGCGATTGCCGCCCAGGTCGGCATCGACCGCGTGCTGGCCGAGGTCTTGCCCGAAGACAAGGTCAACGAGATCCGCCGGCTCCAGGACGAGGGCAGGCTGGTCGCCATGATCGGCGACGGCGTCAACGACGCCCCCGCGCTGGTACAGGCAGACCTGGGGATTGCGATCGGCACCGGTACCGACGTGGCCATCGAGGCTTCCGACATCACACTGATGTCCGGCCGGCTCGACGGTGTCGTGCGTTCGATTCAACTCTCACGCCAAACCCTGCGCACGATCCACCAAAACCTCGGCTGGGCATTCGGCTACAACACCGCCGCCATCCCCCTTGCCGCATTCGGCCTGCTGAACCCAGTCGTGGCAGGCGCGGCGATGGGGCTGTCCTCAGTCAGCGTGGTGACCAACTCGCTGCGGCTACGCCGCTTCGGTCGCGACACATGACAAGAGCTGCTCGCGCCATCGATTCACAACTACATAATTTCTGCCGGTCCGAGCGGCCTGCGATCGCATGATCCACGGCCTGGTGCTTCGGTGGATCGTCACCGGACTGTTCGCGTTGAGCGCCGTCGAATGCGTTGTACCGATCATCACCCGACGCCGCCCGTGGACTGTGGTGGTCAGCCACGGTTTGCACTTCCTCATGGCAGTCGCCATGGCCGTGATGGCCTGGCCGTGGAGCATGCGATCTCCGACAACGGGACCTGCCGTGTTCTTTCTGCTCGCGGCCGTGTGGTTCACGACGCTAGGCATGGTTGCGACCCGAGCGCCCGCCTCGCGACGGTTGTACGGATACCACGGCCTGATGATGCTCGCGACCGCTTGGATGTATGCCAGCATGAACAACCGGCTGCTGCTTGCTCTTTCGACCGGCCAGCCGAACACCTCAATGCCAGGAATGAACGTGGCCGGCATGAACGCCGCAAGCGGCGGACCATCCATATGGGTTGGCGCAGCGAACTGGCTCGGTACCGTCACCTTCGCGATCGCAGCAGGTTTCTGGGCCTCCAGATACTTCACCGAGCGACAGCACGACGCGACCCGCTCTGTGTCCCTGGCAAACCTCGGACAAGCAGCGATGGCCACCGGAATGGCCATCCTGTTCCTTGCCATGGTGTCTCCCATCTGAACTGTCGCGGCGCCCGCTATCTGGCTCGCCAACAGCGGCACCGCCCAGCAGCCCGGTCGCCCCATTCTGGTCTGCGCGGACACCGTTGCTGGGGCGTCAGGCGCAGCACGGCGCGGTGGCCTGCGACCGACGCCTGGTCGCTCCGCATCGTCGACGGCGTACGAATTCCGGTCCATTGGTTACGCTCAAGCCGGCCGCTGGCAGCCGGTTCACCGGGGTGAGCACGACCACTGCGGCGATTGGGCTGACCGCCCAGAACGACGACATGATGAAGCATTCACTTTCCACGTGCCCTCCCCTTGCAGTCCTTTCCCGGCGAGCGTGCAGATGGTGAAAAGCCCGACAAGAGTGCACGATTCCGCCCTCGCAGCAAACATGCAGCGGATCAGGAGGCGGCGGACGCCATTTCGCGCAGGCGCTTGAGCGATACCTTCGCAAACCGCATCGACAATGCCGGCGAGAGCCGCTCCAGGTACCAAAATGCCTTCCACCACGCGGGCACCACGATGATCGCGTCTCCGCGGAACACGGCACGCAGCGCGCGCTGGGCGAACTTTTCGGGCGCCATCGGCCGTAACCGCTCCCACATTTTCAGGATTTCCTCGTCGCTGACGCCGGCCATACCGGTTCGTCCGTACCGGCCGCCGGTCAGGATCGGTGTCCGGATCACGCCCGGACAGAGCACCGATACCCGCACGCCGTGGCGCTCGGCCTCCAGACGCAACGTCTTCGAGAGCGCAACGACGGCGTGTTTGGTGGCGGTGTAGCTTGCCTGGCCCGCAGTGGTCATGAGACCGGCCATGGACGCCGTGTTCACGATGTGTCCGGAGTGCTGCCGGATCATGATCGGATAGGCCGCCTGGATGCCGTGCACCACACCGCGCAGATTCACGTCGAAGACGTCGTTCCAGTCATCGAGCGTGTACGAGTCGACCTCACCGGCGACCCCGATGCCGGCATTGTTGAACAGGTAATCGATCCGCCCGGATTGCTGCACCGCCTCGGCGACGGCGCCCTCGAACGAGGGATAGCTGCGCACATCGAGTTCGATCGCGTGCGCCTTCCCACCGCCACTGCTGAGGCGTTGCGCCAGCTCCCGCGCCGGGCCGACCTGCCGATCCGCGATCCAGACCTCGGCGCCCCCGTCGGCCAGCTTGGTGGTCAGCGCGGCGCCGATGCCGGATGCGCCGCCGGTGACGAATGCGACCTTCCCCGACGCGCTCGATGCCATTGCGGAAGGATAATCAATCCTCTCGCGGCTAAGAGGAGATTCCGCCGGCGGGATCGCCGAGACGGTGGTGACATGCTCGTCGCCGCCCGGCCGCGAGACCGGCAAACGTGCGTCATGGGCGCGCAGTCGAACCGGGCAACGGGGTGTTTCCCACCGAGTTCGCTAACGTCGTATTTCCCGTGCCTCGATGGCGCCGATCGCAAGAACGGCGGAAGCGACGCCCCACAACAATGCGCGGCCCTTGAGCGGAAGCTCCGCAGCGGCAGGCGTGCTGAGCCAGACTGCCACGGCACCGCCTCCCAACGTGTTGATGGCGATTGCGCCAGCGACTCCCAGTCCAGCCGGGGAGCTGTCGTCACTCCGGGCTCGCTCCATGGCCAGAGCTGTGGCGACACCGGTAAGCACTCCACCGAGAACCCTGGGATAGAAACCGGGGCCATCGGAGGGTAAGGCCAACAGTTGGGCTGATCGGCGAGGCGCGATCAGCAGCGGCAGGCCGAGCAGGTAGTTGGCGGCCGAGTCGACCGCGAGTAACAAGCCATGCCGTGACTTCCTCACGCCGTTCATTCGCTTCTCCCTATTGCGAGCCACCGCTTGGCGGGCGACACGGTGTGCGGTGTTGTCTGTACCGCCATTTCAATATTCCCCCTCGGCGGCACCGGCGGTCGCTCGATCAAGGTTCACCAGCGGGAAACGCGGGCGAAAAGGCAAGGCTGGCCAAGCCCGCGCCGGCATGGCAAGCCTGATCGTCCCCTTTGTACCATTTAACCGCCCACGATCTCCGGCTTCGCGGAATTGTCCCAGCGCGCGGTAACCTCATTCTCGTAGCGCGACCACCGCGCGACGGAAGGGGATCAAGCGCGTATGGCCGACCCCGGTGACGACATGGACGCGACGCGCGGCGACCGGTTCATCAAGACCGCCGTTGCGATATTGGGCGAGACGGGACGCACCGACTTCACCGTCCAGGAGGTCGTCGCGCGCTCCAAGACGTCGCTGAGGGCGTTCTACCAGCACTTCAGCAGCAAGGACGAGTTGCTGCTGGCGCTGTTCGACAGGACGATCGCGCAATCGGTGCAGGCCTGGCGCACCGAGACCACCGGTCTGGATAGCACAGCCGCACTGAAGTTGGTGATCGACCGGGTCAGCCAACAACCGGAGTCAAGCACCCAGGACAGCCTCAACCGGGCACTGACTCTCTACAACCAGCATTTGGCCGAGACCCGTCCGCGTGACTACGCCCGGGTGCTCTCTCCCCTTCATCGGCTGATCCGCGACATCGTCGGGCAGGGCATCACCGAGGGCGTCTTCAACCCCGGACTCGATGTGGGGGCGGCGGCCGCGATCGTCATGCAGACCGTGATGGGTGCACAGCGATTGCACTGGCTGGGCACGGAATTGAACGACGCAGCAGTCGACGCCGGTCAGCTGTATGACTTCTGCAGCCGTGCCCTCGGCATCCGGGAAACCGACGAAGAGTCGGCGGCGCCCTCGCTGACCGAGCTATTCGCCCAGATCGGCATGCGCCCGGGCAGCCGCGACGGCGAATTCGCCATGACCATGCCGGTCAGTCCCCAGGTCGTCAATACCTCCGGCGCCCTGCAGGGTGGCTTGATCGCAACACTCGTGGACGTGGCGGCGGGACAGTTCGGACTCGACTATCTGCAGTCAGGCACCACGATGACCACCGCCGACCTGTTCGTCCGCTACTTGCGGCCGATTCGGCAGGGCTCGGCCTTCGCGGTGCCCCGAATGCTGCGGTCCGGACGCCGTGCGATGGTCATGCAGATCGACATCTACGGCGACGGCGACGACGAGCTGGTGGCGACCGCGACCGTGAATTTCGCCATCATCAACGGAACGACGCCGACGATTGGTCTCGGTGCGGATACCGCGGATACGTAGCTTCTTTGGTTCTTTCCAGGCCTGTTCAAGGGCCAGGCAAATCCGCTGTCCACCTTGTTGCGCAAAAAGTGGTAACGTCATTACCACCCATTGGGAATCCAGACTTCCAAGGAGATCGCCATGCCCTCTCGCGAGCTTCCCTTCCCCGTGTTCGACGCTGACAACCACATGTATGAACCGCAGGAAGCCCTCACCAAGTTCCTCCCGGACAACCGCAAGAACGTGATCGACTACGTGCAGGTTCGTGGTCGCACCAAGATCGTCGTTCGCGGACACATCAGCGAGTACATCCCGAACCCCACATTCGAGGTGGTGGCCCGGCCCGGCGCCCAGGAGGAGTACTTCCGGCACGGCAGCGGCGGCAAGAGCTACCGGGAAGTGATGGGTGAGCCGATGAAGGCGATCCCCGCCTTCCGCGAACCCGCCGCGCGGCTGGAGGTCATGGACGAGCTCGGCCTCGACTACGCCCTGATGTTCCCGACGCTGGCCAGCCTGGTCGAAGAGCGCATGAA
>CAYNLB010000017.1:0-24786 GCA_964397935.1 uncultured Mycobacterium sp.
TGTCCTCGACCGCGGCGACGCAGAAGTGTGACGCGGTGTCGAAGTCGTTGAGGCTCGCTTCCAGCGCGTCGGTGAGTTCTTTGTCGGGGGTGGGCATATGGCGTTGGAGCTCGTCTGCCGCGTCATGGGCCCGGTGGCAAGCTGCGTGGAGAGCTGCGTAGTCCAGATGACCGGCGGCCAGACCGGCTGAAACCACGGCGTTCGCCAAGTCTTGCTGGTGGTCCATGGTGGATTCCACCCATTCGCGCACGGCTTGGGCGTGCGGCATTTTCGTGGTTGAGCTGGTGCTACTGCTGGTGTGTGTTTCGGACGCACAGCCAGCGGCGACAAGACCCAGGGCCGCGACCACGATGGCTTTCTTCATCACTGTTGGCCTCCTTACCCGTGAATGGTGATGCTGCGCCTCCGACAACACCCTCAGACAGGGCATTAGGGCCCAACGTCAAAAGCAGTATGCCCCTCAGATTCGGTTGCGCGCAGCGCGATCAGTGGGCGAGCGCCGGGACCGCCCCGCCCGCATCAAGTGGGAGCGCGGCATCAATGAAGCCCGCACGGCTGCGGCTCCGTCGCCTTTCTACAGTGGCCACCCGCTGGCGTTGTCCTTGTATCTCACGTTGAGGTCGCTGCAGAAATCGGCGGCGGTGCCGGCGAGCAGGATGTAGTAGGTCTCGCCGCCGCGGCGGCTCTCGTAGGAGGTGGGGGTGGTCCAGCCGTTGTTGCACATCGCGTTCTCCCCGCCGGCCGTGGCCCTGCGCCAGTTGGTCTTGACGCAGCTCACCAGGGCGTCGACGTCTGGCGTGCCGCTCTTCGTCGCGACCAGCATGGCGCCTCCCCACTGCCCGTCGTTGCGTCGATAGGCGCGCGCCCCGAAGCCGGCCCCGGATCCGGCATCGTTGGTCTGGCACGCCAGCCCTCGCCGCAAGAGCACGAAGGGCGCGGCGAGTTGCTGGTCGGAGACCGTGGCGGCGGCCGTGATGAACTGCGCGGCGTCCGAGCCGTCGGCCTCCTGGACGTTCGGACTGTCGAAACTGAACAGCTGCTTTAACACCCCTGCGTCGTTACCGCCCCCGATGATCGGTCCGCCGCCGCCGGATGTCATCGGGGGCAGCGTGGCGGTGGGATCGGCGTGGGCTGCGGGCGTCCCGGTGGCGGCCCCCAGGGACAAGCACGCGGCGAGAATGGCCACCATCCGAGTACTCATGACCGCTATTCCATCAGGTGTGCGCAATCCGCGCGATGGTCATCTGCAACCAACGCGTTGAGCACGTGGCGGGTCTGCAACCCGATGTATGCGTCCAGGGTGTAGATCGGCCCGAAGTGCCAGTGCTTGAGCGCCCACCCGTGGGCGAGCAGCATGATGTCGAAGACGGTGAGGTCGATGTCTACATCGCGGAACACACCCTGGGCGATGCCGGCTTCGACAGCAGCACGCAGTGGTGCTGCGGAGGCGATTTCGAGTTCCTTGATCTGCGTCCGGCCGGCGGGCCCGAGCGTTCGGCTCTCCCGGTAGGTCAGCACCACGCCGTCGAGGTTCTCGTCGACGATCTGGATGTAGCGCCGGATTCCCGCGGCCAATTGGTCGACGACGTCGTCGCCGGCGGCGTCGATCACGGGCGCCAGTTGATCGCGGAACACATCGAGGATTCGTACGATCGTCGCGAGCAGCAGGTCTTCCTTGCCGCCGAAGTACTTGTAGATCAGGCCGACGCTGACCTTGGCCTCGGTGGCCAGATCCTGCATCGACATCTGGTGAAACCCGCTGCGGCCCATGACGTTGACCGCGGCGTCGAGCACCTGCCGGCGCCGTGAGCTGGCGCGAGCCACGCGCACCGCCTCCTCGACGGGAAGCTGGCTGTAGTCGACGGCCATCAGATACCCAGCTCCTTGGCGATGATCGTCTTCATGATCTCGTTGGTGCCGCCGTAGATGGTCTGGATGCGGGCGTCGACGAATGCCCGCGATACGGCGTACTCGCGCATGTAGCCGTATCCACCGTGCAGTTGCAGGCAGCGGTCGGCGGTGCGCACCTGCAGATCGGTGGTCCACCATTTCAGCTTCGCGGCCCGCGCAGCGGTGAGGTCACCGGTGAGATGCTCGGCGAGGCAGTCATCGAGAAACGTTCGCGCGATGTCGATTTCGGTTGCCAGCTCGGCGAGCACGAACTGGCTGTTCTGGAAACCGGCGATCGGCGAGCCAAAGGCCTTGCGGCCGCGGACGTAGTCCAGCGTTTCGGCGAAGATGGCTTCGGCGGCGGCGACCGCGCCCACCCCCAGCGCCAGCCGCTCCTGGGGCAGGTTCCCCACCAGCTGGTAGAACCCCATGCCCTCTTGCCCGAGCAGGTTGCCGACGGGCACCCGCATGTCGGTGAAAGCCAGCTCGCTGGTGTCCTGGGCGTGCAGGCCGATCTTCTCCAGGTTGCGGCCGCGGGAGAAGCCCGGTGTATCGGCAGCCACCACCAGCAGCGACAGGCCCTTGTGCCGATCCGGTGAGGTGCGCACCGCGATCACAAACAGGTCGCCGCTCTGGCCGTTGGAGATGAACGTCTTGGCGCCGTTGACGACGTAGTGGTCGCCGTCACGCACCGCCGACGTCCGGATCCCGGCCAGATCGCTGCCGGCGCCGGGTTCGGTCATGGCGATGCCGAGCACCGTCTCTCCGGTCACCACGCCGGGCAGCCAGCGCCGTTGCTGCTCGGGCGTGGTCAGGTCGGTGAGATAGGGCAGCACGATGTCGTTTTGCAGGGTGACCGCGATCGATTCCGCAGCCGCCCCGGCCCGCTGCAGTTCGTCGATGACGATCGCGTTGTAGCGGAAGTCGTCGACTCCCGGGCCGCCGAGGTGCTCGGGTACCGAAAAGCCGAGCAGCCCAAGCTTTCCGGCTTCGAGGAACAGCGAGCGGTCCCACTGACCCACTTTCTCCCACGTTTCGTGCGCCGGCACCACGGTGTGCTGTACGAAATCGCGTACCAGTTGCCGGAATTGGTGATGTTCGGCGGTGTATTCCAAGCGTGCGGCCACTGAATGCTCCTGTGTACTTCTGTCAGCGGAAGGCGTCGCTACCGGTGAAGGCCTGGCCGAGTACCAGCTGATGCATCTCGGGCGTGCCCTCGTAAGTCAACACCGATTCCAGGTTCACCATGTGCCGGATGACTGGGTATTCCAGCGATATCCCGTTGCCGCCCAATATCGTCCGAGCTGTCCGGCAGATCTTGATAGCCTCCCGGGTGTTGTTGAGCTTGCCGAAGCTGACCTGTTCGGGACGCAGGCCGACGCTGTCCTTGAGGCGCCCGAGGTGCAGCGACAGCAGTTGCCCCTTGTGCAGTTCGACCGCCATGTCGACGAGTTTGGCCTGGGTGAGCTGAAACCCGGCGATCGGCCTGCCGAACTGGTTGCGCTGGGTGGCGTAGTCGAGCGCGGCTTGCCAGGCCGACCGCGCCGCTCCCATCGATCCCCAGATGATGCCGTAACGTGCCTCGGACAGGCAGGACAGCGGACCCCGCAAACCTTTGGCTTCGGGCAGCATCGCGTCGGCGGGCAGCCGTACGTCGTCGAGCACCAGTTCACTGGTGATCGACGCCCGCAGCGACAGCTTGTGGTGAATCGTGTTGGCGTTGAATCCGGGTGTTCGGGTGGGGACGATGAAGCCACGGATCCCGTCATCGGTGGCCGCCCACACGATCGCGACATCGGCGACCGAGCCGTTGGTGATCCACAACTTGCGGCCGTTGAGCACCCAATCCGAACCGTCGCGCCGCGCCCGGGTCTTCATCGCTGCGGGGTCGGATCCGACGTCGGGCTCGGTCAGCCCGAAGCAGCCCAGTAGTTCGCCCGCGGCCATGCCGGGCAGCCAGTGCTGCTTGTGTTCCTCGGAGCCGAATTTCCAGATGGCAAACATCGCCAGTGACCCCTGCACCGACACCATCGACCGGAGGCCGGAGTCGGCCGCCTCCAGCTCGGTGCAGGCCAGGCCGTAGTGGACGGCGGAGGCCCCCCCGCATCCGTAGCCGCGCAAATGCATGCCGAGCAGCCCGAGCCGGCCGAACTGCTTGGCGAGGTCGCGGACCGGGAGGTCGCCGATCTCGAACCACTCCGCAACGTGCGGCAGGACGTGCTCGGCGCAGAACTTCCGTACGGTATCGCGCACCGCGAGCTCGTCGTCGGATAGCGAAGCGTCGAGGCCGAGCGGATCGTCTCGGTCAAAGGCGGGCGGTGTATCAGTGCTCATGGAATCACCCTGCCACTAACCTGCCATCGTGAGGCCGCCGCTGACACTGAGCACCTGTCCGGTTATGAATGACGCGGCATCGGAGGCAAAGAACAGCACCGGTGCGGCGACCTCTTCGGGCATGGCCAGGCGGCGGAAGGGGATCGCTTTGACCAGCGCCTCTTTCAGCTTCTCGGGCTGTGCGTGAAACAGCGGCGTGTCGGTCGGGCCCGGGCACACGCAGTTCACCGTGATCTGATGGCGGGCCATTTCCCGGGCGAGCGATTTGGTCAGCGCGATGACGCCGCCTTTGGCGCCGGCGTAGATGGACTCGCCGGCGCTGCCGACGCGGCCGGCGTCACTGGCCAGGTTGACGACGCGTCCGCCGCCGTGCGTCTCGATCATCCCGGGCAGGAAAGCAGCGCAGACATGGACCGGCCCCAGGTAGTTGATAGCCACCACCTTGGCAGCGAATTCCGCTGTGGCGTTGAGGAATTGATCGGTGCGGTCCCAACCGGCGGCATTGACCACGATGTTGGGGACGCCGACTTCGGCCTGGATCCGAGTACGCAGGGCGTCGACCTGGGCGGGGTCGGCGACATCCACCGGCAGCGCGGTGATCAACTCGGGTTGCTCTTTCGCAGTGGCCGCCGCGGCCGCCTCGTCCAGGTCGGCGGCGACCACCCGGTCGCCCCGCCCGGCGAACGCCAAGGCTATTGCTTTGCCGATACCCGAACCGGCGCCGGTCACCACCGCAAGGCTGCTGTGTGAATGGGTATTCATTCTTGACGAATTTAGGTTCACCACGGCCACGGGGTCAAGGACTCCCGATCCCGGCCCGGTAGTCTCGCTGCATGAGACGGCCGGCCTGGCTAGCTTTGGACGTCGTCGGCGTACTCGTGTTCTGCGCCGTCGGACGCCGCAGCCACGAGGAAGGACTCAGTGTCACCGGCGTCGCAACGACGGCATGGCCGTTTCTCACCGGAACCGTTGTCGGGTGGCTGGCATCCCGTGGCTGGCGGCAACCCACCGCCGTGGTCCCCACCGGGGCGGCCGTCTGGCTGTTCACCGTGGCGATCGGCATGGTGCTGCGCAAAGCTACTTCCGCAGGTGTGGCAGCGAGTTTTGTCGTGGTGGCGGCATCGGTCACCGCTGTTTTGTTGCTCGGCTGGCGAGCGGTCGTGGGGCTGACCCTGCGGCGCCGCTCCGACGTGTGAGAAGACGATGTCCGTCACTGTTGGGTGGGCCGCGACACTGGGCGCCGCCGCCCGGGCCGTGGCCACTAACAAGGGGCTGCTGAACGATCCGTTCGCCGAGCCGTTGCTGCACGCCGCGGGTGTCCGGCAGTTGATCCGGGCCGTCAATGACGAGCGGTTCGCGGCGGACGACGGTGACGCGGCGGGACTCATGGACATCTGCGCGGCGCGCACTCGGTTCTTGGACGAGTTTCTCGCCGAAGCGGGCAGGGCGGGCATTCACCAAGTGGTGATCCTGGCCTCCGGTCTGGACACCCGGCCTTATCGGCTGTGGTGGCCGTCCGGGACGACGGTGTACGAAATCGACCGGCCCGAGGTGCTCGGTTTCAAGTCCGAAGCGCTACGTGGATCGGGTGCGCGGCTGACCACGAACCGGTGCGCGGTCGGCGTCGACCTCCGTCACGATTGGCCGGCGGCGCTGCGCCGGGTTGGTTTCGACATCGCGGCGCGCACGGTGTGGATCGCCGAGCAGCTGCTGGCCGGGTGTCTCGTGCCCGATGTGCAGCATCGATTACTGCAAGATGTCACCGCGGCCAGCGCCGCCGGCAGCTGGTTCGCCGCCGACCACCTGCCCACGTGGAGCCCGTTGGCGCTGCAGGCCGAACGGGCGTTCGCCGACGGCTGGCGGGGCCACGGCCTGGACGTCGATCTGGCCAGCCTGACCTACCCGGGTCAATACCACTACGTCCCCGAATATCTCGCGGCTCACGGGTGGGAGACGGTGCAGCGGAACGTCGCTGAAATGCTGGGCGCCATGGGGCTCGTCGGTGGACCCGGCGACACGGCGTTCGCCCCGGAGTACGTCACCGCGACACGGCCGTAGGGCGCATCGGTCGCCGAGTGCTTCGCCCATGGCGTTTGCGAGCGAACGTTGAGAACTTCAGATAGTTAAAGTTTAATTAACTTAAATCAGCCCGACAACACCTGATCGCCGAGCGACGTAGGGTCGAAACCGCGTTGTCGGCCCGCGAATAGGGGAAAGGGGTATCACGGGTGAGCCTTAGCCAAGCGGCTGCCGTGGGCCGGAATGATGCCCCGCCATTCCTGCGCTGCCCAGATGTCGCGGAAGACTACGAATGGCGCGAGGACGTCCGGCTGCGGGTGTTGGCCGCCGTCGCAGAGTTCATCTCCACCCGCCGGACCGCTGAACTCGATGGCGCGGGGTTGGGCGCGGCCGCCGACATACTGGTCGAGTTCGTCTCGCGCGGTAAATGTCTACGGTCGACTCTGATGTATCTGGGCTGGCTGTGTGGCGCGCCACCGAGCATTGCGGCCCTCTCTGCTGCGGCCAGTTTGGAGTTGCTGCACGCTTTTGCGTTGCTGCAAGACGACGTGATGGACCATTCGGCGGAACGGCGAGGGCGTCCGGCGGTCCATGTGCAACTCGCCGAGTGGTACCACGGACGGGGACTACCCTCGGCGGGCTGGTTCGGCGAATCGGCGGCAATCCTGCTGGGTGACCTCTGCCTGGTTTGGGCCGAACAGATGCTGCGCGAAAGCGGTGTCGAAGCCCAGCGCTTGCAGCGGGTGTGGCCACGCTACGACGCCATGCGCACGGAATTGGCAGTGGGTCAGTTCGCCGATCTGGCCGGCGATATCCGCAGCCGACCAACGCTGGAGGCGGTGCTCGACGTCGCGCGGCGCAAGTCGGGCAATTACACGGTGCGTCGGCCGTTGGAGATCGGCGCGTCCATGGCCGGCTGCGATGACCGCACTCTTTCGCATCTCGGGCACTATGGTTCCGCTGTCGGGGAAGCATTCCAGCTTCGTGACGACGTACTGGGCGTGTTCGGCTCGCCGGCATCAACGGGCAAACCCAATGGCGGAGACCTGCTTGAGCGCAAAGCGACCAGCGTTGTGGTGAGCGCCTACGAGATGGCCGACGCAACCGTACGCCGTGAGTTGGTCGAACTGATGGGCACCGACGACCTCGACGATGCAGCGCTTAAGCGCTGGAGGACCTTGATCGTTGCCACCGGGGCTGTGGAGAGGATCGAAGAGATGATCAGGCACCGCGTTGCAGTGGCGCAAAAATACCTGGAAAGCACGAGGATTGGCGAACCGGTTCGCGTCGCGTTGGCCAACATGGCGGCCGCGTGCGCGAACCGCTCGGCATGAAGCGCACCAGGCCGGCGCTCCGGCACGACACCTGATCCTGCCGGAGGACGGACATGTTGTCGGGACTGGCTCGCATCACCCTCGCCGCGCCGCGGCGGGTGATCGCGGTCGTATTGCTCGTGCTGGCCGCCACGGCAGCCTTCGGTATCCCCGCTGCCACCAGTCTGTCCAGCGGCGGATTTCTGGATCCGACATCCGAATCCGCACGAGCCGCCGCAGTGCTGGACGAAAAGTTCCATCAGGGCGACATGGAGATGACGCTGCTGGTGAGTTCGCCAGACGGGGTCGAAGATGGTCCCGCACGGGCGGTGGGTACCGACATCGTCCGGCAGCTCGCCCAGTCGCCGTTCGTGGCGCAGGTGGCCTCCCCGTGGGATGCGCCGCGGCCGGCGGCGGGGATGGTCAGCACCGACGGATCCTCCGCGCTGATCGTGGCCACGCTCAACGGCGGTGAGAACAGTGCCCCCAAGCATGCTCAGGCGCTGGCTGACCGGTTGGCACATGACCGGAACGGCGTAACCGTGCAAGCGGGCGGTTTGGCGATGATCTATGCGCAGGTCAACCACCAGACCGAAAAAGATTTGCTGCGAATGGAATTGATCGCGATACCGATCAGTTTCGTCGCGCTGGTATGGGTCTTCGGGGGGTTGCTGGCCGCGGCATTGCCGATCGCCGTCGGCGGGTTCGCGGTCCTGGGCTCACTTGCGGTGTTGCGCGCGATTGCGTTGGTCACGGACGTGTCAATCTTTGCGCTGAACGTGGCGGTCGCGTTGGGGTTGGCGTTGGCCATCGATTACACGCTCCTGATCATCAGCCGTTATCGCGACGAACTGGCCGACGGGAAGCGTCCCGACGAAGCGTTGATTCGCACCATGGCCACGGCGGGTCGCACGGTGCTTTTCTCGGCGATGACGGTGGCCCTGGCGCTGGTGGCAATGGTCCTGTTCCCGATGTACTTCCTGAAGTCTTTCGGCTATGCCGGCATTGCCGTGGTTGCGTTCGCGGCCTCGGCTGCGGTGGTGGTGACCCCGGCAGTGATCGTGCTGCTGGGCGACCGGCTCGATGCGTTGAACGTCCGCAAAGCTGCGCGCCGGCTACTCCGCCGTAGCGAGCCGCCATCGCGGCCCGCCGAGCAGATGTTCTGGTACCGGACAGCGAAACTCGTTATGCGGCGTCCCATCCCGATAGGGCTGATGATCATCGGACTGTTCCTCGCGCTGGGGGCGCCATTTCTCGGCATCAAATGGGGCTATCCCGACGACCGGGTCCTGCCGGCGTCAGCGTCGGCGCGAGTGGTCAGCGACCGGATCCGTAGCGACTTCGACGCCAATTCCGATACCAAGGTGACGATCGTGCTGCCCGGAATCGCCGGCGTGGCGACGCCCGAGCTCGACAGGTATGCCGCACAGCTTTCCCTGGTGCCCGATGTAGCGGCCGTGTCCTCGCCGACCGGCACCTTCGTCGCCGGTGAGCCCACGGGGCCGCCGTCCGCGCCCGCCGGGCTGGCAGACGGTAGTGCATATATGACGGTGACCAGCACTGCTCCGCTGTATTCGCAAGCCTCCGAAGACCAGTTGACCCGCCTGCACGCGGTCCCAGCACCGCACGGTCGGGCCGTCGAGATGACCGGGATAGCGCAAATGAACCGGGACTGCGTCAACGGGATAACCTCGCGGGTGCCGTGGGCTTTTGGTTTCATCGCAGTTGTCACGCTGGTGCTGCTTTTCCTGCTGACCGGCAGTGTCGTGCTGCCGATCAAAGCGGTGCTGCTCAACATGCTCTCGCTGACGGCGGCGTTCGGCGCTCTGGTGTGGATCTTTCAGGACGGGCATCTGCGAGCGCTGGGCACCACACCGACCGGCACCCTTGTCGCAAATATTCCGGTGCTGATGTTTTGCATCGCGTTCGGATTGTCCATGGACTATGAGGTGTTCCTACTTTCCCGCATCCGCGAATACTGGCTGGCGTCGCGCCGAACACGCGGCGACAACGACGAGAGCATCGCGATGGGGCTTGCGCGCACGGGCCGCGTCATCACCGCAGCGGCGTTGCTGATGTCGATCTCGTTTGCCGCATTGACGTCCGCCGAGGTGTCATTCATGCGAATGTTCGGTGTCGGGCTGACTCTCGCGGTGTTGGCCGACGCAACGCTGGTGCGGATGATTCTGGTGCCGGCCTTCATGCATGTGTTCGGCGGCCTGAACTGGTGGGCGCCCCGACCGCTGGCCCGGCTGCACCGGCGGATGGTCGGCGGTGTATCGGGCGTGCCGGGGCGACCGCAGGTGGCGACAACCTAGCCGCTGCGCGTTGAATCGTGACGTGATGCCCAAAACCAATGAGTCATCCGCCACCAACCGGCTTCGGTTCGTGTCGGCCACTCACGATGACCCGCTGGCACAGCCACTGCTGGCCGAACTCGCCGTCGAGTACGCGCAGCGATACGGCGGCACCGCGAACATGCATCTGGCGTGGTTGCCGGTGCCGGCAGCCGACTTGGCGCCGCCGGACGGCGGGCTGTTGATCGGCGTGCTGGGCGGCGTGCCGGTGACCGGTGGTGCGTTCGCGCGGTACGACGCCGATACCGCCGAGCTCAAGCGGATCTGGACCGACCGCTCGCATCGCCGCCGCGGCTACGCGAGGGTGCTGTTGGCCGCGTTGGAGGCGGAGACCGGCGCGCGGGGATATCGGCGGCTTTACCTGATCACCGGAGATCGGCAACCCGAAGCCGAGGCGCTCTATGACGCGGCTGGGTATGCTCGGGTGCCCCCCGACCCGTTGCCGTCCTGGGGGCCGTTTCGTCCGATTGCGTTCGAGAAGTGGCTGACCCCTGCGGGTCAGTGAGTGCATGGCGCGTACCTGATGACCGCTACCGCCCAGTAGCCCGCATCGTTGATGCCAAACTGGTGCCATCATCCGCGGCCGGCCCTGGGCAACCGGGGCGTTAGTCACGTCCGATGAAGGCCCTTCGGCTCTAGGTGATCGACCGCGTAGCTGGGGATTCTTACTAGCAAGTCAATAGGAGGTCTGGCTTTGGGGTATGTCGGCGAACTGCGAAAGCGGGCGCGTACGCCCATGCTGACCACGGCGTTGCGGGACATGCAGTGGCGACAACGACGCTTCATCATTGCGGCCGTCGGCACGGGGATGGTTTTCGCGATGACCCTCATCCTGACCGGGCTGACGCTGGGTTTTCGGGTCGAGGCCCAGCATGTGGTCGACTCGATCGGCATCGACACCTACCTCATCAAGACGGGCGCAGTGGGTCCGTTCATGGGTTCGTCGAGGTTCCCGGAGGCAGAAACGCAGTCGGTCGCCCAGCTCCCGGGCGTCGAAGCGGCGATCCCCGTGGTGTACGGCAACATAATCCTGCAAGACCGGCGCTCACCGGAAAACGTGAACGTCTACGGTCTGCCCGAGCAAGCGATGCCGCCGATCGCGGCGGGGCGGACACCGTCGAATCCGGGCGAGGTCGCCATGTCGAACACGCTGGGGCGGTCCATTGGGGACGACGTCGAGGTGGGCTCGCAGGCGTTGCGGATCGTGGGGCTGGTCGACAAGTCCACCACGCTCGCAGGCCAACCCAACGCGTTTCTGACCGTTGCGGGATCCCAGCGGTTGATGTTTTCCGATCAGCCGGTGATTTCCGCCATCGGCTTGCGCGGCACGCCCGAGCAGATACCCGACGGCTACCGCCTCGTGGATCGCCGCGCTACGGTCGATGACATGGTGCGCCCGCTGCACGGGGCTCGCCTGGCGATGTCGTACCTGGCGATTCTGCTGTGGGCAGTGGCGGCCCAGATCGTGGGATCGCTGATCTATCTCTCCGCGTTGGAGCGGACCCGCGATTTCGCGGTGTTCAAAGCCCTCGGTGTCGCCACTCAGTCGGTGCTCACCGGGCTCATCCTGCAGGCCGTGCTCGTCGCGTCGGCCGCGGCGATGCTCGGCGGGCTGCTGGCGGTCCTGATCGGCCCGCTGTTTCCTATGCTCGTGGTGGTGACCACGTCGACCTTCCTGTCGTTGGTAGCGACCGCGGTCATCATCGGTCTGTTGGCGAGCCTGGCGGGGTTGCGGCGCGCGGTAGCGGTCGACCCGGTGCTGGCGTTTGGGGGTCCATAGTCGTGGTGGATTTGCGCATCAAAGATCTCGTCGTCGAATACTCCAACGGCGGGGAGGCCATTCGCGTCATCGACGGTCTGGATCTCGAGCTCGCGGCTGGGTCCCTGGTGGTCGTGTTGGGCCCCAGCGGGTGCGGAAAAACCACTTTGCTGTCGTCTATCGGTGGCATCCTGAGCCCCACCGCCGGACGCATCCAGGTCGGTGACATCGACGTCACAAGGCTGGACCGCCGCGCTTTGACCACCTACCGGCGCCACACCGTGGGCTTCGTCTTTCAATCGTTCAACCTGGTGGCCAGCCTCACCGCACTGGAGAATGTGGCGGTGCCGCTGTGGGCGGCCGGGTGGTCGCGGCGGGCGGCGCGTGCACGCGGCGAAGAATTGCTGACCCGTTTCGGGCTGCAGGACCGCATGACACATCGGCCCGGTGACCTCAGCGGCGGTCAGCGCGAACGGGTGGCTCTGGCCCGCGCGATCGCCTTGGACCCGCCGCTGATCTTGGCCGACGAACCCACGGCCCACCTGGACCAGGCCCAGGTGCAAGCGGTGCTGTCACTGCTCCGGGAGCTGGCCAGCGGTGAGCGCATCGTCGTGGTCGCCACTCACGACACGCGGATCTTGCCGTTCGCCGACCACGTGGTCAGGCTGCTGCCGGATGTCACCGCCATCGACTCCGAGCCCCAAACCGTGAGTCTGGCAAGCGGTTCGGTGTTGTTCGAGCAGGGCAGTGTGGGGGACTTGATCTACGTCGTCGCGGAAGGCGAACTGGAAGTCGTGCGCGAGTCGGCGGACGGAGCGGAGGAACTGGTCAAGGTCGCCACCCCCGGTGAGTATGTCGGCGAGATCGGGCCGTTGTTCCAAATGGCCCGCTCGGCGAGCGTGCGCGCACGCACCGAAGCGACCCTCACCGGCTACACCGTCGAGGCATTCCGCAGACTGCTCGAGACCCCCACCGAGGACCGCTCATTCCAACGCCCCAAAAAGGCCATAGGGCAAGGAAATGCCGACCACAGCCATCCACGTGATGGAGCAACGCTGATGTCTCGAGTCCGCAAAGCAATTGGCCACCCCAAGGCCGATGGGGGTAGCGAGCTGAGGGCCGCCGACCAAAACGATGCCAAGCGCGCGGAACACCGTGCCGAATCGGGTTGGAAAATGGCGGATTACCCGCCGCTCACCGCGCCGACACTGGTCGGGCAACTGCAGCAGCGCGCCGCACGTTATCGGGACAGGACTGCGTTCACCTTCTCTCGCGATGGCGAGGAAAAAGAAGTCAGCAGGCTCAGCTATGCGGAACTGGATGCCCACGCGCGGCAGATCGCATCGGACCTGCAACGCCAGGGCGCCGCGGGCGAGCGCGTCCTGGTCTTATGTCCGCCGGGCCTGGACTTTGTCGCCGGCTTGTTCGGGTGCCTCTACGCCGGAGCCGTTGCCGTGCCGATGCATCCGCCGGTACGCGATCACCTGGTCCCGCGGGTCGAGGCGATCATCGCGGATGCGCAACCGGGCTTCGCCCTGTCCACCACCGAAATGCAGGCCAGGATCAAGGCCACGGTGGACGGCCTGGTCAAGGGGAGTCCGTTGCGCTGGTCTGTCACCGACACGGCGGGCGACGACCGGCCGTGGGTTCCACCAGACATCGATAGCGGCACGGTGGCCATGGTGCAGTACACCTCGGGCTCCACGGCCTTACCGAAAGGCGTTGTGCTGTCGCACGGCAACCTGGTTCACAACCTGGACACCATCCGGCAGACGTGGAAGTCCGGATTCGACAGGCCCGTCAACGGCGTGTTCTGGCTGCCGCCCTACCACGACATGGGTCTCATCGGCGGTATTCTCGAGACGCTATACGTCGGGGGTACTAGCGCCCTCATGCCGCCGAGCGCGTTCATCAAGCGGCCCATGCGGTGGTTGGAAGCGATGTCCCGGCATCGGGCCGTGATCACCGCCGCACCCAACTTCGCCTACGACATGTGCGTCGAACTCAGCACCCAGCAAGAGCGTGCGGCGCTCGATCTGTCCAGCTGGTCGATAGCCATGTGCGGCGCCGAGCCGGTACGTCCCGCGACCCTGCAGAGTTTCGCCGAGGCGTTCGCCCCAGCCGGTTTTCGGCCAGAGGCGTTCTATCCCGTCTATGGGTTGGCGGAGGCGACGCTGCTGGTCTCCGGTGGGTCGGACTCCGCGGTGCCGGTGATGCGGCACATAGATCGCGTCGCACTACGCGAACGCCGAGTCGCCGAAGTTGACCCGGAAAACCCAAGCGCCGCAACGTTGATCGGTTGCGGGCGGCTGCAAGGCGGCCAGCAGGTCGTCATCGTCGACCCGGAGACCCGGCGGCCGTGCGGGGCCGACGAGGTCGGCGAGATCTGGATCGCGGGGCCGAGCGTTGCACAGGGCTACTGGCAAAAGCCCGAACAGACCGAAGCGGCATTCTCGGCGCATCTCGCGGACACCAATGACGGCCCGTTCCTCCGTACCGGGGACCTGGGGTTCCTGAGCTCCGGGGAGTTGTTCGTCACGGGACGCCGCAAGGATCTGATCATCATCCGCGGCAGCAATCACTACCCCGAGGACATCGAGCTGACGGTGCAGGCCTGCCATCCGGCGCTGCTTCGCGGCCGGGGTGCGGCCTTCTCGGTGATTCCCGGACCGGACGTCGCCGAGCAGCTCGTTGTCGTGCAGGAGGTGAGCCACCAACAGCTCGGTGCGGCCGAACTCGACGACATTCTGGACGCAATCCGGACCGCGGTCACCGAGCGCCATGAGATCCGGGCAGACGCCGTCGTTCTGGTGGAGCCGTTGCGGATTCCCACCACATCCAGCGGCAAGATCCAGCGGTCCGCCTGTCGGCAGCAGTTCCTCGACGGCCAGCTCGAGGCGATCGCCGAATGGCATGCACCGCCGCCCGACATCCAACCTGCGGCCGCTTCATCGGAACACCGCGGGCGCAGTGCCGCCGAGATTGCGGACTGGTTCGTCGCCCAGCTCTCCGGGGAACTCGGCGTTCCGGCAACGGATATCGACCCGTCCCGTCCGTTCGCCTACTACGGCCTCGACTCCGTGCATGCCATCCGGCTCACCGCTGCATTGGAATCCTGGCTCGGAGAGGAACTTTCGCCCACTCTCGCATACGAGTACCCCACCATCGACCTGCTTTCCCGTCATCTGGCCGGCGAGGGCCGCGCCCACGAACCCACCGTCGCACCCGCAGGGGACGGCGACGGCGCGCGCGCCACGGACGAGCCGATCGCCATCGTCGGCATTGGCTGCCGGTTTCCGGGCGCCGACGGGCCGGCGGCCTTCTGGCGGGAGCTGTCGGACGGCGTGGAGGCGATCAGCGAGATCCCGCCGGACCGCTGGGACGCCGACGCCTTCTACGACCCGGATCCGTCCGTGCCGGGCACCTCGGTCACCCGGCGGGCCGGTTTCGTGCCCGGAATCGACCAGTTCGACTTCCAGTTCTTCGGCATCTCGCCGCGGGAGTCGGCCCAGATGGACCCCCAGCAGCGCCTGATCCTGGAGGTGGCGTGGGAGGCATTGGAAGACGCCGGGCAGGTGCCCGAGAAGCTTGCCGGTAGTGACACCGGCGTGTTCGTCGGCATCTCCACCACCGACTATGCGAATCTCCGGGCAGGTCAGCTACAGCTCGTCGACGCCTACACGGGCACCGGAAACGCGTTGAGCATCGCCGCCAACCGGCTGTCTTACTTCTACGACTTCCACGGACCGAGCATGGCAGTCGACACGGCCTGCTCGTCGTCGTTGGTCGCCGTCCACTTGGCTTGCCGCAGCCTGCGCGACGGCGAGTGCTCGTTGGCCCTGGCCGGGGGTGTGAACGTCATCCTGTCGCCGGCGCTCATGATCAACTTCACCAAGGCCCGGCTGATGGCGCCGGACGGCCACGCCAAGACTTTCGACGCCGGCGCGGACGGCTACGTACGGGGTGAAGGTGCGGGGATCGTCGTCCTCAAACCGCTCAGCCGGGCACTTGCCGACAAGGACCCGATCTATGCGGTGATCCGCGGTACCGCCATCAACCAGGATGGCCGGACGAACGGGCTGATCGCACCCAGCCGGCAGTCGCAGGAAGCCGTGCTGGCCGCGGCCTACCGTCGTGCGGGTCTTTCGCCCGGCACCGCCCAATACGTCGAAACACACGGCACGGGAACATTTCTCGGCGATGCGATCGAGGCGAACGCGCTGGGCACCGTGCTGGCGGACGGCCGGCCGCCGGGCAGCCAGTGCCTGATCGGTTCGGTCAAGACCAACATCGGACACCTGGAGGCGGCGGCCGGGGTGGCCGGGCTCATCAAGGTGGCTTTGGCGTTGCAGCACAAGGAGATCCCACCAAGTCTCAACTTCGCCGAGCCCAACCCCGAGATTCCCTTCGGCAGCCTGCCGGTGCGGGTGGCGCAAACCCTGACCCCGTGGCCGGAAAACGGCGGGCGGGCGGTCGCGGGTGTCAGCTCGTTCGGCATGGGTGGCACCAACGCGCACGTCGTGCTCACCGAAGCACCGCAGGTGCGGCCCACCACGACCGAGCACGGCACCGCACCGGATCGAGCCGAGTTGCTGCCGCTTTCCGCGCGGTCCCCCGAGGCCCTCGGCGCGCTGGCCGAGCGGTACGAGTGGGCGCTGGAATCCGCGGTGGGGCTGGCCGACCTGTGCTACACGGCGGGGGCCCGTCGCGGCCATCTCGAGCATCGGTTAGCCGTGGTCGCAGACTCCCCGGCCACGATGTCCGAGTCTCTGGCCGCCTACCGGCACGGGCAGTCGCACCCCGGGCTCTCCATCGGACAGTGTCGTGCCGGCCAGCGGCCCGAGGTGGTCTTCGTCTTCCCCGGCCAGGGCTCGCAGTGGCACGGCATGGGGCGGCGACTGCAGGACGAGGAACCGGTGTTCCGCGACTCCCTGGCGGCGTGCGACCGCGCGCTACAGCCCTACCTGGGCAGCTCCGTGCTGGAGGCGCTGGCCGGCGACGAGGAACTCACCGACATCGGCCTGATCCAGCCCGCCATCTTCGCGATCCAGGTGGCGCTGGCCGCCCTGTGGCGCTCATGGGGGGTCGAGCCCGCCGCCGTGGTGGGGCACAGCATGGGCGAAGTCGCGGCGGCGCACGTCGCCGGCGCGCTGAGCCTCGAAGACGCCGCGCGGGTGATCTGCACCCGAGCACTCATGCTCCGCACGGTGCGTGGCCGCGGAACGATGATGGCCGCGGAGCTCAGCTCCACCGAAGCACAGGAGCTCATCGCCGGTCGGGAGAGCCAGGTCTCGATCGCCTCCAGCAACAGCCACCGCTCGACGGTGCTGTCCGGGGAGCAACCGGTTTTGGCCGAGCTGATGGCGGTGCTGCAGCAGCGGGACCGGTTCTGCCGGTGGGTCGACGTCGACGTGGCCGCCCACAGCCCACAGATGGACGCGTTGGTTCCCGCTTTGCGTGCCGGCCTCGCCGGGCTGCGGCCGACCGCACCGACGACACCCATCTACTCCACGGTGACCGGCGACCTGCTGACCGACCGCTTGTCCGACGCCGACTACTGGGCGGAGAACCTGCGCTCGCCGGTGCACTTCTCGCCCGCACTGCGCAGGCTGCTGGACGGTGGGCAGGACTCGGTCGTCGAGATCAGCCCACACCCGGTCCTGCTGACCTCTGTCCGCGAGGACGCGCTGGACATGGGGCGGAGCTGCACCGCGCTGCCATCCATGCGCCGTGACGACGGGGGGCGGGCGACCGCGCTGGCGTCGCTCGGCACCCTGTACACCCTTGGTCAACCGGTCGCCTGGGAGCAGCTGTACCCCTCAAGCAGCCGCTGCGTGCCCGCACCCACCTACCCGTGGCAGCGTGTCCACTCCTGGCTCGAGGTCGGGACGATCAGCGCGCCGCCGCAGGGCGCCGGCGTCGACCTGCTACCGCAGCGCGACCGGGTGTACCAACTGCGCTGGCAGCCCGCATCCCTGTCGGAGCGCAACGGATCCAGCCGGTCCACCGAAGCCCGGAGCTGGCTCGTCTTGAGTGACGCCGGCATCACCGCGGACGCCCTCCGGGACCACCTCGAATCGCAATCCCAGACGTGCGTGCTGGTCGAGCCGGGCAGCGAACATCAAGACTTCGAGCGCCTGGCACCGGACCGTTATCGCCTTGACCCGGCGCAACCCGATCACTTCCGGCGCCTTCTCGAAGACGCGTTCACCGACGGGCGACCACCGTGCGCAGGCGTGGTGCATATGTGGGACCTGCTGGCCGCACCACCGGCCGACACGACGCCCGAGTCGCTGGAGTCGGCCACCACCCTGGGCCCGGTGAGCGTGCTGCATCTCGTCCAGGCCGTGGCGCAGGCCGGCTGGCCGGACTCACCGCGGCTGTGGCTGGTGACGCGCGGTGTGCAGCTCACGGAGACCGACACCGAACCCGTGGCGATCGCCCAGGCTCCGGTGTGGGGAATGGCCCGCACCATCGACCACGAGCACCCGGAGCTGCGCTGCACCTGTGTCGACCTGTCCGCAGGTGGCGGCCAAGAAGACGTCCCACAAGAGGTCCAAGCCCTGTTCCAGGAGGTGTGGGCGGATGACCGCGAGGATGAGGTGGCCCTCCGGGGCAGCCGCCGCCACGTCGCGCGGCTGGCCCGCTACGAACCGCCCGAATCCGTGGAGACGTTCGCCTTCAAGCCGGATGCCAGCTATCTCGTCACCGGTGGACTCGGGGCGCTGGGACTCGCGGTGGCCGAGTGGATGGCCGAGCAGGGCGCCCGGCATCTGGTCCTGATGGGACGTGGCAAGCCATCGGCATCCGCGCAAGAGAAACTGGGCGCGCTGCGGGCGGCCGGCACCGAGGTGACGGTCGCGCAGGGCGACGTCGCCCGGGCGGACGAGGTGGCGGCCGTCCTCGAATCGATCGCCGAGTCGATGCCACCCCTGCGCGGGGTGGTGCACGCGGCAGGGATCACCGACGACGCCATCGTGCAACGCCTCGACGAGCGCAAACTCCGGAAAGTCATGGCACCCAAGGTTCAGGGCGCCTGGAACCTGCACACGGCCACCAAAGACGCGGAACTGGACTTCTTCGTGCTCTTCTCGTCGGCCGCGTCACTGCTGGGCCCGCCCGGGGCGGCGAACTACGCGGCAGCGAACGCTTTCCTGGACGCGTTGGCATGGCACCGCCGCGCCGAAGGCCGACCGGCGCTCAGCGTCAACTGGGGGCCCTGGGCTGAGCTCGGCTTCTTCACCCGGTCCGAGCTGCAAAGCTACTTCGCCCAATACGGCGTCGAGGCCATGCCCGCAGCCGACAACCTCCGGGCACTGTCGTCGTTGCTGGCGAGGTCGGCCACGCAGGCCGTGGTCCTCGACATCGACTGGACGCGGTGGCGCCCCGAGGTCCAGCCGCCGCTGCTCGCGGACCTTCGGGTTGCGCCCCCGGACGACAAGCCGGAAGCCCCGGCCGCCCCCGAGCCGGAAAGCGGTCTGCACGACGCGCTGCAGGGGGCAACACCGGAGGAGCGGCGACGGCTACTCGAGTCCTACTTGTGCGACCTCGCCGCCGGAAAGCTCGGTCTGGCCCCGTCGACCATGGACATCGAGGCGCCGCTGGGCAGCCTCGGCGTCGACTCGCTCATCACGTTGGAGCTGCGCATGCAGGTCGAACGCGACCTGGGCATCGTCGTGCCGGTCACCCGGCTGCTGGAAGGGCCCAGCGTGGCCAGTCTCGCCGACTGGCTTGCCGACCAACTGCCGCTGGTCGCAGCCGGTACACCGGAGTCCGACGGGGCGCGGCCGCAAGAGGCGGCCCCGAAGAAAAGGGCCGGGCGGAAAACGGACGCCGCGCCGTCCCGCGGGGTGGACCTGCTCACCCAGGTGCCGGAGCTTTCCGACGAGGCCGTGGACGAACTGCTCCAGAAGGTCCTTGCGGAACGAGGGGCCGGAAACGGGGCCGAGCGAGAGCTTGCCGGGAAGGACGGTAGCGATGACGGATAAGTCGATCGACATCTCCGGCCTGTCTCCCGAGAGAAAGCGGGCACTGCTGTCCCAGCTGCTCATGGAGCAAGCGGAGGAGTCGGCTTCGGTGCATCCGATGTCGTACGGCCAGCGGTCCATGTGGTTCATCCATAAACTCGCACCGGCCAGCGCCGCCTACACCATCACGTATGCCGGGCGTATCGGCGGCGAACTCGACGTGCCGGCGCTGGAACGCGCCGCCCAGGCGCTGGTCGACCGGCATCCGATGCTGCGGACCACCTATAGCGAGCGCGACGGCCAACCGGTCCAACTCGTTCATCCGCACTGGCCGGTGCGGATCGCCCGGCACCGCCTCGGCGCCGCTGAACCCGAGCTCGACGAGTGGATCCGCCGGGAAACCGACCGTCCGTTCGACCTGTACACCGGCCCGGTGTTGCGGCTGACGCTGCTGGAGCGCGCACCCGAGGAACACGTGCTCCTGTTGGCTCTGCATCACGTCGCCGTCGACTTCTGGTCCATCGACGTCATTCTCGACGAGCTGCGCCTGCTCTACGCCGCCGAGCACGGCGCGGCACCGCCTCCGCCGCCCGCGGAAAGCTTCGTCGACTACGCCGACCGGCAGACCCGGATGCTCGCGGGCGTCGAGGGCGAGCGCCTCTGGGCATACTGGCGTGAGCAGTTGGCCGGTGACCCGCCGGTCCTCCAATTGCCCACCGACCGGCCGCGACCGGCCGTCCAGACCTACCCGGGCACCGTTCACCGCTTCACCCTCGACGGCACGGTGACGGCCGGCATCAAACAGCTGGGCCGAAGCGTGGGGGCGACGCCTTACATGACACTGCTGGCCGCCTACGCCACGATGCTGCAGCGCTACACCGGCCAGGGCGACCTGGTGATCGGCTCACCCTTCGCGTGCCGTGACCGGGTCGCGCTGGAGAGTCTGGTCGGTTACCTCACCAACCCGGTGGCCCTGCGCGCCGACCTGCGCGACGATCCGACGTTCATCACCCTTCTCGGCCGCGTCAAGGACACCGTGCAGGGCGCCCTCGCAAACCAGGACTTCCCCTTCCCGCTGCTCGTTGAGCGGCTCCGGCCGGTGCGCGACCCCGGCCGCACGCCTCTGTTCCAGGTCTCGTTCGCCTGGGAACAGGCGCGCCGCTTCTCCGACGAGCCCGCCCCGGGTCCTGGGGGGCTGCGGCTGGAAACCCTCCACGTCGGGCAGGGTGGCGCCCCGTTCGATCTGATGATGGAGATAGGCGAACACGGCGGGAAGCTGTCCGGCGTACTGCAATACAACACCGACCTCTTCGATGCCGCCACGATCGAGCGGATGGCCGGGCACTTCGCCACCCTCCTCGGCGGCATCGTCGCCGATCCCGGCCGGCGGGTCTCGCAGCTGCCGCTGCTCACCGAGGAGGAGTGTCGTCAGCGGGCCGCCTGGAACCAAACCGAGGTCGTCTACGACGGGCCGGCCTGCCTGCATGAGATGGTCGCCGCGACGGTCGAGCGCCTCCCGGACGCCGTCGCGGTCACCTACGACGACCGCGAGTTGACCTATTCCGAACTCGACCGCCGGGCCAACGGCCTGGCGCACCGGCTGCAGCGGCTCGGCGTGGGGCCCGAGATCATCGTGCCCGTCCTGCTGGACCGCTCCGAGGACTTGGTGGTGGCGCTGCTGGGCGTCCTCAAGGCGGGTGGAGCCTTCCTCCCGCTGGACTCGGCGCAGCCCGCGCAGCGCATGGCCGCGATGCTGGCCGACGTGCCGGATACGCCGGTCTGCGTCACGCACCGGGACCAGCTGGCGCACCTGCCGGCGGACTTCACCGGCCACCGGCTCTGCCTGGATGAACCGTCGGCACCGTCGGACGAGGACGCCGCCGCCGCTCCCGTGGCCGCGACGGTCGGGGCCAACCTCGCCTATGTCATCCACACGTCCGGTTCCACCGGTAAGCCGAAGGGCACGCTCAACACCCACGCCGGAATCCGTAACCGGCTGCGGTGGATGCAAGACGCCCACCGGCTGACCACCGACGACCGCGTGCTGCACAAGACCCCGGTGAGCTTCGACCCGTCCGTCTGGGAACTCTTCTGGCCGCTGATCGTCGGCGCCAGGTTGGTCATGGCAAAACCCGAGGGCCACAAGGACGCCGCATACCTGGTTCGGACGATCGTCGAACAAGGCGTCACCACAATGCATTTCGTGCCGTCGATGTTACGCCGCTTCCTCGCCGAGCCCGGCGTGGCCGCGTGCACCGCGCTGCGCCAGGTGTTCTGCAGTGGTGAGGCCTTGCCGTATGACCTGCGGGACCGCTTCCTGGCCACGCTCGATGCCGAGCTCTACAACCTCTACGGGCCCACCGAGGCCGCGGTCGACGTCACCGCATTCCACTGCCGGCGCGGTGAATCCGGCACGCTGGTGCCGATCGGGCGACCGATCGCCAACATCCGCGCGCACATCCTGGATGCCCATCTCCAACCGGTGCCGGTGGGTGTGCCCGGTGAGCTGTTCATCGGCGGTGTCGGGCTGGGGCGCGGCTACCTCAACCGGCCGGATCTGACGGCCGCCATCTTCGTCGCCGATCCCTTCGGCGGCGATCCGACGGACCCCGGCCGGCGGCTCTATCGCACCGGCGACCTGACCAGGTATCTGCCCGACGGCAACATCGACTACCTCGGACGCCTGGACTTCCAGGTGAAGATCCGCGGGTTCCGGATCGAGCCGGCCGAGGTGGAGCTCGCGCTGGCAAGACACCCCGCGGTGGCCGAGAGCGCGGTGGTGACCAGAACCGACAGCCGCGGCAACATCATCCTCGTCGCCCATATCGTGGCGGCCGGCGGCACCGCGCCGTCGACGGCTGAGTTGCGCCGCTTCCTGCTGGACCTGCTGCCCGCCGCCATGGTGCCGGCCGTCTTCGAGGTGACCGACACGCTACCGCTCACGTCGAGCGGGAAGGTCGACCGCCGCGCCTTGATGGCGGCCGCCAGCGGGCCCGGGCCGCAGGAGCCGGAATTCGTCGCTCCGCGCACGCGCACCGAACAGATCCTGGCCGAGATCTGGTGTGCTGTACTGGGGCTGGAGCGGGTCGGCATCAACGACGATTTCTTCGCGCTCGGTGGTGCCTCTACCCAGAGCCTGGAGGTCGCGGTGCGGGCGAACGCGGCCGGCCTGCCACTGCGACCGGAATCGATGTTCGTGTACGGCACGATCGCCGAGCTCGCGGCCGAATACGGGCCGGTCGCCGACGAGGGCTCTGGGCCGGTGCCGGCCGGAAGGGATGAGAAGCGGAACACGGTGATCGAAAGCATCGGCGTGTACCTGCCGGCGCGAACGGTGTCGACCGAGACGGTCATGGCGGAGTGCGCCAACGACATCCACATCCCGCTGGAACGACTGACCGGCATCAAGAACCGGCGGGTGGTCGGAGAGGACGAGTTCTCGATCGACCTCGCCCGGAAGGCGTTGGACGACTGCCTGTCCCGGTCGAGCTATGGGCGCGAGGAGATCGATCTGGTCATCGCCTGCAACATCTCGCGCCGGGACGGGCTCGGGCACCGGTTCAGCTTCGAGCCCAGCACCGCCACGCGGCTACGCGATCAGTGCGGCCTGGTCAACGCGCTGGCCTTCGACATCAGCAACGCGTGTGCCGGAATGTTCACCGGCATCACCGTGGCCGACGCCTTCCTGCAGACCGGAGTGGTGCGGAGTGCCCTGGTGGTCAGCGGCGAATACATCAGCCACCTCACCGAGACGGCGCAAAAGGAAATCGAGGGGCCGATGGACCCGCGGCTTGCCTGCCTGACCCTCGGTGACGCCGGCGCGGCGGTAGTCCTGGAGCGCGGGCCCAACGACCGGGTCGGCTTCCACGACATCGACATCGCCACCCTGAGCGATTACAGCAAGCTGTGCATCGCCAAGGCGACGGAGGGCCCGCACGGCGGCGCCATCATGCTCACCGACTCCGTCACGCAGACCGCGATCGCGGTCAAGCATGCGGTGCCCTACGTCGCCGCGGTGATGCGGCGGCACGGGTGGCGGCCGGAGACCATCGACTACCTGGTGATGCACCAGACATCGGAGGCGTCGCTCAACGATGCCGTCGTCGCCATCAACCGGGTGTTCGGCGAGGGCGCCGCCAACCGGAACAACACCATCTACAACGTGGCCGAGCGGGCGAACACCGCCAGCACAACCCATTTCGTCGCGTTGCACGACTACATCGTCGGTAACCGGCTCAAGTCCGGAGACAACGTCGTCTTTTCCATCACCGGCTCCGGGCAGACCGTCGGTGCCGCGCTGTACACCTTCGACGACCTACCCGACCGGATGCGCCGAGGTGCCGAGGGCCGGCAAAACCGCGGCATTCGAAACGATCTCTACCGCAAGGAATTAGCGGCGACGCCCCGCGTGCGGATCGACAGCGTGGCCCTCGCTCCCGACGGGCAATCGACCCCTCCGAGCTCGATACGGCTCGCGGCCGCCGCGGCAGCCGCGTGCCTGGACGGCACCGGCCTTGACCGGACGGCGGTCGGTCTGATCATCAACTCCGGCATCTACCGCGAGGACTTTCTCAGCGAACCGGCGGTAGCCGCGCTCGTCGCCGGGGAACTCCGAATCAACGGCGATATCGACTCCCCGGACGGGCCCAAAACGCTCGCCTTCGACGTCCTCAACGGTGCGGTCGGCTTCCTGAACGCCTGTCAGGTCGCCGCGGGAATGATCGGGGCGGGAAAGACCGAACATGCCTTGGTCGTGGCCTCGGAGATAGAAAACAACAGCCCCGAAAGCGGCTACCCGCGCACCGGCATCAGCGAGACCGGCTCGGCGATCCTGCTCAGCCGAAGCCACGATGCGGAGGGCTTCGGCCGCTTCGTGTTTCAGCACCACCCGGAGTACAGCGGGGCGCTCGCCACCTACACCCAGCAACGGGATGGGCGGAGCCGCCTGCAGATCGACCGCGACCCCAACCTCGCCGACCTCTACACGAGTTGTATTCCGCCGGCCGTCAAGGAACTCCTGACGCAGGAGGGACTCGACCCCTCCGACATCGCGGTCATCATCCCGCCGCATCTGCCCCCGGCGGCGCTCGACGAACTGGCCGCTGAGATCGGCGTCCCCAGAGCACGATTCGTCGACCTCGGCCTCG
>CAYNLB010000017.1:24886-45390 GCA_964397935.1 uncultured Mycobacterium sp.
GAACTGGCCGCTGAGATCGGCGTCCCCAGAGCACGATTCGTCGACCTCGGCCTCGACAGCGACCCATTCACCTCGTCCGTGCCGTACGGCCTGGAGCAAGCCCGGCGGAGCGGACTGGTACGGCCGGGCGACATCGCGCTGATCGTGACGGCCGGCTCGGGCGTCCAGGTCGGCTGCACCACCTACCGGTTCTGATTCGGCGGATGACGCAAACGGTCGACGCGGTTCCGGGCTTCACCGGCGACGTGGTTCATCCCGACAGCGCCGACTACGACTCAGCGCGGCGCGCCTTCAACGCCCTGATCGACAACCGGCCCCGGGTCGTGCTGCGCTGCCGTTCCCTCGCGGACATCGTCGCCGCCGTCGGCTACGCCGTCGGCTCGGGAGCCGAGATCGCGGTGCGGTGCAGCGGGCACAGCGTCGCCGGACACTCCTCGACCGATGGCGGCATCCTCATCGACCTCTCCCTCATGCGCCGCGTCGTCGTTGACCCCGAGCACCGAATCGCAGTGGTCGAGCCCGGCGCGACTTGGCGTGATATCGACCAGGTCACCGCCCGCCACGGCCTGGCCTGCCCCGGCGGGGTGGTGTCATCGACGGGCGTGGGCGGGTTCACGCTCGGCGGTGGTGTCGGCTGGTTGTCCCGCGCATACGGGTTGACGTGTGACAACTTGACCGCCGCGAATCTGGTGCTGCCCAACGGGGAGGTGCTGTTCGTCAGCGAATCGCAAAACCCGGAGGTGCTGTGGGGACTGCGCGGTGGCGGCGGCAACTTCGGGGTGGTGGCGCACTTCGTGCTCGACCTGCATCCCGTCGACCACGTTATCGGGGGCGTGCGAGCCTACGACGACACCGACGCCGAGGCCGTGCTCGAACACTTTCGCGCCCAGATGGACGGCGCCGACGACCACCTCGCGTCCCTCGTCGACTTCGGCACCGATGAGGGTTCGGGACGCCGCCTGGTCACGGTGCTCGGCTGCTCGACGGGCTCCGACGAGGTCGGTCGGGCCGCCATCGGCGCGCTGCTGCGGGTCCGCGAGCCGACCACGCAACCGGTGATGTCACTGCAGCGCGAATTCGACTATCGCACTTGGCAGCAACTCCTCGACCATACGTCCCCCTACGGCCGGCTGAACTATTGGAAGTCGATCTTCCTGACGGAGCTATCCGGCGACGCCATCAGACGCATCGCGCTGCTCGGGCGAACCCGCCCGACGCCACAAACGCATCTGCACCTGATCCGGCTCGGCGGCTTTCCCAGCCGCGTTCTACCGGAGGCGACGGCCTTTTCGGCCCGCAACCATCCATACATCGTCCATCTGATCACCACCTGGACGGACCCCGATGACACCGCGCGATGTAGAGAATGGACCGATGAGGCCTACCAAACGTTGCGCCCCCTCGGTCCCGCAAGCACGTATCTCAACTTCGTCGGCGATGAAGGGCGGGCCCGGATCCTGGCTAGTTTCGGCGAACGCAGCTATCGGCGCCTCGCCAGGCTGAAGGCACGCCTCGACCCGGACAACCGCTTCGCCCGCAATCAGAACATCGAGCCCGCGACCAACGCGTGACCGGCTGGTGGGCAACCTAGTCAACTGCCAATCTGGTCCACGAAAACGCGACCATCGGGAATACCGTTCAATGAAAAACACCGCCACACATCCGGCGCTGATTTTGTCAGCCTAGCGCTTCGCGCGAGTCGTGGCTCGGATCATTCCTCGAGCGCGAAACCACTTGACCGCGTTGTGGATTGCCGGCTCAATGGGCGCCAGTACATAGCCCAGTTCTCGCACCGCCTTTTCGCTGCGGTAGCGGTAACGGTCGGTGAACGCGTACCCGACGGAAATCGAGTTCACCGTGGTCTCCCGACCGGTGACTGCCTCGAGCAGGTCGCCGGCTTTCCCCCCGATCCAGGCGACCGGGTAGGGCAGCTGTCTGCGCGGCGGATCGACGCCCACCTCACGTGCCACCCGCTCGATGTAGGCGCGATACGTCAGCTCCTGGCCGCCCAGGATGTAGCGTTCACCGCGTTTGCCGCGCTGCCAGGCGGCGATCATTCCGCGCGCCACCTCGCCCACGTCGGCGAAGTTGTTGTATCCCGGTGTCCAGTAGCGAATTCTGCGGTTGGCGATCTCGACGATGAGACGGCCGGAGCTGGGTCTGGCATCGCGCGGGCCGACCAGGTAGGTGGGGTTGACGATCACCGCATCCAACCTGTCGCAGGCCCGCTGCACGACCATTTCGCCACGCCGTTTGGTGACCGGGTAGGCCGATGCCAGCCCGGCCTTGTCCCACCCCCACGGGGTCTGCTCGTCAGCGGGAGTGCCGTCCGGTGTGGGTCCGATGGTGTTCGCGCTGGAGGTATGCACGAGGCGCGGCGTGCCGACGGCAATCGCGGCTTCGACGACGGCTCGCGTCGCGTCGACATTGACGGCCGAGACCGCCGGGGTGATCTTTCGTCTGGTGGAAACGTATGCGGCGCAATGAAATACCACGTCAGCGCCGGCGAAAACGTCACGCAGCTCGGCGGCCGAGCCGAGGTCGGCGTACACCCACGTGATCGGAAGGTCGGCCACCGAACTCGTATCGGTGCTCGGCCGCCGCGTCGCGGTCACGGTGTGACCCTGCGCGACCAGTTCGGCGGACAGGTTGCCGCCCAGCAGTCCGGTCGCCCCGGTCACCACGGCGTGCATTGCGCGCTTGCCTCAAGCCGGTGTGGGATAGCGCGCTGTCGGTGGCCGGTGGTGCGCCCACGGGCGCGCCGATTCTAGTTGCGCCGCAAGTGAAACGAGTGTGGACGCATCGTGGGATCGCCCCACCAGATGGACGGCTTCGGGCACGCCGTCGGGCGAGACTCCGGCCGGAATCGAAATGGCCGGTTGCCCGGTGAAGTTCTGCGGCGGGGTGAACGGCATGAATGCCAATGTCCGCGCCATCGCGCGGGTTGGTCCCAGCCCCTCGAGGTGTCCGACACGCACCGGTGGCTTGGCCAGCACGGGCGTCATCAGCACGTCGCAATCGGCTATGGGCCGCAGCCCGCGCTCACTCAGCCGTTCCCGTGCGGCCAGTGCGCGGTGAGCCAGCGAGTCGGGGACCAGCCGGGCGGTACGTCCCTCGGCCCGAATCCGCCGCTCCAGCAACTCGGGTGTGGGCAGTCGCGCGATTTCATCGGCGAGACCATTCATCATCAGCGCGAACATGGCGAGGATCGCAGCCGGCGGATAGCGCGGATCGCGTTCGACAACCTCGTGGCCGAGCGAGCGCAGCAACTCGGCGGTTTGCAACACCGGACGACGTACCTCGTCGCTGACCGGCACCGGGACCACCGGTTTGAACGACATCGCGATCCGCAGCCGACGCGGCGCGCGCGATGCCGCCTCCGTCAACGGAGGCGCCGCCGGCGGGAAGGGAATCTCGTCGTTGGGCTCGGCGCCGGTCATCGCGTCGTGCAGCAGCGCCGCATCGACCACGCTGCGGGCCAGCGATCCGATGTGATGCAAACCGTGGAACCGGTAGGCCCGTTCGGGTGATTGCTTGGTGCTGATGGATCCGCGTTGACCCTTGAGGCCCACCAGTCCGCAGCATGCGGCCGGGATGCGAATCGACCCGCCCCCGTCGGTGCCCAGCGCCCCAGGAACCATGCCGGCCGCCACCGCCGCCGCCGAACCACCGCTGGAACCTCCAGTTGTCCGGTACAGATCCCAGGGATTGCGGGTGACACCCCACGTCGGCGACTCGCATACCGGGTAGGCGCCGAACTCGGGTAGATGCGTCTTGGCGACGATCACCGCCCCCGCTGCCCGAAGGCGCCGCACCGCGGCGCTGTCGGTGCTCACCGGACCGGTGTCGATTCCGGTGCCGCACATCGACGAAACCCCCACCACATCGGTGTCGTCCTTGACCGCAATGGGCACGCCCGCCAGCGGCAGCACCTCCCCGGCGGCCAGCCGCCGTTCGACTTGCGCCGCTTCTGCCATCGCCTGCTCGGACAGTACAACGCGAAATGCGTTCAACACCGGATCCAGTTGGGAGATCCGCTCCAGATGGAGCGCCACCAGTTCTCGCGGCGAAACCTGACGATCGCGCACCAACTGCGCCTGCAGTGCCACCCCGGCAAAGACAAGGCCCTGATCATCAACGGTGGTCATCCATGCCCTTTCGCGCCCACCCAAAACGAGTGTATGCGCACATTCACCGACGTCGCCGAAGCTCACCTGCGCGTCGTCCGCTGCTTGCCAGCGACGCGGCCGCCGCCGTCGCCTCCCGGATCGGGCCGCGCCACACGTCGCCGTGACCGGGCAGCAGGATCTCGGTGTCGAGCGAGGCCAGCGCGTTCAGGCTGCGCACAGAGTTCTCCTGGCTGTGGCTGAACACCGCCGGCAGCAGCTGTGGCCCCCGATGCCGGAGCAGCGGGTGGCCGGTGATCAGGGCGTCGCCGCTGGCCAGTACGCCGTCGACGACATACGAACAGTGGCCGCTGGTATGCCCCGGGGTGGAGATGGACACCGGCTGGCCCGGCAGTCCGGCGGCCACCTCGGTGGTCAGCGGACGCGCCGAGGGGATACCGTCGCGGATCAGGCCGCCGCTGCGCACCACATGGAGGCCCCACACCGCCCAGCGGGGCCGCCAAATGCGCAGTGCGACATCGGCGACCGAAACCTGTTCCAGGTACTCCCGCTGGGCATGGCCCACCTCGTCGGCATGGCAGTACACCGGGGTCCCGTGCTCGTTGGCGAACCAGATCGCCGAGCCCAGGTGATCGATGTGTGCGTGTGTCAACAGGATCGCCCGCACGTCGCCGGCGTCGTAGCCCAGCATGCGCAGCGAGGCCAGCACATCCTCGCGGTCCCCGGGATAGCCGGCGTCGATCAGCATGGCGCCGGTCTCGTCGACGACCACTGTCCAGTTGACGGCGTGGCCCCGGGCGAGGTGCACCGCGTCGGTCACCTGAACAAGAGTCGGCGCCGGTCCCATGCCGGTGATCTTAGGTCTGATGCGTGGCGACCCCGGCGCCCGGCACCGCCGCGCTTGCGATCGCCACGAGGAGTAGAAAGAACGGGTGGCTGAATTGAAACTGGGATACAAAGCGTCCGCCGAACAATTCGCACCGCGCGAGCTCGTCGAACTCGCTGTCGCCGCCGAAGGACACGGCATGGACAGCGCAACCGTCAGTGACCACTTCCAGCCGTGGCGGCACGAGGGCGGACATGCCCCCTTCTCGCTGGCCTGGATGACCGCCGTCGGCGAGCGCACCAACCGGATCCTGCTGGGTACCTCGGTGCTCACACCAACCTTCCGGTACAACCCCGCCGTCGTCGCGCAGGCCTTCGCCACCATGGCCTGCCTGTACCCGGACCGCGTCTTCCTCGGTGTGGGCACTGGCGAGGCCCTGAACGAGATCGCCACCGGGTACGAGGGCGAGTGGCCGGAGTTCAAGGAGCGGTTCGCCCGGCTGCGCGAATCGGTGCGGCTGATGCGCGAGCTGTGGCGCGGCGACCGCGTCGACTTCGACGGCGACTACTACCGGCTCAAGGGCGCCTCGATCTATGACGTGCCCGAGGGCGGCGTTGCCGTCTACATCGCGGCCGGCGGCCCGGCGGTGGCCAAATACGCCGGGCGCGCCGGGGACGGCTTCATCTGCACGTCCGGCAAGGGCGAGGAGCTGTACAAGGACAAGCTGATGCCGGCGGTCTCAGCAGGGGCAGCGGTCGCCGAGCGCAACGTCGACGACATTGACAAGATGGTCGAGATCAAGATCTCCTATGACCCGGATCCGGAGCTGGCACTGGAAAACACGCGATTCTGGGCACCGTTATCGCTGACCGCCGAGCAGAAACACAGTATCGACGACCCGATCGAGATGGAGAAGGCCGCCGACGCGCTTCCGATCGAACAGGTGGCCAAGCGCTGGATCGTGGCGTCGGATCCCGATGAGGCGGTCGAAAAGGTCGGTCAGTACGTGACGTGGGGCCTCAACCACCTCGTGTTCCATGCGCCCGGGCACGACCAACGCCGGTTCTTGGAGCTCTTCGAGAAGGACTTGGCGCCCAGGTTGCGGCGGCTGGCCTGAAAAGCGAACAGGTGACGAACACGTGACCCGGGGCTCCGCCTCCGCGATCTACATCGCGGCGCCCGAGCCGGAGACCGGCAAGTCGACGATCGCGCTCGGGCTGCTGCATCGGCTGGCCGCGACGGTCCCCAAAGTCGGTGTGTTCCGGCCGATCACGCGCCTGAACGAAGACCGTGACTACATCCTGGACCTGCTGCTGACGCATGCCAATGCCGATCTGCCCTACGAGCGCTGTGTCGGCGTGACCTACCACGAGCTGCACTCGGATCGCGAAGCCGCCATGGACAACATCGTCGAGCGGTACCACGCGATGGCCGAAGCGTGCGATGCGGTGCTGATCGTCGGCAGTGACTACACCGACGTCACCAACCCCGCCGAGTTGAGCGTCAACGCCCGGATCGCGGTCAACCTCGGCGCGCCGGTGCTGCTGACCGTACGCGCCAGCGACCGCAGCGCCGACGAAGTCGCGGCTGTCGTCGAGCTGGGTCTGGCCGAGCTTGCCACCCACCATGCTCATACCGCGGCGGTGGTGGCCAACCGCTGCGCGCCACTGCAGCTGACCGCCGTCGCCGACGCGCTGCGTACGTTCACCCCGCGGACCTACGTGCTGCCCGCGGCGCCACTGTTGATTGCGCCGACGGTAGCCGACCTGCAGAAGGCCGTGAACGGGACGCTGGTCAGCGGTGAGCATGCGCTGATGGGACGCGAGGCAATGGGTGTGGTGGTGGCCGGGATGACCGCCGACCATGTGCTGGAACGGCTGCGCAACGGTGTGGCCGTGGTCACCCCCGGTGACCGCTCGGACGTGGTGCTGGCTGTGGCCAGCGCCCATGCCGCTCAGGGCTTTCCGTCACTGTCGTGCATCATCCTCAACGGTGGGTTCGAGCTTCATCCGTCGATTGCGGCGCTGGTGTCCGGCCTGAGGCTGCGGCTGCCGATCGTCGCCACCGCGTTGGACACTTTCGAAACGACCAGCGCGGTGGCAGCGGCACGCGGCCGGCTCACCGCGTCTTCCCAGCGCAAGATCGACACCGCACTGGAACTGATGGAACGTTACGTTGATGTCCCGGATCTGTTGTCGCAGCTTGCCATCCCCATCCCGACAGTGACCACACCGCAGATGTTCACCTATCGGCTGCGCCAGCAGGCACAATCGGATCGCAAGCATATCGTCCTTCCCGAAGGTGACGACGATCGCATACTCAAGTCCGCGGGACAACTGCTACAGCACGGTGTCGCGGATTTGACCATCCTCGGTGATGATGCCCAGATTCGATTGCGTGCAGCCGAACTCGGAGTGAACCTCGAATCCGCCGCGGTGCTCGACCCGTGCACCAGTGAGCTGTGCGACCAGTTTGCCGCCCAGTATGCCGAGCTGCGCAAGAAGAAGCGCATGACCATCGAGCGGGCGCAGGAGATGATGCGTGACGTTTCATACTTCGGCACCATGCTGGTGTACAACGGCATGGTCGACGGCATGGTGTCCGGCGTCGCGCACACCACAGCGCACACGGTTCGGCCCGCGCTCGAGATCATCGGGACAGCGCCGGGTATCTCGACGGTTTCCAGCATCTTTCTGATGTGTCTGCCCGATCGGGTGCTGGCGTACGGTGACTGCGCTATTGTCCCGGATCCGACCGCCGAACAGCTTGCCGATATCGCGATCAGCTCGGCGGGCACCGCCGCACGGTTCGGCATCGAGCCGCGGGTAGCGATGCTGTCCTACTCCACCGGTGACTCCGGTTCCGGCGCTGACGTCGACAAGGTCAGGGCGGCAACGGAGTTGGTGCGCGAGCGGAAGCCTCAGCTGTTGGTCGAGGGCCCCATCCAGTACGACGCCGCGGTCGAGCCGACGGTGGCTGCCGCCAAGATGCATGGTTCGGCGGTGGCCGGCCGCGCGACGGTGCTGATCTTTCCCGACCTCAACACCGGCAACAACACCTACAAGGCGGTGCAGCGGAGCGCCGGGGCCATCGCGATAGGCCCGGTCCTGCAGGGGCTGCGCAAGCCGGTGAACGATCTGTCCCGGGGTGCGCTGATCCAAGACATCGTGAACACGGTTGCCATCACCGCGATCCAGGCGCAGGGGATCCATGACCAGTGAAACCGGGGCAATCCGACTTGTGCTGGTGATCAACTCCGGCTCGTCGTCGCTGAAGTACCAGGTGGTCGATCCGGATTCGGGAGTAGCGCACGCGTCGGGCCATGTGGAGCGGATCGGGGAGGTATCGTCTTCGGTTCCCGACCACGACGCGGCATTGCGCCGCGCGTTCGACGCGTTGGCCGGGAACGGCATCGAGCTGAAGAATTGCGGGCTGACCGCGGTCGGGCACCGCGTGGTGCACGGCGGCAGGACGTTCTACCGGCCGACGATCATCGATGACTCGGTGATCACGAAACTCGACGACCTTTCGCCGCTTGCGCCGCTGCATAACCCACCGGCCCTCAAGGGCATTGAGGTGGCGCGAAGGTTGCTGCCCGATCTTCCGCACGTCGCCGTCTTCGACACGGCCTTCTTCCACGACCTTCCCGCGGCGGCGGCGACCTACGCCATCGACCGTGAGCTGGCCGGCAAATGGCGTATCCGCCGGTACGGTTTTCACGGCACTTCACATCAATACGTCAGCGAGCGGGCCGCGGACTTCGTGGGCAAACCGGTTGTTCAGCTGAATCAGATTGTGCTGCATCTGGGTAACGGCGCATCCGCTTCGGCGATTGCGCGCGGTCGGCCCGTTGACACCTCGATGGGGCTCACTCCGCTGGAGGGGCTGGTGATGGGCACCCGCAGCGGAGACATCGATCCCGGTGTCTTCGGCTACTTGTCCAGCGCCGCGGGCATGAGCGTCGAGGAGATCGAATCGATGCTCAACCACGAGTCCGGGATGCTGGGCCTGGCCGGTGAGCGCGACTTTCGGCGGTTGGCCGCGATGATCGAATCCGGCGACGAGTCAGCGCAATTGGCCTACGACGTGTTCATTCACCGGCTGCGCAAGTACGTCGGCGCCTACCTGGCGGTGCTGGGGCACACCGATGTGATCAGCTTCACCGCCGGGATCGGCGAAAACGACGCGGCCGTGCGCCATGACGCGTTGACCGGGCTGCAGCGGCTGGGAATCGTGGTCGACGATGGGCGCAACACCGGCCCGGAGACAGGGGTGCGGCGCATTTCCACGGATGACTCACCGACTGCCGTGCTGGTGGTCCCGACCAACGAAGAATTGGCCATCGCGCGCGACTGTGTCAGCGCGCTGGCTCGCTGAGTGTGTGCTCAGGGTCTTCAGCGTGCACTGAGCGGGGCTGCTCGGCGCGTCGCCACCCCGGATACACACTCGGCCAGCCCTGTGGATGTACGGACCCACGATCCCCGCTTGATGTGCGATTGTTCGCGGCGTGCGGAATACGAGAGAACCGTTCATCGGTAGCGAGGCATTGGCGTCCGGAACGCTGACTCGGCATCAACTGCGGACGCGCTACCGCGCGGTATTGCCGAACGTCTACCTCCGCAACGACGTCGAATTGTCACTAGAGCTACGCACTTTCGCTGCTTGGCTCTGGTCGGGACGGACGGCGACCATCGCCGGCGCGGCCGCCGCGGCACTGCATGGCGCCAAGTGGATTCCCGACGACGTTCCGGTGGAGCTGATACATGCCAACCCCCGCCCACCGCAAGGTGTGCTGACGCGGCGCGGCGTGCTGATTGATGGCGAGGCGCAGACCATGGCCGGGCGCGCGGTCACCACACCGGAGCGAACCGCCTTCGACATCGGCCGGCGGGGAGCCGTCCATTCGGCGGTCGCTCGGCTCGACGCGCTCGCGCGGGCGACGGGCTTCAAGGTCGATGACGTACTGCGCGTTGCGCAGTGTCACCCTCGCTCGCCGGGGCTGCGGACACTGGAGACGGCGCTGGACCTGGTCGACCCGGGCGCGCAGTCGCCCCGGGAGAGCTACCTGAGGCTGCTTCTTATCGACGCGGGATTCTCGCGGCCGCAAACCCAGATACCGGTGTTGGGGGTAGACGGCATCCCGGTCGCCTACCTGGACCTGGGTTGGGAGGACGACATGGTCGCGGTCGAATATGACGGCGACCAACCCCGGACGGACCGTCGGCAGTTCGTCAAGGACATCCGGCGCCTCGAGTTGCTGGGGCGGAGGGGGTGGATCGTCGTCCGGGTCGTCGCGGAGGACCGGCCCGCCGATATCGTGCGGCGGGTGCGTGCTGCGCTGGCGACATCGAGTGTGCGCTAACGGCTTTCAGCGTGCGCTCCGGGCGGGGCTGCTGGGTGTGTCGTCGCCCCGGACGCACCCCTGACGAAACTTAAAACGTGCTGGTCGGCCGCACCGCGTTCGCCATGTCCACCAGTGCGTAGCGGTGCCGTTGGGTGGGCGCGACCCGGGCCAGGTTGCGCAGCGATGCCTCGACTCCCAGCCGCAGCCCGTGCTTGGTGAACGGGAAACCGAGGATGTGGTTGGTACTGGCGTCGTTGTCGTCCAGCCAGTCCATCGCGCAGCCCAGGACCAGGGCGCGGATCTGCAGCACCCTGGGTTCGGTCGGGGGGAGCGCCTCCACCCGTCGGGCGGCGTCGCGGATGTCGTCCTCGGTGATTTCGCTCTTGGACCGGCCGGATAGCAGGGTCACCGCACTGGTCAGACGCGCCGTGGTGAAGTGCCTGGAAGTGGCCGGCACCTCGTCCAGGGTGCGTACCGCGCCGGTCCGGTCGCCTTCGGCGGAAAGCATTCTGGCCAGGCCGAAAGCCGCTGAGATGACGCCGTCGTTGGTCTTCCACACCGTTTGGTAGTACTTGTGCTCGTCCATGTCACCGGCGAGCTCGGCGGTGGCGGCCAGCGCCAGCTTGGGCGCCAGCTCGCCGGGGAAGGTGTCCAGCACCTCGATGAAATGCGTTGTGGCGGAATCAAAGTCACCGGTGAGCAGTTCCGCGACGGCCCGGTACCAAACCAATCGCCATTGCCAGCCGACATGCCCGGCCAGGTCATCGAGCTTCCTGGTGGCCTTGGCCACGTCGCCCAGGTCCAGCAGTGCGCGGACTTCCATCAGGGGCAGTTCGACTGACTCGGACAACTCGACGCCCTCGGAGTCCAGCGAACCGTGACGGGCCGCACGCAACGAGTCCAATGTCTGCACCGGCTGGGAAAGCACCGTTGCCTGCAGGACCGAAGCGGCGACGTCGGCCGGATTGACCAGCGGCACTTGCAGTGCGGTCACGATCTCCCTGGCGGTCAGCTTCTCCGAATGGACCTGGCCGTCCAGATAGACGTCGGTATGCGCGACCAGCAAGTCCACCCCGAACGTCGAGCGGCTGGGGCTGAAGATGGTCGAGAGCCCGGGCCGCGGCACCCCGGTGTCGCGGGCGACCACCTCCCGCAACACGCCCATCAACTGGGCGGACAGCTCCTCGGTGCTGGAAAACCGGCGCCGAGGATCGGGATCGGTGGCGCGGCGCAGCAACCGCCGGAAGGAGTCATAGGTGGACAGCACCGGATCGTCCTCGGGCAGGCCATCGGCGTAGCGGCCATTGCGGGTCGGCAGGTTCAGCGTGAGTGCCGCCAGGGTGCGTCCCACCGTGTAGATGTCGGTGGCCACCGTCGGGCCAGTCCGCACGATCTCCGGCGCCTGGAAGCCGGGGGTGCCGTAGAGGTAGCCGAACGAGTTGATCCGCGACACCGCGCCCAGGTCGATCAGCTTGAGCTGTTCTTCGGTGAGCATGATGTTCTCCGGCTTCAGGTCGTTGTAGACCAAGCCGATGGAGTGCAGATAGCTCAGCGCGGGCAAGATTTCCAACAGATAGGCGATGGCCTCGGCGACGGGCAGTTTCTTGCCTCTCCCGTGCTTGAGCGACTGCCCACCGATGTACTCCATGACGATGTAGCCGACCGGATCCCCGCGCCGGTCGACGTGCTCGACGAAGTTGAAGATCTGCACGATCTGCGGATGAACCACCTCGGCGAGGAACTGTCGTTCGGCCATGGCGATCGCCTGCGCCTCCGCGTCACCGGAGTGCACCAGGCCCTTGAGCACCACCGGCCGGTCGTTGACGTTGTGGTCGACCGCGAGGTAGACCCAGCCCAGACCGCCGTGCGCGATGCAGCCCTTGACCTCGTATTGGCTGGCGACGATGTCTCCGGCATTCAACTGCGGCAGGAACGAATACGGACTGCCACAGGTCGGACACCAGCCCTCGGATGCCCCCTTGCCGTCCCCGGTGGTCCGGCCCACCGGCTTTCCGCAGTTCCAGCAGAATCGCTTCGACTCCGGCACCACCGGATTGGTCATCAGGGCCTCGAGCGGATCGATATCCGGCACCCGGGGAATCTCGACCAGGCCACCGCCGAGCTGCCGGACCGGCGGCAGCACCCGCGTCGCCACCGTCACCCGGTCCTGCGAATCGCTATCCGGCGTGCCGAGAGAGATGTGCGGGAAGTCGTCGTCGTCATCGTCGAAATCGGGGCGGAACAGCGCCTGGGTAGCCTGGGGCCGCCCCTCCGATGTCGCGCCGGATGGGGCTTCCGCCGGCTGGGTGCCCGGGCCCACGTCGGGCTCGTTGGAGTTTGCGGCCTCGGACATCAGTCCAGATACCTCGGTGTCGGCGGGGCGGGCGCGGGGCCCAGGACTGTCAACCATTTGCGGTACAACGTGTTCCACGTCCCGTCCCTGCGGATCCGTTCCAGGGTCCCGTTGACGAACCGGACCAGCCCGGTGTTGTTCAGGTTGATCCCGACACCGTAGGGCTGGGTGGCCATATTGGGTCCGACGATGTGCAGGTAGGGGTCCTCTTCGACCAGTCCGGCCAGGATGGAGTCGTCGGTGCTGATGGCGTCGATTTGCCTTTGCTGCATTGCCACCAGGCAGTCGGCCCAGTTCACCACGGACAGGATGACCGGCGGCGGGTCGATTTGCCGGATGCGGTGCAGCGAGGTCGTGCCCTTGGCCACGCAGACCCGCTTGCCGGACAGGTCGGCAGGCTTGGCGATCGGCGAGTCGCGAGGGACGAGGATGCGCTGCTTGGCGTCGAGGTAGACGGTCGAGAAGTTCACCAGCTTGCGCCGCTCGCAGGTGATGGTCATGGTCTTGACCACGACGTCGACCTCCGAGCGCTGCAGCGCGGTGACACGCTCACCGGACGACAGAATCCGGTACTCGACGTGCGAGGGCGCGCCGAAGATGTCGCGCGCGATCTCGCCGGCGATGTCAACATCGAACCCGGTGATCTCGCCGGTGATCGGGTCGCGGAAGCTGAACAGGTTGCTGCCGATGTCGAGCCCGACGATGAGCCTGCCGCGGGCCCGGATGTCGGCGACCGCGGCGTCCGCCTCGGCCTTGGTGGGGAAGGGTCGCAGGCTGGCCGTCAGGTCGCAGTCTTGACTGGCGTCATGCCGAGGCAGTGGCGGCTCCGGTGGCAACTGCTCCATACCGACCGGGGTGGGCGGTGGCAGCGTCGGCACGCTGGCCACCGTCAGCGATTCCGTGTGCCCGCACCCGGCCAGCGCCACCACCGTGGCGAGCACGGTGCCCGCCCGCCGGAGGATGGGCAGGCGCCTCATTACCGATACTCTTTCAGCCGGGGCCACAGACCGAGCGCGACCGCAATGGCGGCGCCGAGGCTGAGCACCACACCGCCGACCTGCGCGCCGGACAGTCCGCTGCGCGCGTTGATGACGTCGTTGCGCAGGTGGCTGCGGCTTTGGTCCATGGCCTTGTCCAACTGGTCTTGGAGCTTGTCGAACGCCGGGGTGGAGTCGTCTTCGCCACTGCCCAGGGCAACTTTGGTGGCGGCGCGGTAGTTGCCCACCGAGATGTAGGAGTTGATCCGGTCGTTGGCCTGCCGCCAGCGCAGCAGCAGTTGATCGGCGCCTTCCAGGTCGGGCTTGTCGACGGCATCGCTGCGGGACATGTATCGGTCGAGCTGGGAGTGCATGTAGTCGATGCGCTGATAGAACGACTGCTTGCGCAGCTGTTCGTCCCCCCGACGGATCAGCGACAGGGTTTCGTCGGCCCGCGCCTGCTGGGCGGTGATCGCGACGTTGGTGACGATCTTGAGCGAATCGGCGGCGGTGTCCTTGGCGCTGCGACTGGCGGTCGTTGAGATGGTTAGCGCAGTTCCGACCCATACCACCATGACGAGGATAGCGAGCCCGCCCACGACCAGACCCGGGTTGATTCGGCGTCTGGTGCGTCGCGCCAGCCACCGATGGCAGAACGCACCGAACACCACGGTGGTGCCGACCACCAGGATCACCGGCGCCGGAATCTGCGTGGACGCGGTGGTTTCGCTGTCCACCCGCGCCGACGTCGCCTGATAGAGCTGAGCCGCGTCGGGCAGGATCGCCGATTGCATCAACCCCGATGCCTCCGACAGGTACGCCGACCCCACCGGGTTGCCTTCCCGGTTGTTGGTGCGCGCGATCTCGATCAGGCCGGTATAGACGGCCAGTTCCGCGTTGATCCGGCCCAGTAGTTGCACCAGCGGTTCGTCCGTGAGTCCGCTCGATGCTCTGGTCACGGCTACCGCCGCGTCGGTGATGGCCTGCTCGTAGCGCTGCCGGACGGGCGGCGGCTCGGCTTCGGCGATGAACGCCGTGGCCGCCGCGGCGTCGGCCACCGACAGGGTGGTGTACAGCCGTCCGGCGGCGAACGACAGCGGCTCGGTGTGGTTGAGCACCGTCGTCAGCACTTGCTGTCGGTGGTTGATGGTTGTCGAGGTGGCGAAGGCACTGGCACCACCGAGGGCCGCCAGCATGATCCCGATGGTCAGGATGCGGCCCGGCGTCGTCGAGATGAACCACCAGCGCGGATGAGCAGGTTCGGCCGGCGACCGCGACCCCTTGGGCTCGGTCGACGGGTGCGCCAGCTCAACCGTCACGTTTGATCAGCCCTCGTCTTTCGGCCACTGGAATTCGCTGCACGAAGCTCTATAAGCGAATTCTAAGAGCATGTTGCAGCGGATGGGGGGAGGCGGAGCAATTGATCACGCGATGGCCCGCATATTCTTGAACCCGTGCGGGGCGACGGTGACGGATGGGTGGTTTCCGACAGCGGCGCCCACTATTGGGGTCGGTATGGCGCGGCCGGCTTGCTCCTGCGAGCCCCGCTGTCCGACGGTACCCCCGCCGTGCTGTTGCAGCATCGGGCGGTGTGGAGCCACCAGGGGGGCACCTGGGGCCTGCCGGGCGGCGCCCGCGATAGCCACGAGACCCCGGAGCAAACGGCGGTCCGCGAGGCGTGTGAAGAGACCGGCCTCCATGCCGGGCGAGTCGCCGTGCGGGCGACCCTGGTCACGGCCGAGGTCCCCGGGGTCGGCGGAACGCACTGGAGCTACACGACCGTCGTCGCCGATGCCGACGAATTGCTGCACACCGTGCCCAACCTGGAAAGCGCCGAGCTGCGCTGGGTCGGCGAGGACGAAGTCGCCGGCCTGCCGCTGCATCCCGGCTTCGCGGCCAGCTGGCAACGGCTGCGCACCGCCCCGGCGCTGGTGCCCCTGGGCCACGCCGACGAACGGCGGCAGCACCTGCCACGCACCATCGAGATCGAAGCCGGCGTCTTCGTTTGGTGCATGCCGGGCGATGCCGATGCGGTGCCGTCGCAGCTGAGCCACCGGATCAGCTCGCTGCTGCAAGCGCCGAACTGAGCTGCTGCGCCGCGGCCCTCGGGTCCCCGGCCTCGGTGATCGCCCGCACCACCACGATTCGTCGGGCGCCGGCACCGAGCACGTCGGGTAGTCGTCGCGCGTCGATACCGCCGATCGCAAACCACGGCTTGTCGCCGCCGAGCGCAGGGCTCACTTGGGAGGCCACTTGTAGCAGCCGCAGGCCCGGCGCCTCGCGACCCGGCTTGGTCGGGGTGGGCCAACAAGGGCCGACGCAGAAGTAGTCAGGCCCCGCGGGCCCCGAAGAACTAGCCGCCGCAACCTGGTCAGGGTCGTGGGTAGACAGACCGATCAGCGTGTCCGGGCCGACGATCGCACGCGCTACCTCTAGCGGCAAGTCGCCCTGCCCCAGATGCAGCACATCGGCGCCGGCCGCGCGGGCGATATCGGCCCGGTCGTTGACCGCGAACAAGGCGCCGTGCCGGCGGGCGGCGTCTGCGAGTATCTCGCACGCTGCCAGCTCGTCGCGCGCCTCGAGCGGACCGAATCGCTGCTCACCGGCCGACCCCTTGTCGCGCAGCTGGATGATGTCCACCCCACCGGCCAGCGCGGCATCGGCGAACTGGGCCAGATCGCCGAGCTCCCGACGGGCGTCGGTACACAGATACAGCGCGGCTGTGGCGAGACGGGTGGTGGGTTTGTGCACACCGCGACGCTAGCGCGCTAGCGTGGAACCCGAGAATCACTGGACACGGGAGTCCCGGGTATCTGCGGGGCTGAGAGTGGGCACAGCCAGAGCAAGAAGGATCTGCCCTTACCGTCACACCTGATCCGGATCATGCCGGCGAAGGGAGGATGAGGATGGCGACCGACCCGCGGTGTCTGGCTGTCATCGGTGGCGGCGTCATCGGGCTGTCGGTGGCGCGCCGGGCGGCGCGCGCCGGATGGTCGGTGCGGGTGCACCGCACCGCCGATAAAGGTGCGTCCTGGGTCGCCGGCGGCATGTTGGCGCCGCACAGCGAAGGCTGGCCCGGTGAAGAGCGGTTGCTGCGACTGGGTCTGGAGTCGCTGCGGCTGTGGCGTTCGGGTGGCTTTATGGACGGGCTCCCCTCGGAGGTCGTCACCGCCCGCGAGTCGCTGGTCGTGGCCGTCGATCGGGCCGATGTCGCCGATCTGCGCACCGTCGCGGATTGGCTGACCGCCCAGGGACACCCGGTGGTGTGGGAGTCTGGCGCCCGCGACCTCGAACCCCTGCTGGCGCAGGGCATCCGGCATGGTTTTCGGGCGCCGACGGAACTGGCGGTGGACAATCGCGCGGTGCTGGACGCGCTGTGCGCAGACTGCGAGCGCCTCGGAGTGCGGTGGGCGGCGCCCGTGAGCGACCTGTCCCGGGTGGAAGGCGACGCGGTGGTGATCGCCAACGGTATTGACGCGCCGGCGCTGTGGCCCGGCCTGCCGGTGCGCCCGGTGAAGGGCGAAGTGCTGCGGTTGCGTTGGCGCAAGGGATGTATGCCGTTGCCGCAGAGGGTAATACGTGCGCGGGTGCATGGCCGGCAGGTATACTTGGTGCCGCGCCCGGACGGGGTGGTGGTCGGTGCCACCCAATACGAGCACGGCCGCGACAAGGCCCCGGTCGTCTCCGGAGTGCGTGACCTGCTCGACGACGCGTGTGCGGTGCTGCCGGCGTTGGGCGAGTACGAGCTGGCCGAGTGCGCCGCCGGGCTGCGCCCCATGACGCCCGACAACCTCCCGCTGGTGCGCCGCCTGGATGCGCGAACCCTGGTAGCGGCCGGCCACGGCCGATCCGGTTTTCTGCTGGCGCCGTGGACGGCAGAACAGATCCTTTCCGAACTGGCGCCGGTCGGAGCCCACCGATGATTGTCGTTGTCAACGAACAAAACGTCGAGGTCGACGAGCAGACCACGGTGGCCGCGCTGCTGGAGTCGCTGGGCTTCCCGGACAGGGGCGTCGCGGTGGTGTTGGACTCCGCCGTGCTGCCGCGATCCAATTGGACGATAAAGCTTTCTGACAATGCCCGACTCGAGGTGGTGACGGCGGTGCAGGGTGGCTGAGCAGAAACTGGCGATCGGCGATCGCAGCTTCGCCTCGCGGCTCATCATGGGCACCGGGGGTGCGAGCAACCTCGCCGTGCTGGAAGAGGCGCTGGTGGCGTCCGGCACCGAGTTGACCACTGTCGCCATCCGTCGGGTCGACGCCGAGGGTGGAACCGGTCTGCTGGACCTGCTCAACCGCCTGGGCATCACGCCGCTGCCCAATACCGCGGGGTGCCGCAGCGCGGCCGAGGCGGTGCTCACCGCGCAGCTGGCCCGTGAGGCGCTGAATACCAACTGGATCAAGCTCGAGGTAATCGCGGATGAGCGCACCCTGCTGCCCGATGCGGTCGAATTAGTGCGGGCGGCAGAGCAGTTGGTCGACGATGGGTTCGTCGTTCTGCCCTACACCAACGACGACCCGGTGTTGGCGCAGCGGCTGGAAGACGCCGGATGCGCGGCGGTCATGCCGCTGGGTTCGCCGATCGGTACCGGCCTGGGCATCACCAACCCGCACAACATCGAGATGATCGTCGCCCGGGCCGGCGTACCGGTGGTGCTCGACGCCGGCATCGGAACCGCCAGCGACGCCGCATTGGCAATGGAGTTGGGTTGTGACGCTGTGCTGTTGGCCACCGCAGTGACACGGGCCGCCGATCCGGCGGCGATGGCCGCGGCGATGGCCGCCGCCGTCACCGCCGGTTATCTGGCGCGCCGGGCCGGGCGGATCCCCAAACGCTTTTGGGCGCAGGCCTCCAGCCCACAACGATGAATCGGTATGTCGCGCTGGGTAGTTCGATGGCCGCGGGCCCCGGAATCCGTCCCCGCGCCGCCGGAGCTCCGCGGTGGTCAGGCCGATCCGCACGCAACTATCCGCATCTGCTTGCCAAGCGGCTGAACCTGGAACTGGTTGACGTCACCTTTTCCGGCGCGACCACCGCCCACCTGCTCACCGATCGACAGCGCGGTGCACCACCCCAAATCGCCGCGCTGGACGGCTCGGAGCGTCTGGTCACGGTCACCATCGGCGGCAACGATGTCGGCTACATCCCGCTGCTGATGGCCGCGTCGTTGCCGCGGCCGGCGCGTGAGCTGCCGTTGCTCGGCGCCCGCATATCCGAACTGCTGGATCGCGATGCGCGTGATCGTGCCCTTGCCGCGGTGTCCGATTCATTGTGCGCGGTTGGCCGTGCGGTGCGTCAGCGCGCAGCGGGCGCGCGGGTTTTCTTCGTCGACTATCTGACCGTGTTGCCGCCCGCGGGCACGCCGTCCGCACCGTTTGCGGAAACAGTGGCCGATCTGGGTCGCCATGTGGCCGGAGCCCTCGAGCGAATCACCGCCGAGGCGGCCGCAGCAACCGGTTGTGAGGTCGTCCGCGCCGCCGCGGCCAGCCGGCAACACCATGCGTGGTCGGCCGAGCCGTGGACCACCAAGCCGGCGCGGTACGGTGTGCCGCTGCCGGGGCGGCCGGCGCCGCTGCACCCCAATGCTGCCGGCATGCGCGCGGTCGCGGAACTCGTTGCGGCCCAGTGAGGGTCAGCCGTTGGCGCGCCACCACTGGTAGAGCGACGGGACATCAGTGCTGGATCCGCGGATGTAGCTCAATATGTTCTTGGCGTCGGTGGTCCAGATGACCTCGGCGGCGTTCTGGTAGGTCCCGCACGCCATCTGTCCGGCATTGCCGGTGGAGTTGCCCTGATGCCACACGGTGGGCGACGCGGTGTCCCCGCACGCGGTCAGAACGTCCTCTTTGATGCTGGTTTTGAACGAACCGACCATCTCGGGACCGGTGCGAAAGAGGATGTACTTGGCCATCACCGGCCCACTCGGGTCGGGGCTTTGCCCGCAGGTGAGTGCCGCGAGTTCGCCGCTGGTGATGCTCTGGGCGGTGCAGTTGTTGAGGCCATAGCCCTTTGATAGCGACGCGGCCAGGGCGTTGATATCGGCCGGGCTACCGGTATTGCCGGGATCTGCGGTCGCCGCGGCGGTCCCCGCGAAGGCGAAAGCCCCGATGAGCGCCGCAGCCGTCGCGGCGCGCGGCGCGTTGCTGGGATGAGACATCCTAGGACTCCTTAACGATTGTCGGGCCGGCCCGCAACTGCGCTGACATCCGCCGAGTGTATTTGCGTTGCCGATCGAAAAGAAAGCGTCCGCTGAATAGCGATCGTAGGTGGATGCCGCGGCAATGCCACACCTTCCGCCGGCAACTATCTGTTTGGGCATCGTTCGCGCGCAAGACTGGGCAATGTCGCTGCACTACGGTGCTGTCGGCGCCGCTGCTGTCGGGTGTCAACCGATGGTGAAAATGGAAAGCGGTCAGCCTTTTTCGTGCCCGAAAAACCTTCTGTCCACAATGTCGCGAAGCGAGCCCGGAAGGTGGAATATGTCCGACGTGGTGACATCGGAGAGGGGCGGGCGGAGCGATGCGGCCGGGATGGTGGGCAGCCGGGACCGGGACGGATTTTTCGATTGCTAGTGCCGTTGTGAGCCTGCTCGGGTATGGTAAGCACCGCTTCATGCCAGCTAACTCCTCTTGACTGGAGAGTCCATGACACAGCCGCCCCCACCGCCCCCGCAACCCGGTTATCCGCCGCAGCAGCCTGCCGGACAGGCGCCGAACAACTACCTGGTGTGGTCCATTCTGGTGACTCTCTTCTGCTGTCTCCCTTTCGGCATCGTGGCGATCGTCAAGTCGAGCCAGGTCAACGGGCTGTGGGCACAGGGCCGCTACGCCGAGGCGCAAGCGTCCGCCGAGAGCGCCAAGAAATGGGTGATGTGGTC
>CAYNLB010000017.1:45490-48870 GCA_964397935.1 uncultured Mycobacterium sp.
CGCCGCTGAGTTTGGCGGCGCCACTGGTGGTGGCCGCGTCCACGACGTTGGTGTGTGCCGCCATCTGGGTGGGTGATCCGACAACTCCGGGTGGTCCGCTGCCGGTATGCCCCACGAAGGCTCTGTTGGGTATCGACTGTCCCGGATGCGGCAGCCTACGCATGTTGTACTCCCTGATACACGGCAATCTGTTGGCGGCCGCCAGGTTCAACGCTCTGGGCCTGGCCGCGGTCGTGCTGCTGGTGTGGGCTTACCTCGCATGGACCTATGGCCGCGTGGTGGGTAGACGGATCCGGGGCTGGCAACATCACCGCTGGTCTGCGGTGGTGACATTGTCATTGGTGGTGGCTTGGTTCGTGGTGCGCAATATTCCTGTTGCGCCGTTCAGCGCCCTGTACGTCTGATCCTGCCGTGTCCTGATCCCGGCCGCCTCGGCCGCGGACTAACCTGGGGCGCAATGGTGAACAAATCCAAGAAGATCCCGGCGGTGCTCGCCGTGCTCGTCGTGGCAGCATCCCTGACCGGCTGCTCCCATCGGTGGGCTGCTTCGCGGCAGGGTGCCGCGAACTCCGTCGCGACCGAGTTCGCCAAGGCGTTGCACCACAAGGTCACGACCGACGCGATGATGGTGCACCTGTCGAAACTTCAGGACATCGCCAATGCCAACAACGGCACCCGGGCAGTGGGCACCCCCGGTTACGAAGCCAGCGTTGACTATGTGGTGAACACGTTGCGTGACCGCGGCTTTGATGTGCAGACGCCCGAATTCTCCGCGCGGGTTTTCCACGCCGACAAGCCGGTGGTGACGGTTGGCGGCGAACCCGTGGAGGCTCGTGCGCTGGACTTCAGTCTCGGCACCCCGCCAGACGGGGTGAGTGGGCCGATGGTGGTCGCGCCTGCCGACGACAGCCCGGGCTGTACGCCTTCCGACTACAACAACCTGCCGGTGCAAGGCGCCGTGGTGCTGGTGGACCGAGGCGATTGCCCGTTCGCTCAGAAGGAAGATGTCGCGGCGCAGCGCGGCGCCGTCGCGATGATCGTCGCTGACAACGTCGACGAACAACAGATGGGCGGCACCCTGGGCCCGAACACTGAAGTGAAGATCCCAGTGGTGGGGGTCACCAAGTCAACCGGGGTGCGGTTGCGTGCGCAGCCCGGACCCACCACTATCAAGCTGAATGCGAGCGCCCGAAGTTTCAAGGCCCGCAACGTGATCGCACAGACAAAGACGGGGTCGTCAAGCAACGTGGTCGTGACGGGCGCGCACTTGGACAGCGTGCCGGAGGGGCCGGGCATCAATGATGACGGGTCGGGAGTGGCAGCGGTTCTGGAAACCGCTGTGCAGCTGGGGAACTCCCCGCCGGTGAAGAACGCGGTACGGTTCGGTTTCTGGGGTGCAGAGGAGCTTGGACTGATCGGATCGCGCAACTACGTCGAATCACTGGATCTCAACAGGCTGAAGGATATTGCGCTGTACTTGAACTTCGACATGCTCGCGTCACCGAACCCCGGTTACTTCACCTATGACGGAGACCAATCGCTGGCGCTGGACGCCCGCGGCCGGCCGGTGGTGCCCGAAGGGTCGGCCGGCATCGAGCGTACGCTGACCGCTTACCTCGAGTGGGCGGGCAAGCCTGCGCGGGACACCTCGTTCGACGGTCGTTCTGACTATGACGGATTCACCCTGGCGGGGATCCCCGCCGGGGGTTTGTTCTCCGGAGCGGAGGCCAAGAAGTCCGAAGAGCAGGCGAAGTTGTGGGGAGGGACCGCCGACCAGCCCTTCGATCCCAACTATCACCAGAAAACCGACACCCTCGAGCACATCGACCGCACCGCATTGGGCATCAACGGGGGCGGCGTCGCCTATGCGGTGGGGCTATTCTCTCAGGACCTGAGCGGACGAAACGGGGTTCCGATCATGGAGGACCGCACGCGACACGTGCTCGGCAAGCCATGATCTGCCGGCTGGCCGCGACATTGGCGGTGACAACCGGGCTGGTGGCCGGTTGCTCGTCGCCGCGGCCGGGACCGTCGGCGGCCGCGCCCGATCTTGGTCGTGACTTGGCCGGCAAGGTGACCGCGGACGGAATGTTCACCCACCTGCGTGCGCTGCAGGACATTGCCGACGCCAACGGGGGAAACCGGGCAACCGACACACCGGGTTACGACGCCAGCGTCGACTATGTGGCGAAGACGCTGCGCGACAGGGGTTTCGAGGTGGCGACACCCCAGTTCGACCGGCTGCTCACGGTTTCCCCGGGCAAGCCGGCGCTGACGGTTGCCGGTCGCAGCTATCCGGTCGACCAGGCGTCGCTGTTGGTCACGACGCCGCCGGGTGGCGTGACCGGCCGGCCCGTACGCCCGACACAACCGTCGGGTTGCACGGCCGGGGATTACCCGGCCGTGGTGCCCAAGGGTGCGATCGCCGTCGTCGACGACAAACACTGCTCGGTGGTCGACAAGCAGGCGAGCGCGGTGGCCAAGGGCGCGGTGGCGCTGATCGTGCTCAGCGTGCCCGACGGCCAGGGGGCTGCGCCCACGTTGTTCAACACCGGTTACTTCAAGCGGCTCACCGTGCCGGTGGCCGTTGCCGACGCCAACGGCGCCGCCGCGCTGGCCCATACGACCATGCCGATACGTCTGGTGCTGGACGCCCGAAACCTCCAGATCACCTCGCGTAACGTGCTGGCGCAGACCAGGACCGGCTCGCCGCATGAGGTCATCATGGTGGGTGCGCACCTCGACAGCCCGCGGGACGGGCCAGGCATCAACGACAACGGATCCGGAGTGGCTGCGGTGCTGGAAACGGCGTTACAGCTGGGGCCGTTGGCTCCGGTGAACAACGCGGTGCGGTTCGTGTTCTGGGGCGCCGACGAGGACGGGCGTGGCGGCGTCATGGATTACGTCTTTGGCATGGATCGCGATCAACTCAACGACATCGCGCTGTACCTGGACTCCACCATGCTGGGTTCGCGAAACGCCGGGTTTTTCACCGACGACGGTGACCAATCCGGACCGCCCGGGGCCGGGGTGACATTCGCGGATGTGCCCCAAGGCTCGGCCGGCATCGAACGCACCCTGGCCGGCTATCTGAACCTGGCCGGGAAGCGGCCGGCCGACATGCCGTTGCACACCAGGACCGACTACCACCCCTTCATGGTTGCGGGCGTGCCGATCGGGGGCCTGACTGCGGGCGCTTCGCAGACGAAAACCACTGTGCAGTCCCGACTGTGGGGCGGCCAAGCGGGTATCCCGTTCGACCCCAACTATCGGAGCCCCCGTGACACCATCGACAACATCGACCGGGAAGCCTTGGCGGTCCTGGGGTCTGGTCTGGCATTCGCGGTGGGCAGCTACGGGGAGTCGATCGGTGGCGTCAA
>CAYNLB010000018.1:0-4994 GCA_964397935.1 uncultured Mycobacterium sp.
CCGTCGCCACGCTAGGGTCAGCAGAGTGCCTCCCGTCCAGCCTCAGCCCATCCTGGAGCCGTTGACGCCTGCCGCGATCTTCCTCGTGGTCACCATCGACGATGCCGGCGAGGCGATCGTGCATGACGCCCTACAGGACATTTCCGGGCTGGTGCGCGCGATCGGTTTCCGCGAGCCGCCAAAACGGTTGTCGGCGATCACCTCCATCGGGTCGGACGCCTGGGATCGCTTGTTTTCCGGGCCACGCCCCGCCGAGCTGCACCCGTTCATCGCGTTGAACGGACCACGCCACAGCGCCCCGGCCACCCCCGGGGACCTGTTGTTCCACATCCGGGCGGAGAGCTTGGACGTCTGTTTCGAGCTGGCTGACCGCATCCTGAAGAAGATGGCCGGCGCGGTCACCGTGGTCGACGAGGTGCATGGGTTCCGCTACTTCGACAACCGCGACCTGCTGGGCTTCGTGGACGGCACCGAGAACCCGGACGGCGCGCTGGCCATCAGTTCCACCGCAGTCGGCGACGAGGATCCCGACTTCGCCTGTTCGTGCTACGTGCACGTGCAGAAGTACCTGCACGACATGTCGTCATGGAATTCGCTGTCGGTTGCCGACCAGGAGCGGGTGGTGGGCCGGACGAAGCTGGAAGACATCGAACTCGACGATGACGACAAGCCGGCCAACTCCCACATCGCCCTCAATGTCATCACCGATGACGACGGCACCGAGCTGAAAATCGTGCGACACAACATGCCGTTCGGTGAGCTCGGCAAAGGCGAATACGGTACCTACTTCATTGGCTATTCGCGCACGCCCGCAGTCACCGAGCAGATGCTGCGCAACATGTTCCTCGGCGACCCGCCCGGCAACACCGACCGCATCCTCGACTTTTCCACCGCGGTCACCGGCGGACTGTTCTTCTCCCCCACCCTCGACTTCCTCGATGATCCCCCGCCCCTACCCGCGCCGCTGGTGGCAGCGGTACCCGCCGCTGCCCCAGGCTCACTTTCGATCGGCAGCTTGAAAGGAACCTATCGATGAACAACCTCTACCGTGATCTGGCGCCGGTCACCGAAACCGCTTGGAAAGAAATCGAGTTGGAGGCGACCCGGACATTCAAACGCCATGTGGCCGGACGCCGGGTGGTCGACGTCAGCGAACCCGGCGGTCCGATCACCGCCGCCGTCAGCACCGGCCGCCTCATCGACGTGGAGGCGCCTACCGACGGGGTGGTCACCCACCTGCGGGCGAGCAAACCCCTTGTCCGGCTCCGCGTTCCGTTTACCCTGTCACGCTACGAGATCGACAACGTCGAGCGTGGTGCGCAGGATTCCGACTGGGACCCGGTCAAGGCTGCCGCCAAGAAGCTGGCGTTCGTCGAGGACCGCGCCATCTTCGAGGGCTACCCCGCCGCGTTGATCGACGGCATTCGTAGCTGTAGCTGCAACCCGTCGCTGCCGTTACCCGAAGACCCCCGCGACATGCCCGATGCGGTTTCGCAGGCGCTGACCGCACTGCGGCTTGCCGGTGTCGATGGCCCGTATTCGGTGCTCCTGGCCGCCGATGTCTACACCAAGGTCAGCGAGACCACCGAGCACGGATATCCCATCCGTGAACACCTGAACCGACTGGTGGACGGTGACATCATCTGGGCGCCGGCCATCGACGGCGCCATGGTGTTGACCACCCGCGGCGGCGACTTCGATCTGCAACTGGGCACCGACGTCGCGATCGGCTACGCCAGCCACGACGCCGACACCGTGCAGCTGTATCTGCAGGAGACGATGGCGTTCCTGTGCTACACCGCCGAAGCGTCGGTCTGCCTGGGCTGCCCCTAGGAACAACGGATTCGGCCCCGCTAAAGGTCCAGTACCACGTCGCTGGCCGGAGCCGCCGAGCAGATGAGCACCGATCCCTGTTCCGGCGGCTCCAGCGGCTGCTGAACGTAAGTGGCCGTCCCGGCAACGACTCCGGTGACGCACACGTGACAGACCCCGCTTCGACACGAGAAACGGGTTGGCACATCGCACGCTTCGGCCAAGGCAAGAATACTTCCATAATGCGGTGACCAAGGGACAGTCAGTCCACTGCGGGAAAACGTGACCGAAGGCCCGGTTCCTGGCATCCCCACCGGCGCGTGCGGCGATTTGCGAGTAGCGCCCTCCACGATGCCCGGATTGATCGGCGGCAGGGCACCGAACAATTCGCTGTGGATCTGCGCGGGATCAACTCCTACTGCGGTCAGGGCATCCCGCATGTCACTCATGAATTGCATTGGGCCGCAGAGATATGCGACGGCATCGGTCGGCAGGCCCAGCGCCTCGATGGTCGGCTGGTCAAGACGCCCGTGTGTCTGGGTATAGAACACCGACTGCCGGGCACGCGGCAGCGACTGCATCAGAGTCGCGACCTCGGTTGCGAAGGCTTGGGTTTCAGCGTTGCGCGTTGTGTGCAGCCACCAGACGTCGCGTTCGCTGTGCGCTGCAGACAGCGCATGCAGCATCGCCAGGACTGGCGTGACACCGATGCCCGCCGATATCAGCACCACGGGATTGCTGCCTTCGCCGAGGTAAAAGTCGCCGCGGGGAGCGGCGGCCTCAATGACCGACCCGGCTGTGATGTGGTCGTGCAGCCATCGGCTCACCAGTCCGTGATCTTCGCGTTTGACGCTGATGCGGTAGTCTCCCGCGCGCGGATCACCGGAGAGCGAGTAGCTGCGCATGGGTGGGGGCTCTCCGGCACCGGGGATCCTCACCGTCAGATACTGGCCGGGCAACGGCAGTGGCAGCGGGCCGTGGTCGCCGGGCTCCAACCGGATCGACATCACCTGTGCGCTCTCCCGGTGTATTGCACTGACCCGCAACGGACGAAATCCTGTCCACCCCGGCCCCGTCCCGGCCGGTGTCTGCGCAGCCGGTTGCTCACGCGCCTCCAGCAGGTCGTGGAATGACTGCTGCCAGCCGGGGCTGAGTGCGGGGATATCGATGGCCTTGCGAAGGTGTTCGGTGTTGCGGTTAGGGAGATACAGCAATGCGTCGATGTTGGCGACGGTGAGATTGTGCCGGCCACGGCGGGTCCGCACGATATCGTCACCGGCGCGCACGCGTCCCTCGGTGATGACGCGAAAGTAGAAGCCCGGGCGGTGCTGGGAGACGAGCAGATTAGGCATTTCGGGTTCGTTCAGCCGGAGCCCAACCCGAAAGCAGGTGACCCGTGGCTGGGTAACTTCGAATTCTGCGGTGCCGATGCGGTAGCGGTCACCGATGCAGACGTCGTCATCGGCGAGACCGGTGACAGTGAAGTTCTCGCCGAAATGGCCGGGCTCGAGGTCGTCACGACGCAGGTAGTTCTTCCAGAAGTCGTACGACTCGGTTTGGTACACCATGACGGCGCGTTGCTCACCACCATGGCCGGCAAGGTCGCCCTGGCCGTCGCCTTCGACGTTGAGGCGGCGCACCATCACAGGTCCGTCCACCGGGGTCTTCCATATTCCCGTGTAGACGGTTTTGTCGCGCCACCGCACGTGTTTGGGCATGCCCACGTTCACCGAAACAAGCCTGCCCACCGCATCTCCTGGGACTTGCTGGCCAGCCGCTCTGTTCAACGCTGACTGGAACAGTTGACCCAGAATATGCTCTTATCGGGTTGTTCGTAATCCCGTGAGGGGAGCATGCTCATGAGGGAGCCGACGACCATGCAACCACGTGCCGCGCCGTCTGTGCTTGTCTTCGATGTGAACGAAACGCTGCTCGATATCGAGTCGTTGGCCCCGCTTTTTGGCGAATTGTTTGGTGAGGCGCGAGTGCTTCGCGAATGGTACGCGCAACTCGTCACGTACTCGATGACCCTCACCATGACGGATCACTATGTCGATTTTTCCGCGCTTGCCCTTGGCGTGCTGCGCATGCTGGGTGACATCCACCGGGTCGCTGTCACCAACGAAGATCTACACCGCCTGACAACGGGACTACTCACCATGCCGGCACATCCCGATGTCTCCGAAGGGCTGGGCATACTGCGCGACAACGGCTTGCGGCTTGTCACCCTGACCAACTCGCCACCCAGCCCTCACGGACCGACGGCGCTGGAAAACGCCGGGCTGGCCGGCTTTTTCGAGCATAGGTTGAGCGTGGACAGCCGCCGCGCGTTCAAGCCGTCTCCGGTGGTGTACCGGCATGTGTGCGAACAGATCGACGCGTCGCCCACGGACTGCATGATGGTCGCCGCCCACGTGTGGGATGACCTCGGCGCGCAACATGTCGGCTTCAGCACCGCTCTCATCACACGCCCGGGCAATGCGCCGCTACCCGTTGACGGCCTGCCGCAGCCAGATCTCGTCGCCCGTGACCTGCTCCAGCTCGCCGAACGACTCTCCGCCAGCACAAGCTGACCGTCCTCCACCGAACGTGTTCTCAGTGCGAAAAATTGGCGCGATTTTCGCAATGGGTTCACGCTCGGCGGCCGACTTCGGACCCTCGGCGGCTTACGCCAGACGCATAATCGACCCATGGCGACCTCAGACGGATTTCACCCCGATTTCGACGATCCAGCAACAGAAAAGGTGTCCCGCATCCACCACATCAGGGCATCGGATATCAGCTCCGACACCGCACAATCGGAGGGGATGCGGCGCTTCGCCGCCCTGTCCGGCCGGTCGGTCGGCGCGAAAAAGCTGTGGATGGGCGAGACGCACGTGTCACCCCAGACCGTGTCGGCCAACCATCATCACGGCGAATCCGAGACCGCGATCTACGTACGAAGCGGCAACCCGGAGTTCGTGTTTCATGACGGTGTTCAGGAAGTGCGCATCTCGACAGGGCCCGGTGACTACGTCTTCGTCCCGCCGCATCTGCCGCACCGGGAGGAGAACCCGGACCCGGACATGCCCGCAGAGGTCGTGATCGCGCGCAGCACCCAAGAAGCCATCGTGGTCAATGTTCCCGGGCTGTATCCGCTCTGAGGGGCTCGGTGAAGAGCGGCCCGACCTTGACGGTGGCCG
>CAYNLB010000018.1:5094-48278 GCA_964397935.1 uncultured Mycobacterium sp.
GCTGTATCCGCTCTGAGGGGCTCGGTGAAGAGCGGCCCGACCTTGACGGTGGCCGCTCCGGTGAGCCCGGAACCGCCGTTTCTGGCCGCCAGTTGAGGAGGAGACAGTGACGACCGCACCACTGGTCTTCGATCCGTTCTCGGACGAGTTCTTCACCGACCCCTATCCGACGTATCGGCGAATGCGCGCGGAGGCGCCGGTCTACTACGACGAAAGACAGGGTTTCTACGCCCTGAGCCGCCACCGGGATGTCGCGGCCGCGTTCAAGGATCACGAGACGTATTCGTCGGCGCGCGGCATCGACCTGGCCATGGTCAAGAACGACAGCCTGCCCGCCGAGTCCAGGTCGATGATCTTCATGGATCCCCCGGAGCATCGGCGAATGCGCAGCCTGGTCAACAAGGTCTTCACACCGCGTGCGATCACCGCGTTGAAAGGCACCGTCACCGAACTGATCGAGTATCGCCTGACAGAAGTCGATAACGCGCAATTCGATGTGGTCGCCGAATTCTCGGCGCTGTTCCCCGTCGAGGTGATCAGCACCGTCCTCGGTGTCCCCGCCGAGCACCGGCAGCAGATCCGCGAGTGGGTCGACGGGTCGTTACATCGCCGACCCGGCCAGATCGAGATGGACGAGACAAATTGGGAGGCGGTCACCCAGATCGGAACGTTCTATTACGACCTTATTCAGGAACGACGAAGGCACCCGCGCGACGACATGATCAGCGGCCTGATCGCCGCCCAGGTCGAGCGCGACGACGGCGGCACCACACAGCTTGACGACATCGAAATCACAGGTTTTGCAACACTTCTGGGCGGAGCCGGCGCCGAGACCGTCACCAAGCTGGTCGGCAACGCCATCGTCCAGTTCGCGCGCAACCCCGAGCAGTGGCACAAGCTGCTCGACGACCGCAGCAGAGTGTCGGCCGCCATAGAAGAGGTGTTGCGATACGAGGCGCCCGCTCAGTACAACGTCCGCTGCTCACTCAAAGACGTTCATCTGCACGGTGTCACGATCCCCCCGGGCAAACCGGTATTCCTGTTGGGCGGGTCGGCCAACCGCGATCCCGACGCCTTCACCGACGCCGACAAATTCGACATCGACCGTGATCGCAGCGAGGCTCAGAACCTCGGGTTCGGCTATGGCGTGCACAGTTGCCTGGGCGCCGCGCTGGCCCGCATGGAAAGCGCGATCGCATTGGAGAAGCTGCTGGATCTGATGCCCCGCTACGAAGTGGTCTGGGACGGCTGCAAACGGGTCAGCATGCAAAACGTCGCGGGATGGTAAAACGTCCCGGTGCGAGTGCTGCGCTGACATCCGGCCCGCCGCTCAGCTAATTCTCAGCAGATTCTTCGGTCGCGCATGGCTTGGCTCCAAGCATCCGCAAAGTCACCGGCAGCAGCATGGATTCCATGGCTAAGTCCCCGTGCGCGAACCTGGTCGAACGTTACCTGCGTACCCGCGGGCGACGCTACTTCCGCGGCCAGCATGATAGTGAATACTTTTTCGTCACCAGTGCCCGTCCGCGGCGCCTGCACGTCCATCTTGAAATCTCCCCCGCGCACGACGACGTCCTGATCATCCGAGTCGCTCCGGGATGCTTCTTCTCCGCAGCCGACCGTCCCTGGCTGGCTCACTTCTCCGACGCCTGGAACCGGCAGGACCGCCACGTCACGGCGATCGTGCACGGTTCTTCCGATCCACAGCGCATCGGTGTCCTCGCGCGCAGGTCACGATGGATCCGAGACAGCGTCTCGTTTGACGAGTTCGCCTCCTTCGTCGACCACGCCATCGCGGACGCGACCGTCTTTTTCGGCGAGCTGAGCCCGGTCGTCGAACTGCCGTCGATCGCACAACCGTTACTGCGCGACGCCGGCTGACGCCACCCGGTGATCAACTACCCAGCAAACGAGTATGGCATTCTCCTAAATAGAGAGTAATATATGTCACTCTGATCATGGTTTGAGATTGACGCCGCTCCGGCAATAGGTAACGCGAACACAGCGGCAGAGCTGAGGGTGGCGAAGCATGGGCATCACGGGCGCGGCGGCGAACCACGAAACCAGCAAATGGGATCCGGCGTTCACCCGACAGGTCACGAACACCGTCGGGCCGCTGGTCAAGCGGTGGTATCGCGCCGAAGTGCGAAACCTGGAGAACATGCCGCCGGCCGGTGGAGCGCTGGTCGTGTCCAACCACTCCGGCGGCATGCTGACACCGGACGTGTTCGTCTTCGCCCCGGCTTTCTACGACACGTTCGGCTATGACCGCCCTGTCTATACCCTCGGCCATTACGGCCTGTTCATGGGTCCAATGGAGGGCTGGCTGCGCCGTCTGGGGGTAATCGAGGCCAGTCGCGTAAACGCTTACACGGCACTGCATTCGGGTGCGGTGGTACTGGTGTTCCCCGGCGGCGACTACGACTCCTACCGCCCCACCCTGAGTGCGAACACCATCGACTTCAACGGCCGCACCGGCTACGTGAGGACCGCCATCGAGGCCGGGGTGCCTATTGTGCCCACCGTATCGATCGGCGCCCAGGAGACCCAGCTGTTTTTGACCCGCGGCAACTGGCTGGCCCGCAAGTTGGGGCTCACCAAAGCTCGAATGGACATTCTGCCGGTGAGCTTCGGGTTCCCGTTCGGTCTGAGCGTGATCTTCCCGCCGAACCTGCCACTGCCGGCCAAGATCGTCACCGAAGTGCTCGAACCGATCGACGTGACTTCACGCTTCGGCAACGACCCGGACATCGGCGAGGTCGACGCGCATGTCCGCGCGGTGATGGAGGCAGCGCTCGAGCGGCTGGCCGACGAGCGCCGGTTTCCTGTCTTGGGGTGACCGGCGGCAGCAAAGTCCAGGGGGTCGCATCGTGCGAAGACAGTTACGGCACAGGCAGACACGGCGAGGTGGCGTGTGAAAAGGCTCAACGGCATGGACGCGATGCTGCTCTACAGCGAAACACCCAACTTGCACACCCACACGCTGAAAGTGGCGGTGATCGATCCCTCGGACATGGCGGGCGAGTTCGATTTCGACGCATTTCGTCACCATGTGCGCCGTCGGCTGCATCTGCTGGAACCGCTGCGCTACAGGCTCGTCGACATCCCGTGGCGACTGCATCACCCGATGTGGCAGGAAAACTGTGCGGTCGACCTGGACTACCACCTGCGACGGGTCCAGGTACCCGCACCGGGTGGCCGTCATGAGCTAGACGATGTCATCGGCGCGGTGGCATCCACGCCGCTGGACCGCAGCCGCCCGTTGTGGGAGTTTCATTTCGCCGAGGGGTTGGCCGGAGGACGGTTCGCGCTGATCGGCAAGATCCACCACGCGCTGGCCGACGGCGTCGCCTCCGTCAATCTGCTGGCGCACGCCATGGACATCCGGGGGCCGACGGGAGACGCCACCGATGAGCGCGACAACGACGAAGCCGGAGTTTCGGCATCGACGGCAGATCTGCTGCGTGCCGCCGCGCGCGACCATGTTCGGCAAATCGCCGGACTACCAAGGCTGATACGAGACGCAGCCGTGGGGCTCACACGCGTGCGCCGCCGGTCCAGGGAGCGCGGGGAGCAACCGGATCTGGCCGATGCGTTCGACGCACCGCCGACTTTTCTCAACCACGTCGTGTCGGCCCAGCGGCGCTTCGCCAGCGCGACGCTGCCGCTGGCCGATGTCAAAGCGACGGCCAAGGCGTTGGGCATCACCGTCAACGATCTGATTCTGGCGATAGCGGCCGGCGGGCTGCGAGCGCTGTTGTTGGCTTACGACGGCGCGGCGGATCGGCCGATCATCGCGTCGGTGCCGACCGCCACGGACAAGTCGGACCGGATCACCGGCAACGAGATCAGCGGACTGATGATTTCGTTGCCGGTGCACGTGGCCGATCCGGCCGAGCGAGCGAAGCTGGTAGCGCTGGCGACCCGCATCGCCAAAGAAGACCACGAAATCCTCGGCCCGCAGCTGTATGGGCGGATGATGGGCTACCTACCGACCGCGATCGCCCCGGCCGCGTTCCGGTGGCTGGGGCAGCGCGACTCTCCGAACAAACTGATGAACGTCGCGGTGTCCAGTGTCGTGGGGCCGCGCGAGCGCGGCCACTTCGGCGGCGCCGCGGTCAGCGAGATCTACTCGACCGGCGTCCTGTCGCCGGGCGCCCCGGTCAATATCACGGTGTGGAGCTATGTCGACCAACTCGGTGTCGCGGTGCTGACCGACGACCGGACGTTCAGCGACCCGCATGAAGCGACGGACGCGATGTGCACGGCATTTGCCGAATTACGCTATGCCGCAGGGACTTCCTGTTAAACCGCGAGAACGGCATCTAAAACCGAATAGAACAGGCCCAGCCCGTCGTCGGAGGGCCCGGTCAGCGCCTCGATAGCGTGCTCGGGATGCGGCATCAACCCGACGACACGACCGTTGGCGGAGCTGACGCCGGCGATGTCATGCAGCGAGCCGTTCACGTTGTCGTGGTAGCGGAACACCACCCGGCGCTCGCCCTCCAGCTCATCGAGCACCCCGTCGGGGGCCACGTAGCGGCCTTCGCCGGACTTCAGCGGCACCAGCAGGTCTGCGTCGGACTGGAAACGCGACGTCCACGCCGTCGCCGTAGAGGTGACGCGCAGCCATACATCGCGGCAGACGAAGTGCAGACCGACGTTGCGGGTCAGGGCCCCGGGCAGCAGCCCGGCCTCGCAGAGCACCTGAAAACCGTTGCAGATCCCCAGCACTGGCATGCCGCGCCGGGCAGCGTCCACCACTTCGGTCATTACCGGGGCGAATCGGGCGATTGCACCGGCCCGCAGGTAATCACCGTAGGAAAAGCCGCCGGGCACCACCACCGCGTCGACGCCCTTGAGGTCGGCGTCGGCATGCCACAGGTTGACCGGCTCGGCTCCGACACGCCGCGCGGCCCGCGCCGCGTCCACGTCGTCCAGTGTGCCGGGGAAGGTGATAATGCCGATTCGTGGCGTCACTGAGTCTCCCGGCTGATCGTCCAGTCTTCGATCACGGTGTTCGCCAACAGCGTCTCCGCGATCTCGGCGAGCGTGGAATCATCAACTGAATCGTCGACCTCCAGCTCGAACCTTTTGCCTTGCCGAACATCTGAGATTCCTGGATGCCCGAGCCGGCCCAGCGCGCCGACGATCGCCTGCCCTTGCGGGTCCAGAATCTCCGCTTTGGGCATCACATTAACGACCACCCGGGCCACCGGCGCTCCTCCTCAGGTCCGTTTCGGCGCCAACTCTACCGGCGAAAGCGCCGTGCGCGGCTCATGGGCACGATGCGATGTAGGCCTCACATAGCGGCGCGGTCATGGAGTTCAGCACCGAGTCGTCCGCAATCGCCGGCCACGGCGCCGCCACAGGGCCTGACGACCACAGGGTGAGCTCGCTGACCGTGCTGCTCGCCACGTGAGCGACCAGGTAGGTGTGCATGATGACCGGCCCGCTGATTACCGCGGCCATCCGGTTCGGTTCGTCAGTGGTGATCGACGGCGACTGCAACAGTGCCCGCTGCTGGCAGCCGCGCAGCGCGGCGACGGCGTTGCTGAACACTGACGCAGCGATCGGACCACCGCGGGCGGTATCACCTCGCCAGTGCAGGATCTGAGCCTGCAGCTGCCACTGACCCGCGGGGTGGACCACCGTCGCGCGGGCCGCGACCGCCGAGTCGCGCGGGTCCTGCGGTGCCACCGGGGTGGCACACAACTCCTCGAACCGGAAACGTGGTCCCGCGGCGGACCCCGTCACATGCACCGCAAGACCGGCGAGAGCGGGCCAGTGGTACACCGGGTCCAGTGGCACGGCATGCCGATCGATCCACGCCGTATTGGGGATCCGGTCGCATACGCCCGGGCAAGTCTCGGGCTCCGCGTGCCCAGGTGTTACTACGACCAGAGCAAAAGCGAGACCGCCGGCAAACAGCATCGCGGCGGCAATCAAGCGCATCGGCACCCTCCCCATCAGGGCACAATCGTAGACATGCAACTGACGCATTTCGGCCATTCCTGCCTACTTGCCGAGTTCGGAAACACCCGCGTGCTCTTTGACCCCGGCGTGTTCTCGCACGGCTTCGAGGGAATCACCGGCCTGACGGCGATCGTGATCACCCACCAGCACAACGACCACGTCGATGCCGCGCGGCTGCCGTCGCTGCTCGAGGACAACCCGGATGCCGCGCTGTATGCCGACCCGCAAACCACCGCCCAGCTGGGCGCGCCTTGCCGGGAGGTGCGCGTCGGCGACGAGCTGCACATCGGAGAGCTGACCGTTCGCGCCATCGGCGGCGAGCATGCCGTCATCCATCCCGATCTCCCGGTGATACAGAACATTTCGTACCTCGTGGGCGACGGAGACCACCCCGCCAGGTTGATGCATCCCGGCGACGCACTGTTTGTGCCCGACGAGCCCGTGGACGTGTTAGCCGCACCCGCATCGGCGCCATGGATGAAAATCGCAGAAGCCGTCGATTACCTGCGTGCGGTGGCACCGGCACGCGCGGTTCCCATCCACCAAGGAATCATCGCTCCGGAGGCGCGCGGCATCTACTACGGCCGCCTCACCGAGATGACCAGCACCGACTTCCAGGTGCTGCCCGAAGAATCCGCCGTCACCTTCTGAGCGCGAGCGCCCCGATCCGCTAGGTGATGTCGTCGGCCGCGCCGCGGCCGGCGGCGCGCCCGGAGAAAATGCAGCCGCCCAGGAAGGTGCCTTCCAGGGCACGGTAGCCATGCACGCCGCCCCCGCCGAAACCGGCCACCTCGCCGGCAGCGTACAGCCCGGTGAGCGGCATGCCGTCGGCCTTGAGCACCCTGGCGGCCAGGTCGGTCTCGATGCCTCCCAATGTCTTGCGGGTCAAGATATGCAGTTTGACCGCAATCATCGGCCCGGCCTTCGGATCGGTCAGCCGGTGCGGCGCCACCACCCTGCCCAGCCGGTCACCCAGGTAGCCGCGGGCAGCGCGAATCGCGGTGATCTGACCATCTTTGCTGAACTTGTTGGCCACCTCCCGGTCGCGCGCGGTGACCTCGGCCTCCACCGTGGCATAGTCCAGCGGCTCCACATCGGGTAGCTTGTTCATCGCGGTCACCAACTCGCGCAACGAGTTCCCGCTGACGAAGTCCACGCCGCGGTCGATGAACGCCTGCACGGGTCCCGGCGGCCCGGAGCGCGCCCGGGAACGCAGTAGCTCGCGTACGCTCCGCCCGGTCAGGTCGGGGTTCTGCTCCTGACCGGAGAGCGCGAACTCCTTCTCGATGATCCTGGTGTTCAACACAAACCAGGTGTAGTCGTACCCGGATTTTGTGATGTACTCGCAGGTGCCGAGAGTGTCGAAACCGGGGTAGAGCGGGACCGGCAACCGCTTACCGGTCGCGTCCAGCCACAACGACGACGGGCCCGGGATGATGCGGATCCCGTGCAACGGCCAGATCGATTCGTAGTTGGTGATGCCTTCGGTGTAATGCCACATCCGGTCGGGGTTGATCACCCGCGCACCGGCCTTTTGCGAAATGCCGATCATCCTGCCGTCGACATGGGCCGGTACCCCGCTCAGCAGTTGCCCGGGCACGCGGCCCATCCGTTTGGGCCAATTCTGACGCACCAACTCATGGTTACCGCCGATACCCCCGCTGGCCACGATCACCGCGGGAGCACGGAATTCGAATTGCGCCACAGCCTTTCGCGACGACGCCACACCCCGCGGCGACGTTGAGGGCTCCAGCACGGTGCCCCGCACGCCGGTCACCGCGTCGCCCTCGACGATCAACTCGTCGACCTGGTGACGGTGCGCGAAACGCACCGTTGAGCGATCCCGCAACTTGCGCGCGAAAATCTCGACCAATGCGGGCCCGGTACCCCACGTGATGTGGAAGCGGGGCACCGAGTTGCCGTGCCCCTGGGCGCCGTATCCGCCGCGCTCGGCCCAGCCCACCAACGGAAAGATCCTGAGCCCTCGATCATGCAACCAACTGCGTTTCTCTCCGGCAGCGAAATCGACGTAGGCGTGCGCCCATTGGCGTGGCCAGTAGTCCTCGGGCCGGTCGAATGCCGCGGTACCGAGCCAGTCCTGCAGGGCCAGTTCATGGCTGTCACGAATGCCGAGGCGGCGCTGCTCGGGACTGTCGACGAAGAACAGGCCACCAAACGACCAGAAGGCCTGCCCGCCCAGATTGGCGCTGTTCTCCTGGTCGAGAATCAGCACCCGCAATCCGCGGTCCACCAATTCGCAGGATGCCACCAGACCCGCCAGTCCGGCTCCGACGACAATGGCGTCAGCGCCGAACCCGGCGGCCAAAGAATCACTCATGTCGGACCAGGGTAGCGCCCCCGGCCGGCACGTTAGTCAGACGCTTGGTCAGGCGGCATCGACAATCGCCTTGTCATGCCGCCAGCGATACACCGTGGGCACGCAGTCGTGCATCAAAGCCAGATCGACGGCATCGAGCATCGCCTGCAGCGGCCCGGGTTTGCGCAGGTGACGCGCCGCGACCGCAACCCGCACTACACCGTCGCGGCGGGCTATCCGCTCGGCCGACAGCACCACCATCCGGCACCACCACGGCTCGGTGAGAAAACCTTCTCCGATGCCGAGCACCCGGGCGCGCACGGTGTTGTGCCGGACCAAGTCGGTGATCCCATGCAGATCGGCAAGAAGTCGAAATCCGTTGTCCGGCAATGTCTTGACAACACCGGGCGACACCACCCAGCCGGGTGCCGCGAACAGCCTGGTGCGTAGCCCGAGGTGCTCGAGGACCCGGTCAGCGGCCATCAGTCGCAGGTTGGCCTCGTGCGCCCGCAGAATGGCGAATTCACCGCGACGCTTCTTGGTGGCCGCGTCGTCGTAGCCGTGCAGCACGATGGCGTCGCCGCCGGCCCGCCGGGCAGTCAGCCACTCGACGGTGCGCGGGTCACGGTCGAGCCGGTAGTCGCCGCTGAGCCTGGGGGCCACCAGCAATGACACCGGCACCTTGCGGGCATCCATTTGTGCGCAGAATGCCTCGACGTCGGCCAAGGTGCGTTCACCTATCCCTGAAACCGAAACGATCAATCTTCCAGGCACACCCGCAGTGTGCCGATCCCAGGTGTCGGAATAGTGAAGTACACGCAGACAGCAGGCATATATCGGGCCCGCCGGATACCGACAAAGCTTTTCTTGATGGCCGGATCGGTGCTGCTCAGCGAATGCCCACCAGCGCCGCCGGACGCGATCGATTCGATATGCTAAGCAACGCCATGGATCAGGCCCCTTACGCAGCGGCCGACGCCCCGCTGCAGCATGCGCCCGCCCGGGAGCCGGACGGCGGCGAACGGGACTATCCCGACAAGCTGGATGCCGGGCTGTTGCGAATCTCCGGCGTGTGCATCCTGGCCACGGTGATGGCGATCGTGGACGTCACCGTTGTCAGCGTCGCGCAACGCACCTTCATCGACCAGTTCGGCTCCTCCCAGGCCGTGGTCGCGTGGACGATGACCGGCTACACGCTTGCCTTGGCGACCGTCATCCCGATAACCGGGTGGGCGGCCGACCGGTTCGGCACCAAACGGCTTTTCATGGGTTCGGTGCTCGCATTCACGCTCGGCTCACTGCTGTGCGCAATGGCGCCAAACATTCTGCTACTCATCGTCTTCCGGGTCGTACAGGGTATCGGTGGCGGCATGCTGTTGCCTCTGGGATTCATGATCTTGACGCGGGAAGCGGGTCCACGGCGGCTCGGCCGCCTGATGTCGATCCTGAGCATCCCGATGTTGCTCGCCCCGATCGGTGGACCGATCCTGGGTGGCTGGCTCATCGGCGCCTCCAGCTGGAGATGGATCTTCCTGATCAACCTGCCGATCGGGCTTGTCACCGTCGTCCTCGCGGCACTCGTGTTCCGCAGCGATCGTCCGGCGCGGTCGGAAACCTTCGACCTCATCGGTGTGCTGCTGCTCTCCCCCGGGTTGGCGACGTTCCTGTTCGCGGTGTCGTCCATTCCGGGCCGCGGCACCGTGACCGATCGCCACGTGTTGATACCGGCCGCCATCGGCCTGGCGTTGATCGCTGCGTTCGTCGCGCACGCCTGGCACCTGGCCGATCACCCGCTGATCGATCTGCGACTGTTCGGCAACCGCGTGCTCACCCACGCCAATGTGACGATGCTGGTATTCGCCGCGGCCTTTTTCGGTGCCGCCCTGCTGCTTCCCAGCTACTTCCAGCAGGTACTGCACCAGACGCCGATGCAAGCCGGTCTGCACATGATCCCCCAGGGGCTGGGCGCCATGATCACCATGCGGCTGACCGGGCCGTTGGTGGACCGACAAGGGCCCGGCAAGATCGTGCTGATCGGCATCGCCCTGATCACCGCCGGCCTGGGCGCCTTCGCCTTTGGCGTGGCCAGGGAGGCTCATTACCTGCCCACGCTGCTGATCGCGCTGGCGATCATGGGGCTGGGCATGGGCTGCACGATGATGCCGCTTTCCGTCGCGGCGGTGCAGGCGCTGGCCCCGCACCAGATCGCCCGCGGCACGACGCTGATGAGCGTCAGCCATCAGGTGGGCGGCTCGATGGGAACCGCGCTGATGTCGATGATCCTGACCAATCAATTCAATCGAAGCGAAAACATCCTCGCCGCCAACAAACTCGCGTCGCTACAGCAGCAGGCCGCCGTTAGCGGGATACCGGTGGACCCCGGCGCCATACCCCGGCAGTCACTTGTCGCCGGCTTTTCGGGCACTTTGCTGCATGACCTTTCACACGCGTACACGGCGGTCTTTGTGATCGCGGTCGTGTTGGTGGCCTCCACCGTCGTCCCGGCGTCGTTTCTACCGAAAAGGCCGGCAATCCAAACGGCCGGCGAATAGCGTGCCCGCACTTCGAAGTCCGGTTCGCACATAAGGCCGGAGCCACGTCGGCGAGCATCGATCCGCCAACCGTCAAGTTCGTGCCGGCTGTCGCGATGGTGGCGACGAGGATCGTCCCGGCGTCGTTTCTGGCCGAGGAATCCGGCGACACCGGAACAGCGCGCTCACACCTCGAACAGCATCGTCGCGATCCGCAGCACGGTGTCCATCGGATCACGTTCCTTCACCCGAGGATTGACCGCGTCATTGAGCCACAAAGTGGCGAATCCATGTACGAGTGACCACGCCGCCAGCTCAGCATTGGCGGGGTCGGCGTGCGCCTTGGGATCTCGCAGCGTCGCGACTCCGCGAGAAAGCTCGGCTCCGGCGGCAGCCTCGGCGGCGGCCAGTTCGGTGTCTGTGAGGTCGAGCAACGACTTGTTGAACATCACCCCGTAGTGGCCTGGGTGGTCGATGGCGAATCGCACATAGGCCAGGGCCGCGTCAGCGAAGTTTCCGCGGGCATCCATCAGCGCCTCTGCCAGCAGCGCAAATCCCTGGGTGGCCAGCGCGGTGAACAGGCCGCGACGATCGGTGAAGTGGTGCGCCGGCGCGGCATGCGAGACACCCGCGCCCCGGGCCAACTCGCGCAGCGAGACCGCTTCCGCGCCGCGTTCGGCCACCAGGTGCGCGGCTTCGTTGAGGATCACCGCGCGCAGGTCGCCGTGGTGGTAATTCGGGCGGCTCACATCGTCAGCATACCGGCTATCTTGACAGTGACTAGATAGCCGCCGTACGCTCCAGGGGAACTTGTCACTGTCTAGATTGGGGATTTCGAGATGGCTCCGCTGATCACCCTGCTAGTGGGCAGCATCATCGCTCGGGTCGCCGGCTGGGCCGGGGTCGGCTACCTCAACAGTTGGACCGCAGCGCTCGCGGTGGGGCTGGCCGCGATGTTCGCACTGACCGGGGTCGCCCACTTCGCCCCGCCGATGCGCGCCGACCTCGTCGCGATCGTGCCACCTCGATTGCCGGTGCCCGGTTTCCTGGTCACCGCCACCGGCGTACTGGAACTGGTTGGTGCCGTGGGCTTGCTGCTGCCCGCGACCCGCGTGGCGGCGGCCGTGTGCCTGCTGGTTCTCATGTTGGCCATGTTTCCGGCCAACGTGTATGCCGCGCGGATGCCCAACCCGCCTCGATCGATGACGACGAACCTACCCGTGCGGACTGCCATCGAGGGCGTCTTTCTGGCCGCCGCCATAGCGGTCGCGATCGGCGGTGGCTAGTAGCCAGGCGTATTGAAATGCGGTTTCCTGCCAAGCTTTATAGCGTCCGCTGACGCCTCCATGGCCCGCGTTCATCTGGGTCTTCAACAGAACAGAGTGGCCGTTGTTGTTCGCGTGCCGCAGTGCCGCAACCCATTTGGCCGGCTCGACGTAATAGACCCTCGTATCGTTGAGGGACGTCATCGCCAGAATGGCTGGGTACCGTTTGGCCTCGACATTCTCATACGGTGAGTATGACTTCATGTACGAGTAGACATCTTTGTCAGCCAACGGGTTTCCCCATTCGTCCCATTCGGTGACGGTCAGCGGCAAGGACGGGTCGAGGATGGTGGTCAGTGGGTCGACGAACGGCACCTGCGCGAGGATCCCGGCAAATAGATCGGGCGCCAGGTTGGCCACCGCACCCATCAGCAGGCCACCCGCACTGCCACCGAGTGCCACCAGCTGTTGCGATCGGGTGACTCCGGTATCCACTAAATGTCTTGCTACCGCGACGAAGTCGGCAAAAGTGTTCTTCTTATCCAAAAGCTTGCCGCGCTCGTACCAGAGCCGGCCCATCTCGCCACCGCCACGGACATGGGCGATGGCGAACACCATGCCGCGATCCAGCAACGACAACCGCGCGATGGAAAAACTCGGGTCGGTGCACAGCTCATAGGCGCCGTAACCGTAAAGCAGTGCTGGCGCCGGGAACTCGATGCCGGTGCGGTGCACGATGGATACCGGGATGCGAGTTCCGTCGTCGGCAAGCGCCCAATCGCGCCGCTCGACGTAGTCATCGGGACGGTAGTCACCGAGTACGGGTTGCTCGCGCAGCAAGGTGCGTTCGCCGGTAGCGAAGTCGACATCGTAGATCCGGGCCGGCATGACCAGGGATCCTGCTCTGATCCGCAGCTTGGGCCCAGCCCAGTTCGGATTGCCATTCAGACCGGTCGACATCAACTCGGACTCGAATGAGATCTCCTCGGGCTCGGCGAAGCCGCCACCGGGATCGATGCGCCACACCTGGAGCCGGGGCAACGCCTCACGGCGGTAGCTGATGACGAGGTGGCCGGCGAAGGCATCGACCCCGTCGAGCCGTACATCGTCGCGGTGCGGGATCAGGGTCTGCTGCTGCGTCGGATCGCCGATCGGGGCTTGGGTGAGTGTGAAGTTCACCGCACCGTCGTTATGCAGGATCAAGAACCAATCCTGCCCGCCCATTACCGCATGCTCCACCGAGTACTCAACGCCTTCGCTTCGCGGCAGCACGACGGTGAACTGAGCGTGCGGATCCGCGGCGTCGGCGTACCGGAACTCGGAGGTGATGGAGGATCCCGCGGCAATCATCACGTAGGCCTCACTTCGGGTGAGCCCCACGCCAAGCCAAAACCGCTCGTCGGCTTCGTGGTACACCAGTTCCGACGGCTCACCGGAACCCACGCGATACCGCCACACCTTGTCGGGACGGTGGGCCGCGTCCAGGGTCAGGTAGTACACGGTGCGGTTGTCGGCCGCCCAGGTCGCTCCGGCCCCGATGTCGGCGATCTCGTCAGGGTAGATCTCACCCGTGCGTAAATCCTTGAATCGCAGGGTATAACGTTCATCACCGACGGTGTCCACCGAATACGCCAGCAGGTTGCCGTCCAGCGTCACCCCGGCGGCGCCGAGTGCGAAGAATTCGTGGCCGTCGGCTTCGGCGTTCGAATCGAGCAGGACTTGTTCACCCGGTATTTTGGTGTTCTCTTCCAGGGCGGGTGGATCCCAGTCGTCGGGACTGTCTACCGGGCAACGGCATTGGACGCGATATTGCTTTCCTTCATAGGTACGTGCGTAGTACCACCAATCGCCCTGCCGGGTCGGTACCGAGAGATCGGTTTCCTTCGTACGCGCCTTGATCTCGTCGAAAATTTGCTGTCGCAACGGTTCCAGGTAGGCAGTCATGCGATCGACGTAGTCGTTCTCCGCCTCGAGGTAGGCGATGACTTCGGGGTTGGTCTTATCGCGCAGCCATTCGTACGGGTCGATGAAGACATCCCCGTGGTGCTCACGCCGGGACTCCAGCCGCTTGGCGACGGGTGGCACAGGGCTGCCCTGGGAAGTTTCAGTCATGCGTGCGGGCCGATCCAGTCAGCGAAATCCAGGCCGGAAATGCGTTCATAGGCCTCGACATAACGGTCGTGGGTGGCTGCGACGATGTGGTCCGGGAGCGGTGGGGGAGCCTGTGAGCCGTAGCGGTCCCAGCCGGATTCGGGACTGGTGAGCCAGTTGCGGACGAACTGCTTGTCGAAGCTGTTCTGGACCACGCCTTCCCGATAATCCTCTGCGGGCCAGTATCGCGAAGAGTCAGGAGTGAAGATTTCGTCGGCCAGCAGCAGGTTGCCGTCGCTGTCCGTCCCGAATTCGAACTTGGTGTCGGCGATGATGATTCCCTTCCTCAAGGCGTGATCGGCGGCCCGAACATAAATCTGCAACGTACGGTCGCGCAGCTGGTTGGCGCGCACCTCACCCACCAACTCGATCACCCGGGAGAACGAGATGTTCTCATCGTGGTCGCCCAGTGCGGCTTTGGTGGCGGGGGTGAACAACGGTTCAGAGAATCTGCTCGCCTCGACAAGTCCGGGAGGCAACGCGATACCGCACACCTTCCCCGTCGCCTGATAGTCCAGCAATCCGGAGCCGGTCAGGTAACCGCGCGCCACACATTCCACCGGAAGCATCTCCAGCTGGCGCACCACCAGCGCCCGGCCGAGGACCTCGTCGGGGATGCGCGGGTCATTCGGCGGACCGGCCAGATGATTCGGGGTGTCGACGACGCCGAAGAAGAAAACGCTCATCGCAGTCAGGATGCGGCCCTTGTCCGGGATCGTGCTGGCCAGGACATAGTCATACGCCGAGATACGGTCGGACGCGACCAGCAGGAGATGCTCGTCGTCGACGCGATAAAGTTCACGGACCTTGCCGCTGGCCAGATGCTGGTAGTCGGACAGTGCGGCGCGCATCGGGCCAGCCTATCGGGCACCTCGAGACGGGTCGTGTGTCGGGAGCTGTGCTGGGATCGGAGCTATGACATCGCGGTTCTTGCCCTACTCCACCAGGCCCGGCCGACTGACGGCCCAGCTGTTCAGCGATTTCGCCGTCGTCGTGTGGACGACGCTCTGGCTCCTCGTCGGCCTGGCGGTTTACGACGCCATCTCGACCATCGCCGAAGCCGGCCGGCAGGTGCAGAGCGGCGCGCACGGTATCGCCGGGAACCTGGCGTCGGCCGGCCACGGCGCCCAGCGCATTCCGCTGGTGGGCGACGCGGTCAGCAAGCCGCTGACCTCCGCCAGCGAGGCGGCCCTCGATATCGCGGGCGCCGGCCACAACCTGGAGACCACCGCAAGCTGGCTGGCTGTGCTGCTCGCGATGGCGGTCGTGGCGCTGCCGATCCTCATCGCGGTCGTGCCGTGGCTCTTCCTGCGGCTGCGATTCTTCCGGCGCAAATGGACTGTCACCGCCCTGGCCGCCACTCCGGCCGGCGAGCAACTGCTGGCACTGCGGGCATTGACGAACCGTCCGCCACGCAAACTGGTCGCTGTCAGCGCGGATCCGGTCGGTGGGTGGCGCCGCGAGGATCCCGTCACCATCCGGGCGCTGGCCTCGCTGGAACTGTGGTCGGCCGGCATCGCAACCCGGCCCGATCGCCTGGTCGGCTAACCTGGCGCGATGACACGGTGCGCAAGTTAGGTGTACCTTACTAAGGGTACAAATCCAACGTTAGGGCACGTCATGCTGAGGCAAAGGCCGGCCGCACCGAAACAGTCCGGTGCGACGATCAAGCTGGCCCAGCTGGCACCCGGCCAGCAGGCGACCATTGTGGGCACGGTCCCCGATGCAGCACCTCCCGTGGCGGGCCGGCTGTGGCAACTGGGCTTTCGGCCGGCGACGCACGTCGACGTGATCCGTCGCGCACCGCTGGGTGATCCGACGATCTACCGCGTCCAAGACACCGAACTCTGCCTGCGACGCCGCGAGGCGCGACTGATCGAAGTCGTCTTCGATACGGACCGATGACGTCCTGCCATGACAGCGGCGGCGGTCCGGTCGCCGTCGCGAGTACCCGGCGGATAGCGCTGGTCGGTAGTCCGAACGCCGGCAAGACCAGCGTGTTCAATCATCTGACCGGGTTACGCGCAAAGACCGGCAACTATCCGGGGGTCACGGTCGGGCGCAGCGTCGGCACCGTCAAGGTCGACGGCGTCACGATTGCCGTCGAGGACCTGCCCGGCACCTACAGCCTTGATGCGATCAGCCCGGACGAGCAGGTGGTAACCGATCTGCTGGCCGGCGCGTTCGATCACATCGAGCCTCCCGGTGCGATCGTCCTCGTGGCCGACGCCACCACGCTGCGCCGCTCCATACTGCTGGTTGCGCAGGTGATCCGGCTCGGCCTGCCGTGTCTGTTGGCGCTCACCATGGGCGACGAATTGACCGTCCGCGGCGGCCGGGTCGATGTCGACGCGCTGTCGGCGGCGTTGGGCATTCCGGTAACCGCGGTCGTCGCGCACCGCGGTTCGGGAATCGACGACCTGCGCGCACAGCTGGGAACGTTCGATCGGTGGCAACGGCCGCCGATTCTGCCTCCGTCTGACCCCGAAGCTGCCGACGCGTGGGGCAAATCGGTACTCGATGCCGCCGATTATGCAGCGCCGCGACCGGATCAGCGCACCAACCGGATCGACCAGGTGGTGCTGCACCCGGTGTGGGGCGTCGGCGTCTTCTTCGCGGTGATGTTCGCCTTCTTCCAAATCGTGTTCACCGTGGCCGCGCCACTGCAGGACTTGGTCGGCCAGGGACTCACCTGGATCGGTGGCCGAGTGACCGGCCACAGCGGTAACTCGATCCTGGGTGGCCTCATCGGCGACGGGATCATCGGTGGCGTCGGCACCGTCCTGCAGTTCGTTCCGCAGATCATGTTGCTGTTCTTACTGATTGCGCTGCTGGAGAACGTGGGCTACATGGCCCGCGCTGCCTTCCTGATGGACCGGGTGATGGCCAGGACCGGGCTGGAAGGGCGCGCCTTTGTGGCCATGCTGTCGTCATTCGCCTGCGCGGTTCCGGGCATCATGGCCACCCGGACGCTGCCCTCGTCACGTGACCGGATCGCTACCGTTCTCAGCGCGCCGCTGATGACTTGTTCGGCTCGGCTGCCGGTGTACACGTTGCTGATCGGTCTGCTGGTCGCTCCCCAGACGCGGTGGTGGGGCTTCAGCGCTCAGGGCATCACCATGTTCTTGCTATACCTCGGCGGCGGCACTGCGGCGCTGATTTCCGCGTGGCTGTTCAAGTCGACCATCCTGCGCAGTGACCTGCTGCCGTTCACGATGGAGCTTCCCCCTTACCGGTTCCCGTACCCCAAAGCCGTGCTGGTGGCGATGTGGGGCGCGGCAAAGATGTTCCTGCGCAAGGCGGGAACGATCATCCTGGCCACGTCTCTGGTGCTGTGGACGCTGCTCAACCTGCCGCCGCGCGGCGCCGAGACCGCCCACCTCTCCCCGACCGACGCCACCGCGTACGTGATGGACCGCAGCTACGCTGCCGACGTTGGCAAGGCTATCGAGCCGGTGTTCGAGCCGCTCGGCTTCGACTGGCGCACCGACATCGCCTTGGTGGGATCCCTCTCGGCGCGTGAGGTTTTCGTCTCCACACTGGGCCAGGTGGCGGCGGCAACCGATCCTGCCGACCCGCGCGAAGCGTTGATGACCATGACCGATGACCACGGACGGCGGGTGTTCGCCGCGCCGACGGTCGTCGCGCTGTTGCTGTATTTCATGTTCGCGTTGCAATGCATGTCGACGGTCGCGGTGATGCGTCGCGAGACCAACTCGTGGCGGTGGCCCGCACTCGCGTTCGGTTACATGTTCGTCCTCGCGTGGGTGATGGCGTTCGCAGCCCGGTCGATTGCGATTGGCCTGGGCGCATGATTCCGATGCACGCCACGGCCACCGCTGACTCACGGCAATTGCGCTGGGTGGTCGCACCCGCACATCTCCCGCCCGTCGGTACCGTGCGGCGGGCCCCCGGCCGCTTGGGCGGGTTGCTGGACAGCGGGATGATCGAGGAACTGGTGGTGCGCACCGGCGATGTGCTGATCACGCTCGGCGCCGGAAAGAGTTGGCACCAACTCGGTGATCAGGTCCGCGACGCACTCGCCGACGCGCTGCTGACCCCGGGGGATTGGCGTGTCGATGCGGTGTCCTGCGACAACGCACTGTTGGCACAAATCGCCTCCGAGCTGCTGGACGGACCGATCGGTGCCCTGGCCGCATCGCATGGAGGATCAATCCAATTGGTGTCGGTCACCGGCAACAACGTGACCGTTCGGATAGCGGGCGCGTGCAACGGATGCCCCGCGGTGGACTCGACATTGCACGGCCGGCTCGAGAGCGAGCTGCGCAGACGGGTCGGCAAGCCGGTCACTGTGTCCACTGAAACCAATTCCCTGCCAAGTACATTGGGAAAAAAGCTGCTGTCCTTAATCCTCCGCTGAGCAAGCAGCACCGCGGTGTCACGACTCGACGCGCAGCTCCACCACCAGATGCCGGATGCCGGTATGCCGATTGCTGCGCGCCCATTCGACGGGCTGCGCAATGCGCACAGCAGCGAAGCGCGACAGCAGCTCCTCGAACAGTACGCGCAGTTCCAGCCGGGCCAGATTGGCGCCCAGGCAATAATGCACGCCTTGCCCGAACCCCAGGTGGGGATTGGGCTTTCGGGTGATGTCGAACTCGTCGGCACGGTCGAAGATGCCGGCATCGCGGTTCGCCGAGCCCTCCCAGATCTGTACCTTCTGCCCCGCCTCGACCGGCTGTCCGCCGAGCGTGACGTCGCGGGTGGCGGTGCGCCGCTTCGACGGCGACGGCGATGTCCACCGCACCATCTCCTCGACCGCCGTCGGCAGCATGTCGAGATTCGCACGTAGCGCCTGCAGTTGATCCGGGTGCTCGGCCAGCGCCAGCAGACCACCGGCGACCGCATTGCGCGTCGTCTCGGCACCGGCGCTGAAGAGCAGACTGAAGAACAGGTAGAGCTCGATATCCGACAAGGAGGGCGCGGCATCCCCGCTCGAGTCGTCGAGACTTGCGTTCGCGACGACCGACAACATGTCGTCGGTCGGCTCGGCGCGCTTGGACGCGATCAACTGCTGGCCGTAGGCGTACATCCGCGACCCGGCCTCTTCGACGGACAGCTGCGAAAGGGACGCTTTGCGCGAGCCGCCGAAGTCGAACTGTGGCTCGATGGCCTCGAACAGCCAATGGCGTTCGGATTCTGGCACTCCCAGCAGGATGCAGATCATCTGCATGGGCAGTTCAGCGGCGACGTCGACCAGGAAATCGAATGGCTCGCCCGGCACCACCGCGTCCAGCAGCCGGCGCGCTCGTGCCCGCAGATCGTCCTCGATCAAACGGATCATCCGCGGTGTCAGCCCCGAGCTGACGAGTCGCCGGATCTGCGAGTGCCGCGGGTCGTCCATCATGTTGAGTACCTGGCCGGCGATGGCCAGGTCCTGCAACAGCGTGCCGCCGTACGGCCGCCCGCCGCCGGTGACCGATGAGTATGTCGCCGGATTCCTCAGCACCTCAAGAGTTTCCGCGTACGCGGCGACGGACCAGAAGCCTTCGCCGTCGGGGGTGTTGTCGGTCGCCTCGTGCCAGTACACCGGCGCCTCGCGCCGATGGATGGCGAACAAGTCGTGCGGAAATCCGTTGGCGAAATTGTTCAGATCGGTGAAATCGATCCCGGAGAGCGCGCCGGCGAGAGTCACAGGATCGCCCCCGGCGTGTATTTGGCCGCGTCCGGGTAGCGGCCCACCAGCGCGTCGACCATCGCCACCACCTCGTCCACCTGGTCGCCGGCGGCGCCCGTGAAGGCCTTCTTGTCGGCCAGCGCGGCGTCCAGGGCCGCTCGGTCCAACGGCAGCTTCGGGTCGGCGGCCAACCGGTCGAGCAGGTCGGGCTCGACGCCGCGTTCGCGCATGGCCAGCGCGGTCGCCACGGCATGTTCCCGGATCACGTGGTGCGCGGCCTCACGACCCATACCGGCGCGTACCGCTGCGATCAGCACCTTGGTGGTAGCCAAAAACGGCAGGTAGCGATCCAGCTCACGCTGAATCACCGCGGGGTAGGCGCCGAATTCGTCGAGCACGGTCAAGAACGTCTCAATCTGTCCGTCGATAGCAAAAAAGCTGTCCGGTAATGCAACTCGGCGCACTACTGAGCAGAACACGTCCCCCTCGTTCCACTGCGCGCCCGACAGTTCGGCGGCCATCGAGGCATAACCGCGAAGTACCACCTGCAGTCCATTGACCCGTTCACAGCTGCGGGTGTTCATCTTGTGTGGCATCGCCGACGAACCAACCTGTCCCGGAGCAAATCCCTCGGTGACCAGTTCATGCCCGGCCATCAGCCGGATGGTGTGGGCCAGCGATGATGGTCCGGCGCCGAGCTGGACCAGCGCCGCGGTCACCTCGTGGTCCAGCGACCGCGGATACACCTGGCCAACGCTGGCCAGAACTGTTGAGAAACCTAAGAATTCGGCCACGCTGTGCTCGAGTTCCGCCAGCTTGGCCGCATCACCGCCGAGCAGATCGAGCATGTCCTGCGCGGTGCCCATGGGGCCCTTGATGCCGCGCAACGGGTAGCGGTCGATCAACTCCCGCAGTCTGGTCAACGCGACCAGCATTTCCTGCGCCGCGGAAGCGAACCGCTTGCCCAAGGTGGTGGCCTGCGCGGCGACATTGTGGCTGCGTCCGGCCATCACCACATCGCGGTAGGTGACGGCCCGCTCGGCAAGTCGCGCCAGCACGGCCACCCCGTGGGAGAAAACCAACTCCAGCGACCGCCGGATCTGCAGCTGCTCGACATTTTCGGTCAGGTCGCGACTGGTCATTCCCTTGTGCACCTGCTCGTGACCGGCGAGCGCGTTGAATTCTTCGATGCGGGCCTTGACGTCGTGGCGCAGGACCCGTTCGCGGGCCGCGATCGAGGACAGGTCGACGTCCTCGATCACCCGCTCGTAGTCGGCGACTACATCGGGGGGTACGTCTACTCCCAGTTCCGCCTGTGCCCGCAACACGGCCAGCCATAGCCGTCGCTCGGCGATGACTTTGGCTTCCGGCGACCAGATCGCGACCATCTCGGCGCTGGCATAGCGGCCGGCCAGCACATTCGGAATGCTCACAAGCACACAGCTTACGGTCGTGGGCTTCCCGGCTCCCACCGCGCACTGCTCGCGCAATCCGACAAACCACCGGACAGCCCGGTCACATCGCCAGCAGTGGCCACATGATTCTCGGTACCGGTGGACCACATTACCCGCCTAACAGCGACAAGCGCGCGGCCGCAGGACACCATCGCCCCAATGTCGCTCCAGGACAGGTGCAGCGGGCATCCCGCTCGCCGGCGGCCACCGTGGCCGGGTGCGAGCAGACCAGCGGCGGCGATGGGGCGCGCAGAGCCGCCATACCCTGTGCGGGTGTACTTCGCCGGCGTGGACCTGGCATGGGCCGGTCGCAACCCAACCGGTGTTGCGGTGACCGACGCTGCCGGCCGGCTGGTGCACATCGGCGCTGTCGACACCGACGCCGCGGTGTTGGCCGCGCTGTCGCCCTATGTCCGGGGCCCTTGCCTGGTTGCCTTCGACGCACCGCTGGTGGTGACCAATCCGACCGGCCAGAGACCGGCCGAGGCAGCGCTCAACCGCGACTTCCGCCGGTTTGAAGCCGGCGCGCACCCGGCCAACACGACAAAACCTGAGTTCGCCGACGTGCCCCGCGCGGCGCGGCTGGCGCGGGAGCTCGACCTCGACATGGATCCCCGGTCGCCGGCTACCCGGCGGGCCATCGAGGTATATCCGCATCCGGCGACCGTGGTGCTGTTCCGGCTGGCGCGAACCCTCAAGTACAAGGCCAAACCCGGCCGCGGCGTCGAACAGCTCAAATCCGAGTTGCTTGCGTTGATGGACGGCATCGAGAAGCTCGCACACGCTGCTGTGCCGCTACAGGTGAGACAGCACGATGGCTGGATTGATCTGCGCCGGCAGGTGATTACCGCGCAACGCAAGAGCCACCTGCGCCGCGTCGAGGATCCGGTCGATGCCGTCGTCTGCGCCTATGTGGCGTTGTACGCACAGCGCCGCCCGGCCGACATCACGATCTACGGCGACTTCGCCACCGGATATATCGTGACCCCCGCGCTGCCCGCCGACCTGATGCGCCGGTAGGAGGTCAGATCCGCACGGGTAGCTGGTCGATCGGTGCGAGCACGTCGATCAGGTCGACCACCGTTCCCAGCGCCGCCGTTCGGGGATCACCGCCCTCGACCAGGGCGGAGACCACCGAACCATCGACCGCACAGATCAGCGTGCATACGAGCTCGATCTGCACGGCCCGGCCGGATCGCCGGATGGCGTCGGCCACCGCCTCGGCGCGCTGCCGCAGGCTGCGGCGCATGGTTTCCCGTAACGTGGGCAGGCGCGTGCACGCGATATGTCGCTCATATCGCGATATCAGTTGATCGATGAGGCCCGTCGCGGAGATGTCTCCCACGAGTAGGTCAACCAGCACCTCAGCGGTGGTCTCGGGTCCCCGGCGCCGCCGCGAAAGGGCGCTGACCCGCGCCCGCAGCTGCGCCACCTCGATCATCCCGATGTGTTCGACGGCGCGTGCAATCAAATCGTCAAGGGAAGAAAAGTAATATGTGGTCGACGCCAATGGGAGTCCGGCGCGTCGGGCGACCGCCCGGTGTCGCACCGCTTCGAATCCGCCTTCGGCAAGCAGTTCGGCGGCGGCGCTCACGAGCGCATACCGTCGACGTTCTCCTTTTGGAGTAACTGCTGCAGTCACGAGTAGCCATCGTGCCAGCCGGAGTGGTACTGCATTGCCATTTTGGCCAAACGGCCTGGCATGATGACGCGCATGCCCGACTTGAGCCGCCGCGCCGTGCTGGGACTCGGTGCCAGCGCGGCTGTCGGAGCCGCCGGCGCGTACGCGCTCGACATACTTTCACTCCGACCATCTCGGGCCATGCCGGCGGCCACTGCGGTTTCCACGGCCGGCGCCCAGGCGCCGTTGGCACCGGCGCCGACCGCACCGCGCGAACCGCCGCTGCCGGCTCAGCCCGCGCCGACCATGGTTACCGGCTCCTTCGTGTCGGCGGCTCGCGGCGGCATCAACACCAATTGGGCCATCGCGCGTCCGCCGGGCCAGACCACGGCGCTGCGACCGGTGATCGCGCTGCACGGCAAGGGCAGTGACGCGTCGAGCGTGATGGCCGGCGGCGTCGAGCAAGGTCTGGCGCAGGCCCTCGACGCGGGGCTGCCGCCATTTGCGGTGGTCGCGGTCGATGGCGGTGGCAGCTATTGGCACAAGCGGGCTTCCGGTGAGGACAGCGGGGCCATGGTGCTCGACGAGCTCATCCCCATGCTCGACACCAAGGGTCTGGACACCTCTCGGGTGGCGTTCCTGGGCTGGTCGATGGGCGGCTACGGCGCATTGCTGCTCGGCGGCCGGCTGGGACCCGCCCGCACGGCGGCGATCTGCGCGGTGAGCCCGGCGCTGTGGCTGTCCCCCGGCGCGGCCGCGCCCGGCGCGTTCGACGGGCCCGGCGACTTCGCGGCGAACTCGGTGTTCGGGATGCCCGCGCTGGCGTCGATCCCGATCCGGATCGATTGCGGTGACAGCGATCCTTTCTACACCGCGACAAAGCAGTTCATCGCTCAACTGCCCAACCCGCCCGCGGGTGGTTTCTCTCCCGGCGGGCACAACGCGGCGTATTGGAGTTCACAGCTGCCGGCCGAGCTGACCTGGATGGCGCCGCTGCTGACGGCCTAGTGATTGCCGTCCGCGCGAGCGTAATGCCGCGGCGAGAAATCACGCTGAGAATCCGTAGCATTATGCTCGCGAACGTGACCACCCCTTTTGGTTGGAGCTTCCCGTACGCCTGGCCGCGAAAGCCCATCCTGGCGGCCAACGCGGTGTGCACGTCCCAACCACTGGCCGCCCAGGCGGGTCTACGGATGCTCGCCGAAGGAGGCAGCGCGGCGGACGCGGCCATCGCCACGGCCATCACCCTCACACTGGTGGAGCCGGTTTCCAACGGCATCGGCTCGGACGCCTTCGCCATCGTGTGGGACGGCCGGCAATTGCACGGGCTGAACGCGTCCGGCCGCTCGCCCGCCGCGTGGACTCCAGAGCACTTCGGCGGCAACGCCGTTCCCGAAGCCGGCTGGAACTCGGTGACCGTTCCCGGCGCCGTGTCGGCCTGGGTCGAACTGCACGCCAAGTTCGGCAAGCTCCCCTTCGAGAGGCTTTTCGAGCCCGCGATCTCTTACGGCCGAAACGGTTTTCTTGTCTCGCCGACGGTCGCCGAACAGTGGGCCGCGCAAGTGCCGTTGTTCGAGAGCCAGTCCGGGTTCGCCGAAGCATTTCTGCCCGCCGGGCGGGCACCGAAAGCCGGGGAACTGTTCCGGCTTCCCGACCATGCGGCCACGCTCGAGAAAATCGCCGCTACCAAGGGCGAGGCGTTCTACCGCGGGGAACTGGCCGCCCAGCTGGAAGCGCACGCAATCGCCAACGACGGCGTCATGCGGGCCAGCGACCTCGCCGCACACCGCGCCGACTGGGTCGGCACCATCAACGGCAACTACCGCGGATACACCGTGCACGAGATCCCGCCCAATGGCCACGGGATCGTGGCGCTGATCGCCCTGGGTATTCTGGAGCACTTCGACATGGCCGGACTGCCGGCCGATTCCGCTGACAGCGTGCACTTGCAGATCGAAGCGTTGAAGCTGGCTTTCGCCGACGCGCACGCTTACCTCGCCGACATCGACCACATGCCGTTACGCCCGGAACGGCTGCTGGACAAGGAGTACCTGAAGCAGCGCGCGGCGATGATCGACCGGAAACGGGCACAGCCGGTGTCCGCGGGCACCCCGGGCGGCGGAACCGTGTACCTCACCGCTGCTGATGCCGCGGGGATGATGGTGTCGATGATCCAGTCGAACTACATGGGTTTCGGATCCGGCGTGGTGGTGCCGGGCACCGGGATCTCGCTGCAAAACCGGGGCACGAATTTCACTGCGGTCCAGGGTCATCCGAACCGAGTGGGGCCAAACAAGCGTCCCTACCACACCATCATCCCCGGCTTCGTCACCAAAGACGACGCACCGGTGATGAGCTTCGGCGTGATGGGCGGAACGATGCAGCCCCAGGGCCACGTGCAAATGATGGTGCGTATCGCCGATCACGGACAGAATCCGCAGGCGGCATGTGACGGCCCGCGATTCCGGTGGGTGCAGGGAATGCAGGTCAGCTGCGAAACAGGCTTTCCCCCAGCAACGCTCGACGAGCTCCAGCAGCGTGGGCATGACCTGGTTGCCGTGGACGACTACAACCAATTCGGCAGCTGCCAGGCGATCTGGCGCCTCGACGGCGGGTACTTTGCGGCGAGCGATCCACGCCGCGATGGTCAAGCCGCGGCTTTCTAGACGCTGGTTTTCCCCTGCGCCGCCAACAGAGCGATGTCACCACGAAAGTGGCTTCCCGGCAATCGAATCGAACGCAGAATGTCATATGCTTGGGTGCGCGCGGCGGATAGGTCGGCGCCGATACCCACCACCGAGAGCACCCGCCCCCCCGATGAGACGATATCGCCGTCGTCGCGGCGCGCGGTACCCGCGTGCAGTATCCCTTCGGCCTCTGACCCGACCACGACGTCGCCGACGCGGGGTCGTCCGGGATAATTTTCGGCTGCCAGCACCACGGTCACGGCGGCACCTGTGCGCCAGCGCAATTCGCCGAATTCGGCTAGCGTGCCGGTACTCGCGGCGTACAGTAGCTGCCCGAGCGGCGATTCCAGCAGTGCCAGCACCGCCTGCGTCTCCGGATCGCCGAATCGGCAATTGAACTCGATCACCGCGGGCCCGTTCGCGGTGATCGCCAGTCCGACGTACAGCAAGCCGGAAAACGGGCAGCCACGCTGGACCAATTCGGCCGCAACCGGTTCGGCGACGCTGCTGACCACCTCCCGGTACACGTCGTCGGGAAGCCAGGGCAGCGGCGCATAGGCGCCCATACCGCCGGTATTGGGTCCGGTGTCGCCCTCGCCGACGCGCTTGAAGTCCTGCGCCGGTAGCAACGGCACCACCGTTTTGCCGTCGACGACGCAGAACAGCGACACCTCGGGGCCATCGAGATACGACTCCAGCAGCACGGGATGGCCGGCCTCGAGCAGTCCCGCGGCATGGGCGCGTGCGACACCGCGTTCCGGGGTCACGACCACGCCCTTACCGGCGGCCAGCAAGTCGTCTTTGACCACCCATGCCGGCTCACCGGCCGGCGGCCCGAACCGGTCCAGGGCGGTATCTAAACGCGCTGGGCTGTCGATGATTTCGCTACTCGCGGTGCGTACACCGGCCGCCGCCATGACCTCTTTGGCAAAGGCCTTGGAGCCTTCGATGCGCGCGGCGTCCTTACTGGGGCCGAAGCACACGATGCCGGCCGCGCGAACGGCGTCGGCCACCCCCAGCACGAGCGGAACTTCGGGACCGATGACGACCATGTCCGCCCGCACCTCGCGCGCCAGGGCGACGACATCCTCGCCGGAGGCGATATCGACGTCGTGCTGCTCGGCGACCTGGGCCGTGCCCGCGTTACCCGGAGCGATGGCCAGCCCCGTGACCTGCGGGTCTTTCCGAAGCGCCAGCAGCAGCGCATGTTCACGGGCACCGGAACCGATCACCAGGACGCGCACGACACGTCAGACTAGCCGTGTCGACGACTTACGCCTACCGGACCCGCGGATGTGCCCGGCGATCACCTGAGGGCCTGGTGGATCGGTCGGGTGCACTCGGTACCGGCTGAGGTGACCTGTCCCATCTTGTTCAGTACGTGGGCGATCGTGGTGCCCCGGTCCGGATTCGTCACCGCCATGGAGCCGCCCCACCCACCCCAGTAGCGGATCCTCTCCGGCTAGTGCTCCGATTCACCCGAGTGCATCTTCAACGCGGCGTCCACGTTGGCCTTCTTGTCCTCTCCGGCGCCCTTCGCCGCGGCCTTCTTGCGCTTGGCCACCACGGCGCTCACCGCGCCGTTGAACGCCGAACCCAGCGGGAACCCGAGGTAGTGGGTCAGGAAGACCGCCATCTCCTTGAGTTCGTCCTCGGTGAGTTCCCCGTTGAGCAGCGCGGCGTTGATCTGGATCTCGGCCAGGTCGCGGCTTCCGATGGCGGTCACCGCGGTCAGCGTCATGATCCGCTTGTCGCGCATCGACAATCCCGGTCGGTTCCAGATGGTGCCGAACAGGTGGTCGACGGTCAGGTCGAAGTACGCGTCGCCCTCGATGTTGGGCATCTCCCAGCCGTAGACCTCGTTCATCTTTTCCAGGCCCTTGCGGCGCAGTTCGTCCATCACGTCCCTTCCTTCGTGTGCGGCACCCCGAGGAGGGCGGCCAGTCGCTCGTAGGCAATCCGGGCCAGGGGTAGGTCAACGGACACCGCCTCGCCCAAGGCGAGCGCCAGGCTCAGATCCTTCTCGCCGAGCCCGCGGGTGTGCAGGAACGGCTGGTACAGGAAGTTCTCCGGATCAAGGTCTTTCATGTCTTCACGCACCATGATCGCCCCCGGCCCGCCCGTGAGCGCATCGGTGTGACGCACCACCCGGCCCAGCGCCTGCAGGTCCAGCCCGGCCGCCTCGGCCAGCTTCATGGCCTCACACGCCGCGGCGTACGAGGTGAACGTCAACATGTTGCGGGCCAGCTTCATTCGGGTACCCGCGCCCGGCCCACCGGCATGGATGACCACCGATGCCCAGTGTTTGAATGCCGGTTTGATCCGCTCGTACACCTCGCGCTCGGCGCCCACCATCGTGGCGAGCTCACCCTTCGCCGCGGCGGCCGCGCCACCGCTGACCGGTGCGTCGACGATGTGGATGCCCTGCCGCTTCAGGTCACTGGCGAGCTCCGCAGCCGTGGTGTCACTGATGGTCGAGTGGATCGCGATGACCGTGCCGGGCTTGGCGTGTGCCGCCAGTTCGGCGACGACCTCACGCACCTGCGCATCATCCAAGACGGTGACGTGAATGATGTCGGCGGCGGCAACGTCGGCGACGCTGTCGGCCAGGCCGGCCCCCTTTTCGGCCAGCGGCGTCATCGTCTCCGCCCGGATGTCGTAAACCGTCACCCCACCGGGCCATTCGGTCATCTTGGTGGCCATCGGCGCACCCATATTGCCCAGCCCGATGTAGCCCAGGCGCAGTTCGTTACTCATGACCGGATTATCTGCCCGCCGTCAACGTTGAAGATCTGCCCGGTGATCCACGACGCCTCGTCGGACAGCAGGAAGAGGCACATTCCGACGAGATCCTCGGGAGTTCCCATGCGCGACAACGGCAGACCCTTGACGATGTCGTCGACCATCTCCTTGGGTGTGGTGGTCCGGTTGGCCTCGGTGTCGATGGGGCCGGGCGCAATCGCGTTGATCCGGATGTTCTGCCCGCCCAATTCGCGCGACAGCTGTTGGGTCAGGCCATTGATGCCGACCTTGGCCAGGCCGTAGAAGTTGGAGTACAGCCAGGCGGCGGTGGACGATTGGTTGACGATCGCCCCGCCGCCGCGCTTGGCCATCTTCTTGTACACCGCGCGGGTGCACCACAGCGCGCCGTCGAGGTTGACGCTCATGAACTTCTTGTAGTACTCGGGGTCGATGGTGAGCAAGAAGTCCAGCTTCATACCGCCGAAAATTGCGGCGTTGTTGACCAGATAATCGATGCCGCCGAACTCGGCCAGCGTGCGGTCGGCCATCGCCTTGGCCGACGCCGGGTCGGACACGTCGACCGGAACGGCCAGGGCCGTGCCGCCGTCGGCGACGATCTGCTTGGCCACCCCCTTGGCCGCCTCGGCCTTGATGTCGGCGACGACGACCGCCGCACCCTCACCGGCGAGCGCCTCGGCGTAGGCCTGACCGATGCCGCCACCGGATCCGGTGACGATGGCGACTTTGTTCTCGAATCGCATGTCTTCCTCTCGTACGCCAGGGGCGCGGTCGGGCTGTCAGCTCACTGCTGTGGCAATGACTTTGGCTTCCAAGTACTCCTCGAAGCCGAGAAGCCCCATCTCCCGGCCGTTGCCGGATTGCTTGTAGCCACCGAACGGCGCGTCGGCGGAATACCAGACGCCGCCGTTGACGTTGACCGTGCCGACCCGCATCCCGGCGGCGAACTTGGCCGCGCGTTCCGGGTCGGCACTGAACACGGTGCCCGACAAGCCGTATGGGGAGTCGTTGGCGACGCGCAACGCGTCAGCGTCGCCGTCGTGGGCGATCACGGTGAGCACGGGACCGAAGATTTCTTCCCGCGCGGGGCGCGCGTCGTTGGTCAGGCCCGCGATCACGGTGGGCTCGATGAAGAAGCCCGCATGCTTGTCGGCCGGACGTCCGCCGCCGCACGCGAAAGTGCCGCCCTCGGCGATCGCCAGGTCCAGGTAGCCCTGCACCCGATCCCGCTGGCGCGCCGAGATCACCGGCCCGCAGACGGTGCCGGAGTCGTTCGGGTCGCCGGGCTTGATCGATCCCATGGTGCCCGCCGCGATGGCGACCGCCTCGTCGTAGCGCGCCCGGGGCACGACCAGTCGGGTCGTGATCGCGCAGCCCTGTCCGGCGTGCATGGACGCGGTGAACGCCGACACCGAACAGGCTCCGGCCAGGTCGGCGTCGTCGAGCACGACGAACGCCGATTTCCCGCCGAGCTCCAGAAACACCTTCTTGATGGTGGCGGCGGCGTCGACCATCACGCTGCGGCCGGTCGCAGTGGAGCCGGTGAACGAAATCATGTCCACCCGAGGGTCTTTCGCCAACATCGCGCCCAGGCTGTGGTCGCTGGAAGTAACGATGTTGACAACTCCGGGCGGAAAATCGGTGTGTTCGGCGATGATCTCGCCGACGACGGCCGCGCACCACGGCGTGTCCGGTGCGGGCTTGAGCACGACGGTGTTGCCCGCGGCCAGTGCGGGGCCCAGCTTGGCGAGATTGATTTGGTGCGGGAAATTCCACGGGGTGATCGCGCCGACGACGCCGACGGCCTCGCGCGCAATGGTGCGCCGGGTGGGAATTCCCATCGGTGCCGCCACACCGAGATCCTGATTCCACCCGTAGGACTCGGCGGTATCGGCCGAGAAGCTCAGGTCGGCAACCGGCCCCTCCAATTGGGCTGCGGCGGTAAGCATCCGAGGCGCTCCGACTTCAGATATGGTGAGCTCCCGCAATTCTTCGATGTGGGCCTGCATCGCATCGCGCAGCTGCCGCACGCAGCGCACCCGCAACTCGGTGTTGCGCGACCAGTCGGTGTCGTCGAACGCCCGCCGCGCGGCATCGATGGCGCGGCCCATGTCGTCGGCGTCGGCGTCGGCGGCGACACCGAGCACTTCCTCGGTTGCCGGATTGATGGTCGGGAAGGTCCCCGCGCCGCCACTCGACATCTTGCCGTCAATGAACAAGGTGCTCACGCCGTCGGCCAACAGCGTTCCTTGGGCCATCTCCGCTCCCGTCTATGCGTGGCCAATCCAGGCCCCAATCGAATGGACAGTTGTCCGATATTGTCCGATCAAACCATAGCCGTCCGGTCATCAGCGGTGCAAGAGCCGATGTCCTCGGTGACGTCAAGGCCACGGAAATGACGTCTTAAACAGCATCTTCGCGGTTCGGTCTTGCTTCGCATCGAGTCATTCCGATAGCTTGGACATGTGTCCAGCGATGCACTGGTTACGATCGCGTCTCACACCGACCACCAGACCGGTCAGACGCCCCGTAACCGCCGCCAGGAGGAGACCTTCCGCAAAGTGCTCGCGGCGGGCATCGAAACCCTGCGCGAGACGTCGTACGCCGGCCTGACGGTGCGCGCCGTCGCAGCCCGCGCGAAAGTGGCCCCGGCCACGGCGTACACCTACTTCTCGTCGAAGAATCACCTGATCGCCGAGGTCTACCTGGACCTGGTACGGCAGGTGCCGTATTTCACCGACGTCAACGACGCCATGCCCACCCGGGTGGAACGGGTGTTGCGCCATCTGGCCCTGGTGGTCGCCGACGAGCCCGAGGTCAGCGCCGCATGCACGACGGCGTTGCTCAGTGGGGGCGCCGACCCGGCGGTGCGCGCCGCGCGCGATCGCATCGGCGCGGAGATCCACCGGCGCATTACGTCCGCCATGGGGCCGAATGCGGATGCCACCACCGTGTCCGCGCTAGAGATGTCCTTTTTCGGCGCATTGGTACAGGCAGGCAGCGGCGAATTGACCTATCGGGAGATCGCCGACCGGCTCGCCTACGTGGTGCGGCTCATCCTCACCGGCGCCGAAGGAACGAGCCAGGAGATAAGCACCGAATGACCGTGCACGTTGGAGACCACGAGCTGGTTCTCGATCCGTATGACTACGACTTCCACGAAGACCCGTACCCGTACTACAAACGCCTTCGCGATGAGGCCCCGCTGTATCGCAATGAGCATCTGAAGTTTTGGGCGCTGTCGCGGCATCAAGATGTCCTGCAGGGGTTCCGCAACAGCACGACGCTGTCCAACAAGTACGGCGTCTCGCTCGATCCGGCATCGCGCGGTCCGCACGCCAGCAAGACGATGTCGTTCCTGGCGATGGACGATCCCGCCCACCTGCGTCTACGGACACTAGTCTCAAAAGGCTTCACCCCCCGCAGGATTCGGGAACTCGAGCCGCGTGTCACCGAGATCGCGATACAACACCTCGACACCATGCTGGAAAGGGCTAGGTCTTCAGCGGACGGCACTGGCAACTATGTCGACTATGTCGACGAGTTCGCCGGGAAGCTGCCCATGGACGTCATCTCCGAGTTGATGGGGGTCCCCGAGCCGGATCGAGTTCAGGTCCGGGCCTGGGCCGACGGCGTGATGCACCGCGAGCAGGGTGTCACCGACGTGCCGCCGGAAGCTGTCGAGGCCTCCCTCAACCTGATCGTCTACTACCAGGGGATGGTGGCCGAGCGGCGCAAGAAGCCCACCGACGATCTGACTACCGCGCTACTGGAGGCCGAGATCGACGGCGACCGGCTCACCGACGACGAAGTGCTCGGGTTCATGTTTCTGATGGTGATTGCCGGAAACGAGACCACCACCAAACTCCTTGCCAATGCTGCATTTTGGGGGCACAAGCACCCGGATCAACTCGCCCCGGTGTACGCCGACCTGTCCCGGGTACCGCTGTGGGTCGAAGAGACGCTGCGTTACGACACCTCCAGCCAGATCCTGGCCCGCACCGTCACCGGAGAACTCACCCTCTACGACACCACCATTCCCGAGGGCGATGTCCTGCTGCTGTTGCCAGGTTCGGGCCACCGCGACGAGCGGGTGTTCGACAATCCCGACGACTACGTGATCGGGCGCGAAATCGGGCCGAAACTATTGAGTTTCGGCAGCGGCGCGCATTTCTGCCTGGGTGCCCACTTGGCACGGATGGAAGCCCGGGTGGCACTGACCGAGTTGTTCAAGCGAATCCGCGGCTACGAGGTGGACGAGGCCAACGCCGTTCGCGTCCATTCCAGCAACGTCCGCGGGTTCGCCCACCTACCCATGACCGTGGAGGTCTGCTGAATGCCCCGCTTTGATCCCCTGCCCGAACGTCGGCCGGCGATCGTGGCCGGTGCGTCCTCCGGCATCGGAGAGGCCACCGCCATCGAACTGGCTGCGCACGGCTTCCCGGTCGCCCTCGGTGCCCGCCGGCTCGAGAAGCTCGACGACATCGTCGGCAAGATCAATGCCGAAGGCGGCGAGGCAGTCGGATTCCACCTGGACGTCACCGACCCGGATTCGGTGAAATCCTTTGTTGCGCAGTCGGTCGACGCTCTCGGGGACATCGAGGTGCTGGTGGCCGGCGCGGGCGACACCTACTTCGGCAAGCTCGCCGAGATCACCACCGATGAGTTCGAGTCACAGCTGCAGATACACCTCGTCGGCGCAAACCGGCTGGCCGCCGCGGTGCTGCCGGGCATGCTCGACCGGCAGCGCGGCGACCTGATCTTCGTCGGCTCCGACGTGGCCCTGCGCCAGCGCCCGCACATGGGCGCCTACGGCGCGGCCAAGGCCGCGCTCGTCGCGATGGTCACCAACTTCCAGATGGAGCTCGAGGGCACCGGCGTGCGGGCCTCGATCGTGCATCCCGGCCCGACGAAGACGTCGATGGGCTGGAGCCTGCCGGCCGAAAAGATCGGTCCCGCATTGGAGGACTGGGCCAAGTGGGGCCAGGCCCGCCACGACTACTTCCTGCGCGCGGCGGACCTGGCGCGAGCCATCACGTTCGTCGCCGAGACACCGCGCGGTGGCTTCATCGCGAACATGGAACTTCAGCCCGAAGCCCCGCTGGCCGATAAGAAAGATCGCCAGAAGCTCGCACTCGGAGAAGAGGGAATGCCTTCATGACAACAACCGCCACCGTGCCGCGGGTTTCCGGCGGCGAAGAAGAACACGGCCACCTCGAGGAATTCCGCACCGACCCCATCGGGCTGATGAAGCGCGTCCGGGAGGAATGCGGAGATGTCGGCTGGTTCCAACTGGTCGACAAACACGTCATCCTGCTGTCCGGCGCGGGGGCCAACGAGTTCTTCTTCCGCTCCGCTGACGAGGATCTGGACCAGGCCGAGGCGTATCCCTTCATGACGCCGATCTTCGGCAAAGGGGTGGTGTTCGACGCCAGCCCCGAACGCCGCAAGGAGATGCTGCACAACTCCGCGCTGCGCGGCGAGCAGATGAAGGGCCACGCCGCCACCATCGAGGGCGAAGTCAAGAAAATGATCGCCGACTGGGGCGACGAAGGCGAGATCGAGCTGCTCGACTTCTTCGCCGAGCTGACCATCTACACCTCGACGGCCTGCCTGATCGGGCTGAAGTTCCGCGAGCAACTCGACCACCGGTTCGCCGAGTACTACCACGAGTTGGAACGCGGCACCGACCCCTTGTGCTATGTCGATCCGTACCTGCCGATCGAGAGCTTCAAGCGCCGTGACGAGGCCCGCGTCAAGCTCGTCGCGCTGGTACAGGAAATCATGGACCAGCGGCTGGCCAATCCGCCGAAGGACAAGGCCGACCGCGACATGCTCGACGTGCTGGTCTCGATCCGTGACGAGGCGGGCAATCCGCGATTCTCCGCCGACGAGGTCACCGGGATGTTCATCTCGCTGATGTTCGCGGGTCACCACACCAGTTCGGGGACCTCGGCGTGGACTCTGATCGAGCTGATCCGGCACCCCGACGTCTACGCCGAGGTGGCCAAGGAGCTCGACGATCTCTATGCCGATGGCCAGGAGGTGAGTTTCCATGCGCTGCGTCAGATTCCGAAGTTGGACAACGTGGTCAAGGAGACCCTGCGCCTACATCCGCCCCTGATCATCCTGATGCGGGTGGCCCAGGGAGAGTTCGAGGTCGAGGGCTACCCGATCCACGCGGGCGATTACGTGGCGGCGTCCCCGGCGATCTCGAACCGGATTCCCGAGGACTTTCCCGACCCGGACGCGTTCAAGCCCGATCGCTACAACAAGCCCGAGCAGGCCGACGTCGTCAACCGGTGGACCTGGATTCCGTTCGGTGCGGGCCGACACCGCTGTGTGGGAGCCGCCTTCGCTCAAATGCAGATCAAGGCGATCTTCTCGGTCCTGTTGCGGGAGTATGAGTTCGAGATGGCGCAGCCGGCCGACAGCTACCACAACGACCACTCCAAGATGGTCGTCCAGCTCGCCCGGCCGGCAAAGGTCCGCTATCGCAAGCGCAGCGCTTAAGGAGTAAAAAGCTTATGGGCTCAACAAGATTCCGGATCGAAGCGGATCTGGATTTGTGTCAGGGCCACGCCATGTGCGAACTGGAGGCGCCGGACTACTTTCGGGTGCCCAAGCGGGGCAAGGTCGAGATCATCGATCCCGAACCGCCCGAGGACGCCCGCGATGAAGTCGAGCGCGCGGTCGATGCGTGCCCAACGCATGCACTGTTCATCAACGAGAAAGAAGACTGATAATGGCGACACGCGCGGAACTCGAGGCATGGGTCGACCGCTGGCTGCAGGCCAACAAGGATTGCGAAAAGGCCGGCGACTGGCGGCCGTTGGCGGATTTCTACGCCAAAGACGCCACCTACGGCTGGAACATCGGTCCCAAGGAAGACGTGATGTGCGTCGGCGTGGACGAGATCCGCGACATCGCCCTCGGTCTGGAAATGGAAGGCCTGGAGAACTGGGTGTACGAGTACCAGAAGGTGCTCATCGACGAGAAGCAGCGCGAGATCGTCGGATTTTGGAAGCAGATCGTCAACAAGTCCGACGGCACCCGGGACGAGATCTACGGCATCGGCGGCAGTTGGTTCCGGCTCAACAGCGACAACCTCATCGAGTGGCAGCGCGACTTCTTCGACTTCGGTCACGTCGCGAAGATGTTCGCCGCGCTGATCGAGTCCGGTGACCTCAGCTCCGGCATGCAGAAGCGGATCGAGCGCAGCCTCGCCGGCGAGAAGCTGCCCGGCTACTACCCGCTTGGCGAGGCGCCCGTCCCGATCTGGTGACGAAACCACAGCGGCGACCCGCGGCGCCCGGCTCCGCCGCGCTTGCGATCGCGGTGGAGCCAACCAAGCATTTGATTTGTTGCACGCGCTATGCTGACGCGACAGGGTGCCTGTGGCACTCGTCACCACGCTCCCCGGCATAAAGGGGCCGGGTAGCTCTGATCGATTCAAAGGCGAAATGGGGTCAGGACCACCGTGAAGACAAAAGGCGCACTGATCTGGGAGTTCAACCAGCCCTGGTGTATCGAGGAAATCGAGATCGGCGACCCGAAAGCCCACGAGGTCAAGATCCAGATGGAAGCGGCGGGGATGTGTCACTCCGACCATCACCTGGTCACCGGCGGTATCCCGATGGCGGGCTTCCCGGTGCTCGGCGGGCACGAGGGTGCGGGCATCGTCACCGAAGTCGGGCCGGGCGTGGAGGACATCGCCCCGGGCGATCACGTCGTGCTGTCGTTCATCCCGTCCTGCGGGCAGTGCCCGACGTGTCAGGCGGGGATGCGCAACCTGTGCGACTTGGGCGCCGGTCTGCTGGGCGGCGCGGCGGTGTCCGATGGCACGTTCCGCATCCAGGCCCGCGGCCAGAACGTCTACCCCATGACGCTGCTGGGTACCTTCTCGCCCTACATGGTGGTGCACCGCAGCTCGGTGGTGAAAATCGACCCGTCGATTCCGTTCGAGGTGGCCGCGCTGGTCGGCTGCGGCGTCACCACCGGCTACGGTTCGGCGGTCCGTACCGCCGACATCCGGCCGGGCCAGGACGTCGCCATCGTCGGTGTCGGCGGGGTCGGGATGGCGGCGCTGCAGGGCGCCGTCACCGCCGGAGCCCGCTACATCTTTGCGATCGACCCCGTCGAGTGGAAGCGCGATCAGGCGCTGAAGTTCGGCGCCACCCACGTCTACCCCGACATCGAGGCCGCGCTGATCGGCATGGCCGAAGTCACCTTCGGCCTGATGGCCCACAAAGTGGTGGTCACCGTGGGCGAGCTGCACGGCGCCGATGTCGACAACTACCTGAACATCACCCAAAAGGGCGGCACCTGCGTGCTGACCGCCATCGGTAGCCTGCTGGACACCAACGTGACGCTGAACCTGGCGATGCTGACCCTGATGCAGAAGAACGTGCAGGGCACCATCTTCGGCGGCGGCAACCCGCAGTTCGACATCCCGCAACTGCTGTCGATGTACAAGGCCGGCAAGCTGAACCTGGACGACATGGTCACCACCCAGTACCGCCTCGAGCAGATCAACGAGGGCTACCAGGACATGCTGGACGGCAAGAACATTCGTGGCGTGATCCGTTACACGGATGCCGATCGGTAGTCGCGTCCTCTTCGAGTGACCGGCTTCCCGCACCTGATGGCGCCGGGGCGCATCGGCGTCATGGCGGTGCGCAACCGGGTGGTCATGTCTCCCATGGAGACGATGTACGGCACGCCCGACGGTCTGCCGTCGCGGCGCACCCGCGACTACTTCGCCGCCCGGGCCAAGGGTGGGGTGGGTCTGATCACTCTGGGCGCCACCGGCGTTGACCACCATCACCCCGAGACTCCCGGCGGCCTGCATCTGGCCACCGACGATGCGGTCCAAGCGCATCGTGCGCTGGTGGAGGCGGTGCACGAACACGGCGCCAAGATCCAGCCGCAAATCGTGCACGCCGGGCCCGACGGCCTGGGACCGGAGATCTTCGGTGTCACGTCGTTGGGCCCCTCGGTGATCCCCTCCTATCTCACCGGGCGCCCGTCGGCAGAAATCAGCACGCGACAGCTCTGTGAGGTGTTCGATCTGTTCAAGGCCGCGGCACGGCGAGCCGTGCAGGCCGGATATGACGGTATCGAGTTACACGCCGCACACGGCTACATGCTGCTGGGATCTTTCCTCGCCCCCCAACGCAATCGGCGCACAGACGACTATCGGGGAGACTCGGCGCGGGGTCGGCTGCGCGTCGTCCTGGAGGCGCTGGCTGCAATCCGCTCGGAGGTCGGCGATGCGCTGCCGATCACGTTGCGCGTCTCCGGCTACGAACGGGTCGCCGGAGGCCGACCGATCTACGAAACAGCCCGTATGGCACCGCAACTCGTGTCGGCCGGAGTCAATGCATTCCACGTCAGCGGCGGGGTGATCGATCGGCTCGTAACCGGGATGGTGAACGGCGCCGACGACGGCGACGAAGTCAACGGCGGCGCCGCGGCCGCGGTCAAGCAGGTGGTCGATGTGCCTGTGATCGCTGTTGGCCGGATCCACGACCCGGCCCGGGCCGAACGGATCCTGGCCGACGGGCGTGCCGACTTCATCGCGATGGGACGCCCCCTGTTGGCCGACCCGGACCTGCCACGCAAACTCCTGTCCGGCCAGGCGCACCGGGTCCGCCGGTGCATCTCCTGTGAAAACTGCATCGACGCAATGGAACAGCGATTCTCCGTCGATTGCGCCGTCAATCCCCGCACCGGCAAAGAACAAGAACTGGCCGCACCGCGCGCCGACCGCGCCAAGCGCGTGGTGGTGATCGGCGGCGGGCCGGCCGGACTGGAGGCGGCCCGCGTCGCCGCCGAACGCGGCCACCGCGTCACGCTCTTCGAGCGCGGCGCCGCACTGGGCGGGGCGCTGCGCTGGGCCGCGGTTCTGCATCCGGAAAACCAGCCGTTCCTGCAGCACCTGCGCGACGAAATCAAGCTCACCACAACGAAAGTGCATCTTCGCCACACCGTGTCGGCTCGAGACATCGTTGAGGCGGCACCTGACGCCGTGGTGGTGGCGACCGGCGGCCGGATCGCCGTCCCACCGATACCCGGTGCTGACCTGGCGCACGTACATACCGGACCCGGATTACGCGAGTTGCTCAGTGGACAACCGCAATCCACTGCCCCGACCTGGCAGCGGCTTGGCGCTTCGCTGCTGGCCGGCCGGCGACAGCGGCTGGTGCGCCCCGCCGCGGTCCGGCTGGCCACCCGCGCCTGGATGCCGCTCGGCCGCAGAGTCGCCATCATCGGCGGCGACCTGGTCGCACTCGAATTGGCTGAATTCCTGGCGAGCCGGGGCCGCGTGGTGTCGATACTTGAAGCCGGTAGGGACATCGCCCCCGAAGTGGGCAACAAACGCAAGACCGAGCACATGGACCGCCTCGACCGGCTGGGCGTCACCGTGCATGTCCGGGCGGCCGTGGAACGGATCACCACCGCGGCGGTGGCGTTTACCCCCGCCGGCGGCACCACCCGGCAGCTCGCCGCGGACAGCGTCGTGCTGGCCGGCACGGTCGAGCCCGACACCACGTTGCTCGACGCGCTGGTCGCCGCCATGCCCGGTGCCGTGGTGCACTCCGCCGGCGACTGCACCGGCCTCGGCCTCATCCGCAAAGCCACCGAGGAAGGCGCACGCGCCGCGTGCGCAATCTAGGGAGAGGAGAAACCCATGACCGAAGCCGCACAAGCTCAGGCATCCCCGGCACTGGCCGCGTCGCAGGCCTCGTGGCGGTGTGTCCAGGCACACGACCGCGACGGCTGGCTTGCGCTGATGGCCGACGACGTCGTCATCGAGGACCCGATCGGCACGTCCGTCACCAATCCCGACGGCACCGGAGTCCGCGGAAAAGAGGCGGTCGGTGCGTTCTTCGACACCAACATCGCGGCCAATCAGCTGACCATCACCTGCGAGGAGACGTTCCCGTCGAGCTCGCCCGACGAGATCGCGCACATCCTGGTTCTCAACAGCAAGTTCGAGGGCGGATTGACCAGCACGGTGCGTGGGGTGTTCACCTACAAGGTCAACGACGCGGGACTGATCACCAACATGCGCGGGTACTGGAACCTGGACATGATGAAGTTCGGCAACCAGGAGTGAGGCGCGCCGGCCTCTGACCCCGAACATATGCTGGGGCCATGGCGTCGATCTTCACCAAGATCATCAACCGTGAACTACCCGGCCGCTTTGTCTACGAGGACGACGATGTCGTCGCGTTCCTGACGATCGAACCGATGACGCAGGGACACACGCTGGTTGTGCCGCGCGCCGAGATCGATCACTGGCAGGACGTGGATGGCGCGACGTTCGGTCGTGTCATGGCCGTCAGTCAGCTGATCGGCAAGGCGGTGTGTAAAGCGTTCAGGGCCGAGCGGGCCGGAGTGATCATCGCCGGGCTCGAGGTGCCCCATCTGCACGTCCATGTGTTTCCCACCCGCAGCCTGAGCGACTTCGGCTTTGCCAACGTCGACCACAACCCGTCACCGGAATCCCTGGACGAGGCCCAGGCCAGGATCAAGGCGGCCCTGGCTCAACTGGCGTGAGCGGGTTCCTGAGCCGACACCTCGGTGACGCGCGGCAGCGTGACCCGGAAGCAGGAACCATCGCCGGGCGCGGTTATCACGACGACCGCACCGCCATGCGCGCGTACCAGCGAGTCGACGATGGATAACCCCAGCCCGGTACCGCCGCTGGCCCGGGCCCGTGACGAGTCGGTGCGATAGAACCTCTCGAACACCCGCGACGCGTCCTGCCGACTCATTCCGGGACCCTTGTCGGCCACTTCGAGCACGGCATCGTCGCCCTCGGTGCCGACCCGGACGATCAGATCGGCGCTTTCCGGGGTGTGCTGCAAGGCATTGACCACGAGGTTGCTCAACACTTGCCTAATCCGTGGTTCATCACCGAGCACCTCGGGGGTGCCGGGACCGTCCAGGACTTCCATGGTGATGGTGCGCGCGGGGTCCATCGCCTGCGCGTCGTGCACGGCATCGCTGGCCAGTGCCAGCAAGTCCACTCGATGGAATTCAAGCGGTCGTTGCGCATCGAGGCGGGCCAGCAGCAGCAGGTCGTCGACCAGCATGCCCATCCGGCTGGCTTCGCTTTCGATCCGCGACAGCAGCATGGCGACATCGCGGGCGGCGCCCTGGCGGTACAGTTCCGCAAAGCCGCGGATGGTCGTCAGCGGCGTGCGCAGTTCATGGCTGGCATCGGTGATGAACCGCCGCATCCGTTCCTCGGAGCTGCGGGCCGTCTCGGCCGAGGACTCCGAGGAAGCGAGTGCTTGCTGGATCTGGGTGAGCATTTCGTTGATGGCCAGTGAAAGGCGGCCCACCTCGGTCCGCGGGTCACGTTCTGGAACTCGGCGGTCGCGCTGGCCCGCGGCGATCGCCGCGGCAGTGTGTTCGACTTCATACAGCGGCCGCAGGCTCCGGTGCACGACCACGAAGCTGGCGATCCCGACCACGATGAGGACCGCCACCCCGATGCCGACCTGCAACCAGACCAGGGAGCGAACCACGTGCTGGACGTCGGACAGGTCCATCGCGACGGTCGTCAGGCCGTGTGGGCCGCGCACCGACACCGCGCGCCACTCGATGTCCGAGCCGTTGACCGAGGGCAACGTGGTCGGCTCGGGACCCACGTCGTTGTCGGGCGGCAGTGCCGGTTCGGCGTTGCGGTCGTTGATGGCGGTGAACGGCGTGCCGTCGCTGCCGATGCCGTGCACGTAGAACTTCGACGGCGGCCGGCCCGGGTCAGGGCTCTCGTAGGGCGGCGGTGTCTGGCGCCGCGGGGCCATCGCCCAGCCGCGGGACGCCTCGAGCAGCGTCTGGTCGATCCGGTTGATCAAGACGTGGCGCAGGATCGAGGTGACCGCGACCCCCGAGCCCACCAATCCGCAGGCGACCAGAATCAGGGTGGCGGCGACCAGACCCACCCGTAGCGGCACTCCGCGTCGATGCTGTGCGGCCATCTACGTAATTCTCCTACCACCGGTGACCGAGCACGCGCTCAGCGCGGTTCCCGCAGCACGTAACCCACGCCGCGCAGCGTGTGCAGCAGCCGCTTCTCGCCGGTGTCGATCTTGCGGCGTAGGTATGACACGTAGGACTCGACGACATTGACGTCACCTCCGAAGTCGTATCGCCAGACGTGGTCGAGGATCTTCGGTTTGCTCAATACCGTTCCCGCATTGATCACAAAGTAACGCAGCAGCGTGAATTCGGTCGGCGACAGCGATACCGGTTCGCCGGCCTTCCACACCTCGTGGGTCTCTTCGTCAAGTTCGATGTCGGCGAACGTCAGGCGCGCACTACGAGGTTCGGCAGCGCCCTTGCCGGCGCGCCGAAGGATAACCCGCAGCCGAGCGACGACCTCTTCCAGACTGAACGGCTTCGTCACATAATCGTCGCCGCCCAGCGTCAGGCCGGCGATTTTGTCCTGCAAGGAGTCGCGGGCCGTGAGGAACAATGCGGGGGCATCGATGCCGTCGGCACGCAGCCGACGCAGCACCCCGAAGCCGTCCATCCCGGGCATCATCACGTCGAGGATCACCGCGTCCGGGCGGGCTTCGCGGGCACGATCCAGGGCTTGGGCCCCATTGGTTGCCGTATAGACCTCGAAACCCTGGAACTTGAGGCTCACGGAGAGCAGCTCGACGATGTTGGCCTCGTCGTCGACCACGAGGACACGGGCCTCGGGTGTGGTTTCACTCGGGGTAGCCGCTGTCATGGGGTTATTTACCATTATCTGTATGTTACCTGGGTAGTATTTGTACGGTTCCTGAAAGCTAGTTGCTAACACTCTGATAATAGTCTGCCAGGAATAGTCGCGTCAGCTTGGACACGCAGGGGTGGAAAGCGTCACGTCGCGAATAGACTCAGAGCATGAACGTCGCCCAGAGGATCATGTCCGCGGCGACCGCGCCCGCACGAGCGGGACTTGCCGCCGCGGAGACGAGCTTGACGGTGGCGAGCGCGGCGGTCGGCGTGGCGAAGCGGGCCCTGGGCGATGGCGGCGGCGAGGTTCGGACGAGCGCGGTGACTTCCATGCTCGGGATCGACGACGCGATCGTTCGCGCCAACCGGCTGGCGCGACTACTCGACGACGACGCACCGCTCGGACGCGCAGTGGCGCCGGACGGGCCGCTGGACCGACTGCTGCGCCCGGGCGGTGTGGTGGATCTACTGACGTCGGAAGAAGGTTTACTCGACCGGCTGACCGCCGAGGGTGGCGGCCTGCAGCGCGCGCTGCGACCGGGCGGGCTGGCCGATCAGCTGCTCGCCGAACAGGGGCTGATCGAACGGGTGCTGGCTGAAGACGGGCTGGCCGACCGGCTGCTCACCGAGGGCGGACTGATCGACAAACTGACGGCGAAGAACGGGCCGCTCGAACAGCTCGCCGACGTCGCCGACACGTTGGCCCGGCTGACGCCCGGAATGGAGGCGCTGGAGCCGGCCATCGCCACGCTGCAGGACGCGGTCGTCTCGCTCACCATGGTGGTCAACCCCCTGAGCAACATCGCCGACCGCATCCCGCTACCGGGACGCCGACCCGGACGCCGTCCGTCGTCGCGCTCCCCACGCATCATCGACACCGACCGGTGACCGATTAGGCTTGACGCGGTCTATCCCGCCTCCTTAGCTCAGTGGTAGAGCACTCGCCTTGTAAGCGAGCGGTCGTCAGTTCAATCCTGACAGGGGGCTCTCACTTTCAGTTCCCGTCGGTGCAGGTAGAGGTGTGTTTTGCGTCGAACAATCGTG
>CAYNLB010000019.1:0-47016 GCA_964397935.1 uncultured Mycobacterium sp.
CGAGCAAGCCCGCAACCGTTTCGACGCGGCCTGGAACCACCAGAATGGTGACCACCCGATCAACGACTCCGCCGAAGTGCGGCGCGTGACCCAACGGCTGGGTGAGCAGTCTCTGCAGATACCCAAGATCGGCACCGACCTGGAAAACATCGCCGCGTCCCTGGCCGAGGCGCAACGCGACGCAGCTGGGCAGATCGTCACGCTGGAAGGTCAGTTGCAGCGGCTCGACGACCTCATCGGTCAAGCCGTCGAAATGGAAAAGGATCCCAAACTCACGGCCGAGGATTTGGACGCTCTCGATACGTTCATCACCACGTGCGAAAACGACGCCATCGGCGACACGAAATCCGCGCTCGGCCAAGTGCAGTCGATACGAAACGACTACTCCGATTGCCTGCAGAAGTCACTGAACAACCTGCACACGGAGGGATACGACGGGGCCCCCTGCATGATGTCGACGCCGACACCGTGCCCCCGCCGTCTGCGCTCCAGGCCCGGGAGCTAGCCGACATCCGACAGGTCACCGATCAGGCCGTAATCGATCAGATGGCCAAGGTCCGCGCCGCCCAAGACGCGCTGAACAAGGCGATGGCCGACCTCTATACCCACGGGCCGGGTTCTCCCGAAGGTGAGGCTGCGTCCGCGAGCCTGCCGAAGCTCAAAGCGGACCTGGCGCACGCTCTCGACGATTTGGGCAAGATTCCCGACTACAACGGCATCGACCCGGCTTCGGTGAGCACGACTCCCGACGGCCGTTTCATGTTCACCTACAACGTCAACGGACAGCCAGTGCAGGTCGTCGGGCAGCTCAAGAACGGCACGGGCGAATTCTTCGACCAGGCCACCGGCACGTCCTACACCTTCAGCGGCGGCAAGTTGACGGGGATGCGCACCCCGGACCCGGGGAGGGTGGAAGCCACTCCCGAGCCACTGTTCACCGCTGTCACCCTGGCCGTCGGGGCACCCGAACTCAAGGCGGGCGGCGAGGTGGCTTGGCAAGGCCTGAAAACGCTGTTCAGCCGGCAAGCGCTTGAGGGTGTGACGTCGGAGAATGTTCTGTCCCGCGCCGTTACCGGAGCCGAGCAGCGTTTCGAAGTCGCTGAACAGAACCTGGCCTCACATGGACCACCGCCGGGTACGAGCGGAAGACCTGTCCCTGGCACCCATCCCGGCCCACCGCCGGTAGTCGAGCACACGCCACCGGCGACGCCCGGCGGTGAGGCCCCGATCGGACACCCGACCCTTGAACAGCACGTCCCGGTAGTGCCCGACAGCCCGCCGCCCGTTGTGATTGACCCAGGGCATCCAGAGTTCACCCTGGATAACCCCCTCGACTACATGACGCCAGAGCTGCGGGCGCTGTCCGAACAACACCTGACCGGAAGCGGCGAGACGGTTCTCGGACCATTCAAACCTGCAGATGGCGGCCTTTCCTATATCGAGGTCGCGCAGCGAGAAGGGGCCAGCTATTTTGACATCGGGGACGCATGGAATTCGGTGTCCCCCACGGAGCAACTGGCCGCCAACCAGCACGTGCTGGACGTCGCTATCGCAAACCGCGACACTGTTCGACTGTCAGTACCGTTTGATGAGATTAGGCCGACCACGTTCACCGCTGCTGAGATCCGATACCTCGAAGCCCATGGCTACCGACAGGCCGATGATTTTACGTTTATTCCGCCAAAACTGGGAGGTTGAAGGTGAAGGCACTATTACAGTTCTACCTGAAGTACTTTGATCTCTTATACCTTGATCCGCGCTATCGAATCACGGATTCCGAGACCAGCGGCGCCAATGCTTCTTTGACGGTGACCGGCCCAGTCTTAACCTGGCTGCTGGTCAACGACCGCGGGCAAATGCAGATCTCACTTGCACCGACATGCCTAGCGACGCCACGAAACTGGTTTTGGATCTCCCTCATCAGGCAATACCTTGATGACGACACCGAGATCGAGTACCTGTCCGCGCCGGACGAGATCGGGTGGATGAGTCAGAATCAAGCTCGCGTCGAGCAACTTTTTGCTGACCCGGCTACGCTCGAAGCCACATGCGACAACCTGAAGGCATTGAGACGCGACAACGCGAACAAGTACTGGTCTCACTGGCGAGAGGAACAGGGGCTGACATAATCTCGTCCCGGCATAGGGGAGTTTAGGCTGCGTCCAATCTGCAGATGCAACAGCGGTGTGGATTCACGAAAATCTAGGTCGCATTGAGGAACTTTTTGCAGATGCAAATGCCGGCCCCTCATGCGCGAATCTCACTACCCTGGCGAAATCACTTGCAACCAAGTATTTCGGCCCACCAAAAGAGTAGGTGGCACTTCGTTGGCGGACTCTGCGACCAAGCCGGTCCCGCAGCTTGACCACGACTACGACTGGACCCGCCGCACGCCCTCGGCGATTGGCGCTCAATGCCTTGGAGCGCTAATTTCCCTGGGGTGATGTTCTCAGCTGCTGGTGCAGTCCCGCGGTGGATTGCCCCCTTCCTAACGGTTGCGGCCGTTGCCGGCATGAGTCTTCTTGCCGACCCGGTGCAGGTCGGTTCCGCCTCGGTGCGCTTGGCCGATGACGCCAATCCGTTGGCCGGCATGCCCTTCTACGTCAATCCCAACTCGGCGGCTATGCGTGCCGCGCAGCATGCCGATCCGCCGAGTCCCGAGTTGACCGCCATCGCCAATACGCCGCAGGCGTATTGGATCGTCCCGGGCTCTTCGGCAGCGACGGTCGCGAAGTACACCGGCGACGCGCAGGCTGCCGGGGCCATCCCGGTGCTGGCGATTTATGGAATCCCCCACCGCGACTGTGGCAGCTTCGCTGCGGGGGGCATGGCATCGGCCGACTCCTATCGCGCATGGATCGACGGCATCGCATCTGACGTGGGCGGTTCGCGCACGGCGATCGTCCTCGAACCCGATGCACTCGCCATGGCCGACTGCCTGTCGCCCGACCAGCGCCAAGAACGTTACGACTTGATTCGCTACGCCGTCGACACCCTGACACGCAATCCGGCCACGGCCGTGTACGTCGACGCTGGTCACTTGCGTTGGCATAGCCCCGAGGACATGGCCGCCAGACTCAACAAGGCCGATGTCACCCGTGCGCGGGGTTTCAGCCTGAACACCGCGAACTTCTTCACCACCGCGGACGAAATCGGTTACGGTGAGGCGATTTCGGGGCTCACGAATGGTTCACACTACGTGATCGATACGTCGCGCAATGGCGTCGGGCCAGCGCCCGACTCCCGGCTCAACTGGTGCAACCCCAGCGGCCGCGCACTGGGCACTCCGCCTACCGCGGCAACCGCGGGCGCGCACGCCGACGCCTACTTGTGGATCAAACGTCCCGGTGAATCCGACGGCACATGCGAGAAAGGCGATCCGCCGGCGGGCACCTTCGTGAGTCAGTACGCCATCGATCTGGCCCACGCAACGGGCTAGTAGGGTGCCGCGCGCCCGATCCCGCGTCCGGCAGTCGTCGGCGAGGCGCTCAACCGCCCTGGCTGCGCCTTGCAGCCACCGCTGCACCTAGGGAGTCACGGGATCGGTGATGTCGTCGAATTCGGGATGCTTTTTGAGCACGGTGACGATCATGGAGCACACGGGAACGATGCGCTTACCGTCGTCTCGAGCATCGGTCAGCGCCTTCTCGACAAGGATGGTCGCCAGGCCACGCCCGCCGTATGCGGGATCGATTTCGGTGTGGTGGAAGACGCGCTGATCGCCCTCGTCGGTGAAATCGGCGAGGCCTACCGTCTTGCCGTCGACGGCAATGGTGTAGCGGTCCTTCTCGGCGGTGACGGTGGCTTCTGCCCCGGTTTTATCGGCGGTCATCTGTGCTTCCCTTTCATTCCGGTAGCGATCGTGACAGCACCTCGCTGCGCGCACTGTGTGAGACACCGCCGGCGGCCAGTTCAAGATCGCTCTCCTTCGAACCCCCGCCGCGGGCGTGTTGCCGCGACGATACCCGCGCACTCACTTGCCGGGCGGCCGCAGCACCTTCATGGCCAGCCGCATGACCGGCTCGGGCACCCGGTCCTGCATCGCCAACGCGGCATCGGCGGCGCGGGAACGCAGTGGGGTGCCACGACCGAAAATGCGGTTGAACGCTCCCCCGGACGGCTCGATCACGACATGCAGCGGCGGCGTGCCGACCGCGGCGCCCAGCGCGTTCGCGATGACCATCCGCTGGATCTCACTGGTGCCTTCGAAAATGGTGTACAGCTTGGCATCGCGGTACCACTTTTCGACCGGGTGATCGGTGATGTAGCCCCAGCCACCCATCGTCTGGATGGCGCGCTCGGTGGCTTTTACGGCGACCTCGCTGGCGGCCATTTTCGACATCGAGCCCTCTCCCCGTTCGAACGGGACATTGTTGGCCGCCATCCACGAGGCACGCCAGGTCAGCAGCCGAGCCGCGTCGATCCCAGCGGCCAGCTCCGCCAGCGGAAAGGCGATGCCTTGGTTGTCGATGATGGGCCCGCCAAAAGCCTCGCGTTCGGTGGCATAGGCGGTCGCATATTCCAATGCCGCGCGGGCGATGCCGATGGCCTGGGCGGCAACCATCGGCCGGGTCTGTTCAAAAGTGCCCAATGTCGCCGAGCCGGAACGTTTTCCGCCCGCGACCACCTCGCGCGCCTTGGCGAGCTTGTGTTCCAGCTTCTCCTCCCCGCCCAGCAAATTGGCGCGGGGAACACGGACGCCCTCGAACAGTAACTCGGCGGTGTGGGATGCCCGGCAGCCCAGTTTGTCGAGCTTGCGCACCAGTTTGAGCCCGGACGTCCCGCCGGGCACCACGAACAGAGCCTGACCGCGGTGGCCGAGTTCCTCGTCGACCACCGCGTTGACAACGTGCACGTTGGCGATGCCGCCGTTGCCGATCCACATTTTGTGGCCGTCGATGATCCAGTCATCGCCGTCGCGGCGAGCCCGGGTGCGCAGGTTGCGTACGTCGCTACCGCCTTCGGGTTCGGAAATCGCAAGCGCTGCCAATTTGAGATCACCCGGCGTTCCGAAGCATTCGGGTGCCCACTCCAACATCTGCTCCGGGGAGGCGGCTTGACCGATGGCCGACAGCGCGAGCGCCGGCATGACAATCGCCAGGCCGATCCCGGCGCAGCCCCAAAACAGTTCCTCCATGAACATGGGTAACGAGATGCCGGTCGGGTCGCCGATCAGATCGCGATAGAACAGCGGGCTGTAGAAGCCCCGCTCAGCGGCCTCCTCAAGGACGGGCCAGGGAAACTCCTGACGCTGGTCGTATTCGAGAGCCACCGGGCGTATCACTTCTTCGGCGAATTCGTGTGTACGCCGGGCCAGGTCATGTTGTGCCGCCGTCGGTGTCAGGTCGAAGGTCATAGGTGCGCCTTTGGGTTTGACAGACTCGGTCCTTGCCGATGCCGACTACCCCACCGACCGGATCAGCAAACTGCCGACCAGTCGACTTCAGGCGGCCGACCGGGGCCCGACGCGGGTGGCCGGCAGATGCAGCACCACTGCGGCCACCGGAATGGCTTCATTTTCCCGACGCGCGAGAAGCGCCGCGTTCTCAGGCAGCTGCCGGGAGTTGATTTCACCGGCCGCGATCTGCCGCAGCATTTCGTGGGCGCGAGCGAGCTGTTCGCGCTTCCGGTACTGGCCGCCCGGCAGTTTGACGCCGGCCCAGACGCCGTACTCCTCGCGGTGGGCGACGGCATGGTGTGCACAGCGGCGCTGTTGTGCCAACGGGCAGCGACGCAGGCACTGGATCCGCGCCTCGGTGGCCGACCGTTCGTAAGCGCGGGCCTTTGCCGCGCCGTCGCCATCGTCATCGTCGGGGTAGCCGAACCATAGTTCTGGGTTGGCTGCACACGGGTGTCCCATGTCGGTCTCCTTGTCCAAGACGTCAAACGTAGGCAAAAGCGTATACATCTATATCGCACCAGCGCAAGAGAAACGTGACAAAAACGTATATAAACGGGTGGCGGCACTGCGCTGTGTAATATCCGGCCTATGGCCGGAGCGTGCGGTGAGCCGTGAATCGGCCGGCGCGGCCATTCGCACGCTGCGCGAGTCGCGCGACTGGTCACTGGCGGAACTCGCCGCCGCGACCGGAGTCAGCATCATGGGATTGAGCTTCCTGGAGCGTGGCGCCCGTAAACCGCATAAAAGCACAGTTCAAAAGGTTGAAAACGGCCTTGGTCTGCCGCCGGGTACCTACTCTCGGCTGTTGGTAGCCGCCGATCCGGACGCCGAGTTGGCCCGATTGATGGCCGCGCAGCCGTCCGCCACGATGCCCGAGAGGCGTGCCGGCCCGGTGGTCGTCGACCGACACAGCGACACCGACGTCTTGGAGGGCTACGCCGAGGCGCAACTCGATGCCCTCAAATCGGTCATCGAGCGACTGCCTGCGGAGACATCAAACGAATATGAGACGTATATTCTGTCTGTGATCGCTCAGTGCGTGAAGGCGGAGATGCTGGCCGCCAGTTCCTGGCGAGTGGCCGTCAACGCCGGCGGCGTCTCGACGAGTCGGCTGATGGAGCATTTGCAGGCGCTCGAAGCGACGCGCACCGCCCTGTTGAAACGGATGCCGGCCAGTCTGAGTGCCCGCTTCGATCGGGCGTGTGCACAGTCGTCATTACCCGAGACGATCATCGCCGCGCTGGTCGGCGTGGGCGTCGACGACATCTGGGACATCCGCAACAGAGGCGTTATCCCGCCGGGAGCACTCCCCCGCGTCCGCGCCTTCACCGACGCGGTCGACGCGACGAACGAAACGGAGACAGGCCCTGGCAGCGGCGAGGGGGCACAGTGATCCAGAGCGAAATCGCAGTGTTGGCCCAGGCCCATCAGCTATTCGCCGGCGGTAGCCGGAATCCGGCGTTGGACGCGGGCGCCGCGCGTCACCGCAGCCTGGTGCGGCCCGCCGCCGAGCTGAATGACGGCTCGGCGCATGGTGGTTATCGGCTTGCGGTGGACCACAGCCGACAGCGGCTCCGGTCGGCAGCCCGCACGGACACCGCCGCGGCGGGTGTCATCGCCAGTGCCCACCGGGACCGGGCCCAGGCCCATGACCTCACCAAGGGCGTCCTCGACGAGGCCCGCGCCGACGCCGGCCCTGTCCGGGCGACGCCGATGGCCCAGCGCGAAGCGATCCGCCGCCGCGCGGCGCGACTGCGCGCGCAGCGCGCGCACGTCCTGGCAGCCCGGTTGCGCGCCCGGCGGCGCCACGCGGAGTTGTTGGCCCTGCGTTACCACCTGTTACATCGCCGCGCTACCGGGTTGGGCGGCCCGCGGTTCCGCCCGCCAGATGACCGCGCCGCGATCGCGGTGCGCGCCGCGCTGTCACGACTGGGGCGACCCTATGTCTGGGGCGCGACCGGGCCCGATCGATTCGACTGTTCCGGCCTGGTTCAGTGGTCGTACGCGCAGGCCGGAATTCACCTGGGACGCACCACTTATCAACAGATCAACGACGGGATCCCGGTCCCCCGTTCGCAGGTACAGCCGGGCGATCTGGTATTTCCGCACGCAGGACACGTCCAGCTGGCCGTCGGCCGCAATCTGGTCGTCGAAGCCCCGTACTCGGGCGCATCGGTGCGAATCGCCCCGCTGGGTAACGACGTTGCGATCCGCCGACCGCTATGACAAGCAACTACCATCCCCGGTGTGGGCACGACGAATAGGTTGGACGGATGTCGGAACAAGCCGGACCTTCGGTAGCCGCCATTCAGGGGCGGCAGCAGGCACTGGCCAGCCAGCACGACACGGTAGCCGACGCCGACCGGGCGCTGGCCGAGGTGCTTACCAGCGCCCATGCTGCTGTCCGGGAGAGCACCAGGCGGCTGGATGCCATCGCCGAGGAGCTCGACCGCGCCACCGCGCACCAGGCGGCGTTTGGTATCGATACACCTTTGGGTGCGCGTGAGTTTCAGAAGTTTCTGCTTGCCAAGCAACGCGAGATCGCCGCCGTGGTGGCGGGTGCCCGCGACCTTGACCATGCGAAAAGTGTTGCGCTGGAAAATCTTCAGTCACAGTACAGTGCCGATGCGGGCTAGACGGGAGTGGAGGGTTCGTTGATTCACAACCGGCCGGCCTAGTGAATTGTCGGCCGGAATGCACCCGGGTACTGTCGCCGGGCATGGAGGGGGCGCGACACATCCTGCGGCAGGACCGCACCGGGCAGCAGCGCCAGTTTCCGCGCTGATGTCGACGTTCGGCGAGTTACTGGCTGCGGTCAAATTTCTGCGGGATCGCACCGGTGATCCCAACGCGTGGCAAACGGGTCTAACGCCCAACGAGGTGGCAGCGGTGGTCACTCCCACAACTCGTCCAGCGCAATTCGAGGCGATCCTGCGCAAGCTCCGCCAACAACATTCGGACGTGTTTGGCGCCGACGTGTCGGGCACCCCGCCCGCCGGACCGCCACCGGACGCAGGATCGGACCGCGAGCAGGGCGACGCCGCCGAAGCCATTGCCAGCGCTGAAGCCGCGCTGGCACACCAGAATTCAGCAAGTTCGCAGCTGGACATGCAGGTGATTTCGGCCATCTTGAACGCGCATCTGAAAGCGGTGGACGGCGGAGAAGCGCTGAGCAAGCTGCAGCGTGAAACCGAAGCCGCGGTACGGACGAGATCGGACTTGGACACTCCGGCAGGAGCACGCGACTTCCAACGGTTCCTGATCGACAAGCTACGCGACATTCGGACGGTCGTCCTGACCGCAAGCCTGGATGACACATCGAAGTCGGCGCTGATGGCCGCCTGGACATCGCTGTACGACGCTTCGAAAGGCGGATCGAACCCACCCGACCAACACCCACCCGCGTCGGCAATCGGTGTTGGTGCGCTCGAGGACCCCGACGCGAGAGGGGAGCCACTACTGGATTCGTTGCTGGCCGACGAACCCGATCTGTTGTCCGGGGATTTGTTGGGAACGGGCCCGACAGACAACGCCGCGGCTCCGGTGATGCCGTCGGCCCCGGCGCCGCCGACAATCCCCAACTTCGGCACGGGATCACCACCAGGCCTGGGCGCAACACCTGGATCCTTGACCGGGTGGGGTGCGCCGGGTGGGTTACCACTTTCCGGACTGGGGAGTGACGACAGCACCGATCCGGCGCTGGCGGAGCTAGACGATGACGCGTTCCTCGGGGCACACGATCCGGACGTGAGCACGGACGAGCCCGCCAACGACACGGACCGCGGCGACAACGACAACGACGACGATGGGCCGGCGGATGAGTCTGCATCCGCACCGGTAGGTCCGTCAACGGTAACCCTGCCCGACGGTGAGACGGTCACGGCCGCCAGCCCGGAGCTGGCGGCGGCGATCAAGGCCGCAGTCGGCGGAGCGCCGATCCCAGAGGCCTTCCGACAGCAGGGGATTACCCTTCCCACACCGGGCACCGCGGTCACCGACCCCGTCGACCCGCCGCAGGTGATCCCGGGAGACATCGGCATGTTCACTGACCGTCACGCTCTTGCCCTCAGCCGTGGCAACGTCCTTCTCGATGGCCAAATTCAGCGCATCGCCACCGTGAGCGGGCCCGACTTTCTAGGCTGGGAGCATCCGCCGGCGTCGACCACATCCGTGACCGGGCCGGCTAAGCCGGACGTACCGACACCAACCCGGCCGGCGAACTCGTCGACCACCTGAAAATAGTGAACTCGCCGGTGCGGCCGGCGACCGTGAACAGGAGACAGCGGATGGCTGATTCGATTCATGTAGTGCCCGCGCATCTACGTCAAGCCGCTGCACATCACCGGGAGACCGCTGACTACCTGCGCACGGTTCCGTCATCGCATGCCGCGATCCAGGAGAGCCTGGATTCGCTGGGGCCGATCTTCAGCGAACTTCGCGACACCGGAAGGGAACTCCTTGAAGTCAGACGCCAGTGCTACGAGCAACAGGCGGACGACCACTCCGATTTGGCGGACAAACTGGCCGCATCGGCGACCATGTGGGAACAACACGAGCAGGACGCGGCGCGCAATTTAGGCGGCATCGTTGACGGCGGTCGATGACTGAGGCAAATCCCGCTTTTGACACCGTTCACCCGAGTGGACACATCCTTGTCCGCTCATGCCGTGGCGGATATATGCACAGCGTCGCGCTGAGTGCAGAGGCGATGGAGACCGAGGCCGAGACGTTGGCCCAGGGCATCCTGTTGACCGCCGACGTGTCCTGTCTGAAGGCATTGCTGGAAATTCGCGACGAAATCGTGGCAGCGGGCCATACCCCATCCGCTGAGGTTCCGACTTCTCATGACCTTGATGCGGCGATCGAGAAGCTACTGTCGCATAAATTGCGGCGCCGCGACAGCGCGAAGTAGGCGGCCGGAAACGGATTTGCCGGATCGAGGGCTACAGGAACCAAGTCCTGGCCGCATCGGGGTCCGGCGCGATATCGGTAGGTGGCTCGACGGGACTGGGGCCGAACAACTCTCGAGCGCGGGCAAGCAGGGCACGCACCTCGTCAAGTTGCTGCTGCAGCGCAGAATCAGCCATGTCCCCACGCTACCCAGGCCACCACAGCTGCACAATTCACCGACTGAATAGGGCAGCTGGTAGCGGCCGGTAGGCTTAGCCAGTGGCGATCTTCGGTCGGATAGCGGCGCGCCAGCGCCTCCGGAGAGCTACCCGGGAATCACTGACGATTCCGGCCTTCAGCTCTCCTGTCGATTGCACCCCGTGGGTGACTGGCGGGCTTTGGCCTGCCGAACTGTCGACGATCACCGCGCAAACCGCCACGCTCGCACAGTATCTCAGGGACGACCTGCAGCGGATTGCCAAAAGCGCGAACAGCGAGTTGAAGGTCATCAAGCGCGCCGGAATGACCAATCTCACCCGCCAGGCAGAAGAGGCCCGTGTCATCGATGAGGCGCGCGCCCGCGCCGTGCGACGAGTCGAATCGACGATCCGGCATCTGCACGCGATGGAGGCCGGGTCGGCCGCGGCATATCCGCGTCCCGAGGCTGGCGAGCCCACCCGACCAGATCTGGACGAGACGCGAGTCATCGCGGCGGTCAAGGATGTCGATCCCGTGGGTGATGCGGATGCGCCGGCGCGGCCACGGTGGCGGATCGCCCAGCACGGTCGCCACCATGCGGGTGGGGTTGGTGCTGGGCAGTTGGAGGTGGGTCGCGCGGATGTGGTTGCTGACGGCGTTGTGGTCGGTGCTGCGTTGTCGGTGGAGGAGACGCAGGTGATTCCCGTGGTTTCGGAGGTGGAGCCGGTTGTTGAGGCGCCCGCCGATGGCGGCCGCCACCACGCGGTGCCGGGCGGCGCGCAGGAAACCAGGGCCGAGGCGAAGGCCGATGTCGACCGGCTAAACCGGCTTCTGGAGTTTGTCGTTCGGCAAGAACCGAGGCTGAACTGGGCAATTGGCGAGGCAGTGGACGGCTCGACGGTACTGGTCACCGACCTCGTCCACGGCTGGATCCCCCCGGGCATCGCCCTGCCCGAAGGGGTGCGGTTGTTGGAACCTGGGCGCCGCAGCGGCAAAGTCTCCGCGTTGATCGGCGAGGTGGTGCAGGTCGTGACCTACGCGCCCGGCGATTCGCTACGTCGCTCGGCCGACTTCACCGCGACCAGGGCCTCATCGGAGCCGCGCCGGCTCCCTGACGTTGACGATTCGGGAAGGTTGCTGATCGAGGCCACGCGCTGGCGTGACGGGCTGCCGCGCATCGTGCACCGGCTGGCGGAAGCTTCCGCCGCAGGTACCGGAGTGATCGATCAGGAAGTCGATGTGCTGCGGGTGCACCTTGATACGGCACGTTATCAGCTGCTGATCCAGTATCCGGCCGTGAAACCCGCGCTGCTGCTTGATTGCCTGCTGTTGGCTGCCACCGAAAGCTTCGCCGTCGGCGACGCGGTCTCCGCTAACTATCACCTCGCCTGGTACCAGCACCTCGCGGCGACCCCGCCACCCCAAGAATGAATTGACGCTGGTTGAAGGGGTCGACGATACTGTCCTCGTGTCCGATTCGGGCGGTCGCGCGAATCTCAGCGATAGGGATCTCGTCGAATCGGTGCTTCGGGAATTGAGCGAGGCGGCCGACAAGTGGGAAGCCCTCGTGGAGCAGGCCGAGGCCGTCACGTACAGCGTCGATCTGGGTGACATCTACGCCGTTGCGAATTCCGATGGCAGGTTGCTCGAGCTGACTCTGCACCCCGGCGTCATGACCGGATATGCCCATGGCGAGCTGGCCGACAGGTTGAACATCGCGATCGGCGCGCTGCGCGAAGAGGCGGAGGCCGAGAACCGGGCGAGCTACGGCGGACCACTGCAGTGAAGTAAGCGCTCACGCGCTCATCGACCGGGGCTTCGGCCGGTGGGCCCCGGCTCTCTTCGCGCGCTCACGCGCTCATCGACCGGGGCCGGGCGGGCCGGCGAAGGCTTGAGCAATCTGCAGCCAGCGCTGCGCGTCCGGGCCGTGCGCGGTGATGTCGAGCGTGCTGAGCGGGCGCCGCCGGGTCACCAGGAAGCAGAAGTCCTCGGCGGACCCGGTGACCCGCTGGACGGCGTCGGGCGGTCCCCAGGACCAGGTGTCGCCGCCCGGTCCGGTCAGCTCAACCCGGAACGGCTCGGTCGGAGCGACCAGGTTGTTGACGACGAAGGCGTAATCGCGGGTGCGCACGCCAAGATGCGCGATTGACCGCAGGCGCTCGGTGGCGGGCCGTTGGACGCCCAGGGTGTCGGCGATGTCGAGCCCGTGCGCCCAGGTCTCCATCAGACGTGCGGTCGCCATCGACGCCGCGCTCATCGGCGGCCCGAACCACGGAAGTTTGCGGCCGTCGGGAACCGTCAGCAGCGCGTCGTGCAACCGTCTACGAGTGGTCCGCCAGTCAGCGAGGAGCTCGGCCGGCGACAGGGTTGCCAGCTCGTCGGCGGCCGCGTCGACGAATCCCGTCGGGTCGGCGGCGGCCGCCTGAAGCAATTCGGCGAAACCGGTCTCGTCGGCGACGGCGGTGAGGGCGACCCGGTCGGTCCACAACAGGTGCCCGATCTGGTGGGCGATGGTCCATCCCGGGGCGGGGGTCGGATCGCCCCAGCGTCCCGCCGGCAGTGGTGCAACCAGCGCGTCGAGCTCTTCGCTTTCGGCATGCAGGTCGGCCACGACAGGCCCGGGCCCGGCCATCACTGTCCCCGAGTATCGGCTGCAGCGGCGGGAAAGAGCACGCATGTACCTTAACGATTGTTCGTCGGCTCGCGGCGGCCGACCACACTGTGGATGACCAGCCCGGCGAGGTAGAGCACCGACCCGAACAGCACGAACGTGGGCGCCTGGCCGTCGTCGGGAATCAGTGCCGCAGCCACGGTGACCGCGATGATGAACGCGACCCAGAACAGCGCATCCTGCACGGCGAACACGTGTCCGCGAAGAGCGTCGTCGACGTCCATCTGCATCGCCGAGTCGGCGCACAGCTTGACCATCTGCCCGGTCACACCAAGCAAGAAACCACACACCACCATCACCGGTAGCCGTAGCCCGGCGCCGGCGACCTCGACGATCGCGGACATAGCCAACGCCCCATTTGCCGTCGCGTAGCGCCCCCAGCGGCGGATCGTCAGCGGAGTCAGCACGTTGGCCAGGAATGCCCCGACGCCCGTGGCGGCGAAGAACAGCAATGCGGTACCCAAGCCTCCGGCTTCGGGAATGGTCATGTGGTGGACGAGCAACAAGATCAGCAACGAATTGATGCCGACCACCATCCGATGCGCGGCCAAGCCGGACAAGGTGGCAGCGACCGTTGGGCGTTGCACCACCGTGCGGGCGCCGTGCACCCAGCCAGTGATCACCGCATAGATGACGGGGCCGTGGATCGCGCGCTCGGTGTCGTCCGGACCTAATATGCGGGAGGCGAACCGCAACGAGAGCAGCAGTGCGAGCGCCACGGGAATTGCGGTGACGAAAATTACTGCCGAGGCGCCCTCATCACCGGCGCCGATGACAAAACGGGGTACCAGCATGAAATTAGCGCCCAGAAATGCCGAGACGGCCCCGGACGCGATGGCAACCGAATTCATCGTCACCACCTGTTCGCGCGGCACCACATGCGGCAAAGACGCCGACAGCCCGGATCCGACGAAGCGGGCCAGGCCATTGGCGAATAGCGCGGCCAACAGCAGGGCTAGATCGCCGGCCCTGACAGCCAAGATCGTGCCGATCGCGGCGATCAGAACCAGACGGCCCGCGTTGGCGCCGACGAGCACGAGTCGCCGATCCCAACGGTCCATCAGCGCGCCTGCGAAGGGACCCAGCAGCGAGTAGGGCAAGAACAGCACCGTGAACGCACGTGCAATGGCCAGCGGATCGGCAGCGCGATCCGGGTTGAACAGCAGCGCCCCGGCCAGCCCCGCCTGGAAGAGACCGTCACCGAATTGACTCGCCATGCGCACCTGCAGCAGTCGCCAGAAATCCGGCAAACCGCGCACCGACCGCCAAAGTTGGACGGGTGCGCTTGAGTGCATGCGGGTTTGGATCACACAACCGACTTCCACGAAAGGGGTTAGCAAGCTTGCCGCGGTCGAAGCCGCGCCCCCAACAGTACAAATATTTGCGGCCCGCGCTCGATTGTCCCGGGCGACCATGCGCCAGATGCCATGATGGTGTGGTGCCGCCCGAGGACCCAGAGGACTATGTCGCACCCGCCGCACAGCGGGTGCGTGCGGGTACTTTGCTGCTCGCCAACACCGATCTGGTTGAGCCGACTTTTCGGCGCAGCGTGATCTACATCGTGGAGCACAACGACGGCGGCACGTTGGGCGTAGTGCTCAACCGCGCCAGCGAAACCGCGGTGTACAACATATTGCCGCAGTGGGCCAAACTGATCGCCAAGCCCAAGACGATGTTCATTGGAGGGCCGGTGAAGCGCGACGCGGCCCTGTGCCTTGCGGCGTTGCGGGTCGGCGCCGATCCGCACGGCGTGCCGGGCTTGCGGCATGTGGCAGGCCGGGTGGTGATGGTGGATTTAGACGCCGACCCCGACACCATCGCACCTCTGGTGGAGGGCGTGCGGATCTTCGCCGGATACTCCGGCTGGACCATTGGTCAGCTGGAAGGTGAAATCGAGCGTGACGATTGGATCGTCTTGTCCGCGTTGCCATCCGACATTCTCGTCGGGCCCAGGGCCGACCTGTGGGGGCAGGTGTTGCGTCGCCAGCCGCTGCCGCTTTCGATGCTTGCCACCCACCCCATCGACGTCAGCCGGAACTAGGGCTGCTCAGGGACACGACCGGGTGCAGCCGGCGCAGGTGCCACCGCAGTCCGGTGGGGCCGTCGCGTGACGCAGAGCGAAACGGGCACTCTGCCATGAGCCGGCGGCCAGTGTCCCGACAGCCCCCGTGACACAGACAATGAGCACGACCAGCGCGGTGTGCGGGGAGGCGGCCAGCGCCGACAGACCGCCGGCGGCCAGCATCACCGCGGCCGCCAGCTGCGCCGGTGCCAGGGCGCGCAGCGCTAGTGCCGTGGCGTCCCGATTCTGATTGTGCGCAAGCGACCAGGACCCGAACCCAGCGGCCGCCGCCGCCGCACACATGGACAACACCCCGGCAATCAGCATGCGCCTCACCATACGAGACGGCCCGCTGAGCCGCGCACCTGGCTCCGGGCGTGCATTCAGTGCTGCAGGAACGAGAAGTTGGGGAGCGGTGGCAGCCCGGGTACCAGCGCCAACAGGTTCGGCGTGGGCTGCTGGTTCGTTCCCGCTCCCACGGGCGCGGGCACCCCGACCGGCGCCGCAGCGGGTGCCTGTCGGACCGGGACCGTACCCGGTGCTTGCGCGGGCAGCCCCACCGGCGCCGCGGTCGGTGTCTGGGTGGGCGCCGCGGCCGGAGCGCCGTGGCTGGTGACCCGGAACCCGTTGATGATCGCGTCAGTCGCCGGCGCGTCGGCGACGGCCACCGAACGATCGGTGGTCACCGATAGCGAAACCAGGTACTTGTCGCGTCCGGACGCCGCGATGACGTGGCGGCGCGAGGTGTTCAGCAGCATGTCGCCGTCGCGGTAGGTGCCCTCGATGACCGATGACGGGAAGCCGCCGAAATCGGCCATCGAGGCGTTCGTGGTCTGCCAGGCGAGCAGTTTCTGACTGTCCACGTAACCGTGCGTGATGGCCTCGGTGGGGTCGAAGTTACCGACCAGCTTGTAAACCACCACCTGCGCATTCGAGGTGTAAATGCTATTACCGTGCCGGTCGGCGATTACCGCGAACGCGTCGGGAACATTGGGGTCGGGTACCTGAGTCCAGCGGGGGGGCACCGGCAGGGTGATGTCGAGCGCCTTGAGGCCCTGGGGTTTTTGGGCCTCGAGCTTGACGCCCTTCGACTGCAGGTATTCGCGGATCGTCCCGGAAACGGCGGGGGTCAGGGTCGGAGGCATCGGCGCCGCGGGCGCGGAGGCGGCCGGCGGGACGTTGACGACCCGGTTGCTCGGTACCTGCGCGGGGACGGACGTGACGTTCTGCGGCGCCGGCGCTGCTACGACTGGGGCAGGCGATGGCGCTGGGACTGCGGGATCGGCCGACGCCTTGCCGCCCGCAAAAACCGCCACGCCGATCAGGCCAGCGACCATACCGCCGAGGATCGCCTGGCGGGTGGGGACGATCTGAATCATCTGCCTTGGTCCTTCCCAATGGCTCAAATACCGGCAGCCGTCGTTAGAGCCTGAATGTAACTAGAGGTCAAACGCGGTGACCAGGCCCGAAATAGAGCTGGGATGAAGCTCTGATCAGCGTGCAATGGAACCGAGATCAACCTGTGGCCCGCGGACCCGCTGACGCGACCCTTATACCCTGTTCAGGTGACCGAATCCCCGACCACCACGCCCGGGAGCGGCTCCGGTGCCGCTCAACCGGACGCCGAGGCGCCGCTGTATCGCTACACCGCGGCGCTGGCTGGCCGTATCGAAAGCAGGTGGCAGGACAACTGGGCGAAGCTCGGGACATTCAACGTGCCAAACCCGGTCGGTTCGCTGGCTCCGACGGACGGGACCAGCGTCCCGGAGAACAAGTTGTTCGTGCAGGACATGTTCCCCTATCCCTCGGGTGAGGGCCTGCACGTCGGTCATCCGCTGGGCTACATCGCCACTGACGTCTACGCCCGTTATTTCCGGATGACCGGCCATAACGTGCTGCACGCGTTGGGGTTTGACTCCTTCGGTTTGCCCGCCGAGCAATACGCGGTGCAAACCGGCACCCACCCGCGCACCAGGACCGACGCCAACGTCGTGAACTTCCGGCGTCAGCTGGGCCGCTTGGGTCTGGGCCATGACAGCCGACGCAGCTTCTCGACCACCGATGTCGAGTTCTACAAGTGGACCCAGTGGATCTTCCTGCAGATCTACAACGCATGGTTCGACCCCGCAACCAAGGGGGCGCGCCCTGTCGCGGAGTTGATCGCCGAATTTAATTCCGGCGCGCGCCGCCTGGAAGACGGTCGAGACTGGGACAAGCTGTCGGCGGGGGAGCGGGCCGACGTGATCGACGGCTACCGACTGGTCTACCGGGCGGACTCGATGGTGAATTGGTGTCCGGGCCTGGGCACGGTGCTGGCCAACGAAGAGGTCACCGCCGACGGCCGCAGTGATCGCGGCAACTTTCCGGTATTCCGGAAACGGTTGCGCCAGTGGATGATGCGTATCACCGCCTATGCTGACCGGCTTCTCGACGACCTCGACCTGCTGGACTGGCCGGAGCCGGTCAAAACCATGCAGCGTAACTGGATCGGCCGCTCCACCGGCACCAAGGCCTTGTTTTCGGCGACTGTTCCCGACGGCGACCGAGCCGGCGCGGAAGTCGATATTGAGATTTTCACCACCCGGCCCGACACCATGTTCGGCGCCACCTACCTGGTGCTGGCCCCCGAGCACGACCTGGTCGACGAGCTGGTTGCCGCCGCCTGGCCGGATGGGACCGACCCCCGCTGGACGTACGCCGCGGCCACACCGGGTGAGGCCGTCGCCGCTTATCTTCACGCCATCGGCGCCAAGTCGGACCTCGAGCGCCAGGAGAGCAAGGAGAAAACCGGCGTCTTTTTGGGCAGCTACGCAACCAATCCCGCCAATGGCAAACCAGTGCCGATCTTCATCGCCGACTACGTGCTGGCCGGTTACGGCACCGGGGCGATCATGGCGGTCCCCGGCCACGATCAGCGCGACTGGGACTTCGCCCGGGAGTTCGGCCTACCGATCGTGGAAGTCATTGCCGGCGGCGATATCTCGGAGTCGGCCTACGTCGGCGATGGTGCGCTGGTCAACTCCGGCTACCTCGACGGCATGGATGTGGCGACGGCTAAGGAGGCGATCACCGCCCGCCTGGAAGAGGAAGGACGCGGTTGGGGGCGTATCGAATTCAAGTTGCATGACTGGCTTTTCGCCCGACAACGGTACTGGGGTGAGCCGTTCCCGATCGTCTATGACGGCGACGGACGCCCGCACCCGCTGGACGAGGCTGCGCTGCCCGTCGAGCTGCCCGATGTGCCGGAATATTCGCCCGTGCTGTTCGACCCCGACGACGCCGACAGCGAGCCGTCGCCGCCGCTGGCCAAGGCGACAGAGTGGGTGCACGTCGAGCTGGATCTGGGAGACGGCTTGCAGCACTACACCCGGGACACCAACGTGATGCCGCAGTGGGCCGGCAGCTCCTGGTATGAACTTCGCTACACAGACCCGCGTAACTCGGAGCGGTTCTGCGCCAAGGAAAACGAGGCCTATTGGATGGGGCCGCGGCCGGCCGAGCACGGCCCGCAGGATCCGGGCGGCGTCGACTTGTACGTCGGTGGCGCCGAACACGCGGTGCTGCATCTGCTCTATGCACGGTTCTGGCACAAGGTGCTATACGACCTGGGTCACGTCAGCTCTCGCGAGCCGTACCGTCGCCTGATCAACCAGGGCTACATTCAGGCCTTCGCCTACACGGACGCTCGCGGCTCATACGTTCCGGCCGACGAAGTGGTGGAGCGTGATGGTCGCTTCATCTACCCAGGTCCCGATGGTGAAATCGAAGTCTTTCAGGAATTCGGGAAAATCGGAAAGAGCCTGAAGAATTCGATATCGCCCGACCAGATCTGCGATGAATACGGCGCGGACACGCTGCGGGTGTACGAGATGTCGATGGGTCCGCTGGAGGCCTCCCGCCCCTGGGCCACCAAGGACGTCGTTGGAGCGCATCGGTTTTTGCAGCGGGTGTGGCGGCTGGTGGTCGACGAGCAGACCGGCGACACTCGGGTGACCGACGGGCCTGGTCACCGGGAGATGGACGGCACGACATTGCGAGCGCTGCACCGTACCATCGCGGGGGTGTCGGAAGACTATGCGGCACTGCGCAATAACACCGCCGCCGCAAAGCTGATCGAATACACCAACCATCTCACCAAGGAACACCGTGACGACGTGCCGCGCGTGGCGGTGGAGCCGCTGGTGCTGATGCTGGCGCCGTTGGCCCCGCATATGGCCGAGGAGCTGTGGCTGCGGTTGGGCCACACCACTTCGTTGGCGCACGGTCCTTTCCCGGAGGCCGACCCGGGCTACCTCGTCGACGACACCGTCGAATATCCGGTTCAGGTGAACGGCAAAGTACGCGGGCGGGTGGTGGTAGCCGCCGATGCCGATGAGGAGAGCCTTAAAGCAGCGGTGCTGGCCGACGAAAAGGTCCAGGGATTCTTGGCCGGGGCCAGCCCGCGCAAGGTGATCGTGGTTCCCGGACGGTTGGTCAACTTGGTCGTCTAAGAGCGACTATCGTCGCGCGGGCCGCAGTACCACCTCGTGGACATGACCGTCTGGCGGCGTGGCGACCGCGTTGGCGACCGCAGCCGCGACGGTGTCGGGTTTCAGGAACTGGTCCGGGTCATATGTGCCGCCTTCGAACGCGATGAGTTCGCGTTGCATGTGGGTGTCGGTGCGGCCCGGATAAATTGTGGTCACCCGTAGCTCTGGTTCGTCGGCGCGCAGTGAGTCCGCGAAGGCGCGTAACGCGAACTTGCTGGCCGAGTAGGAGGCCATTCCGGGCGACACGTTGCGCCCCGCGCCGGAATTGATGAACACGACCTGGCCGCGGGCACTTCGCAGCGCCGGCAACAACATGAGGGTAAGTTCCACCGGCCCAAAGACATTCACGGCGAAGGTGGCGCGCCACTGATCGACGTCTGATTCCGCGACATGGCCGGGGAGAGACACCCCCGCGTTGTGCACTAGTACGTCGAGTTCGTCCACGACTTCGCAGGTCGCCTCGATCTCGGCGGCGTCGGTCAAGTCCAGCGGAAACGTTGTAGCGCCGAGCCGCCCGGCGACGGCGTCGAGCCGGTCGGAGGGCCGCCCGGCCAACAGCAAGGTGTGGGTAGGGGCCAATGCCGTGGCGATCGCGGAACCGATACCGCCACCGGCGCCGGTGATGAGTGCAGTTGGCATGCTGTCCAGTCTACGGGCATAGCGAATCCCGTTGAAAAACTGGTGGTTTCACGCCTCTTTGCGCGCCGGTGATTCTCCCGCAGGTCCGGACGTCGATTCACCATAGGCCAGCCGCTCCAGCGGTGCCAACGCCTTCATCAACATGTCGAGGTCGGACTCGGGAAGTTGGCTGAGCATCGCGGCCAGGGCCGCGCGTCGGCTGGCCAGCGACTCGCCATGCACGGCCCGCCCCCGCGGGGTGATGTCAACAAGTACCGCTCGCAGATCGGACGGATCGCGCGACCGCTTCACCAGTCCGATCTTTTCCAGCCGACGGATCGCCACGGTGGTCGTAGGAGTACGCACCCGTTCGTGGGCCGCCAAGTCCGTCATCCGGATGGGGCCCTGATCGAGCAAGGTGACCAAGATGGACAGCTGCGCCAGGGTCAGGTCCCCGGCCGCCGCCCTCGTGGGGTCTCCACGTCGCAGAATCGAAAACAATTTGGACAGCGCGCGGTGCAAACCTTCCGCAAGTTCCGCCACCTCGGGTGCGGTGGATTCGCTGTCCGCCATAAATCGGCAGTCTAACCCGATATCGGGTGCGTACAAGGTAGCTATCGTCGACTAATCGGCGACCATCAAAGCACTTGGGAGAGGAATCGCTGTAGGCGTTCGGTCTGCGCGGCGTCGAATATCTGCTCTGGAGGTCCAGATTCCACGTCCTTGCCGTGATCCATGAAAACGACCGTGTCGGATGCCGACCGGGCGAAACCCATTTCGTGGGTGACGACGACCATTGTCATCCCGTCGGCGCCGAGGTCGGTGATCAGTTGCAGAATGCCCTTCACCATTTCGGGATCCAGAGCGGAGGTCGCCTCGTCGAAAAACATCACCTGCGGGGCCATTGCCAGCGCGCGGGCGATGGCGACCCGCTGTTGTTGGCCGCCGGACAACATGCCGGGGCGGGAACCGGCCTTGTGTTTCAGGCCAACTCGGTCCAGCTGAGTCAGCGCGAGGTCGCGAGCCGCGTCAGCGGGCAGGTGCCGCAACTTGCGGGGTGCCAGCGCCACATTTTCCAGGACGCTGCGATGTGGGAACAGATTGAAATGCTGGAACACCATGCCGATGCGCTGGCGGAGTTCATTGGGGTCGTCACGCAATACCGATCGGCCGTCGAGCAGGACGTCGCCGCTGTCGGGTTCGTGCAACCGGTTCAGGGTGCGCAGCAGGGTCGACTTGCCCGAGCCGGACGGACCGATGACGGCCACCGTGCTGCCCGCGGGGGCCGCGATGTCCACGCCGCGCAGCACCGCCGTGCCGCCGAGTGTCTTCTGAATACCTTTGGCCGTCAACGAGACTGACGCCCGGCCAGCGGGGCCGGTCTTCACGTCATCTCCTGGCTGAACGGCGATGCGTAGATGTCGGATTCCGCTTCGGGCTCAGCGGCGGTCCGGCCATGGCGCAGTCGTGCATCGATGTAGTTGACCAAATGCGTTAACGGAACGGTCAATATCAGGTAGAAAGCGCCGGCAGCCAAAAGCGGCGACAGGTTCCCGGTTTGCGCGTTGAGGTCCCGGCCGACCTGAAACAGTTCCCGCTGTTGGGTGATCAATCCCAGGAAGTACACCAGAGCGGAGGCCTTCAACAGGGCGATGAATTGGTTGACCAGCGCCGGCAGCACGCGGCGGAGGCCTTGCGGCACCACCACCAGCCGCATCGCGGCCGAATAGCTGAAGCCGAGGGCACGGGCGGCTTCCAGTTGGCCGGGGTCCACGCTTTGAATTCCCGCGCGCAGAATTTCGCCGATGTAGGCCGCGGCCATGAGCCCCAATGCGGCAATGCCGATCGGGTAGGGGTTGTTGTTCGTCAGCCCGCCCACCAATGGTCCGACGCCCAGGCCGATGACCAAGATGATCACCACCTCCGGAAGACCGCGGAAGATATCGGTGTACACCCGGGCCGGCCAGCGCAGCCAACGCGAATGCGATATTCCGGCGACCGCCAGGCCCATACCGAGTACCAGGCCGATGACGCCGGCGCTGCTGGTCAGGATCAGCGTATTAGGCAATCCCGTCTTGAACAGGGTGGGAATGGCTTGCCGATACAGGTCCCAGTCGAAAAAGGAGGCACGCAACTGCGCCAGCGCGGATTTGGGCGCGACCGGGCCTGCTGGCTTGCTGTGGCGACTGGCAGCGATCGCGGCGAAGTCCGGCAGCGTTGGTGCGGGGGCGGCCTTGGACCCGGGCTTCCAGCCGGGGGGCAGGGTCCGCGGAACCCACTGGGAGTACAGCTTCGCCCAGGTGCCGTCGGCGATCACGGCGTCCAACCCGGAGTTCAGCGCGTCGAGCAGCGGTCGGTTCCCTTTTGCCACGGCGTACGCCACGAAACCGCCGGGGCTGAAGGTGTTCGCGACAAGCACCGCGGGGTCGCTCGCCTGCATCGTGGCCGCTGCTTCCAGGGCCGGTGCCACCCACGCGTCGAGTTGGCGGGTCTTGAGGCTGGTGTAGACGGTGGCGAAGTCGGGATACTTGACCGGCTGCAGGTGCAGCGTGTCGACGACGTAGGACTCCTCGACGGTGCCCTGGACGACGCCGATCCGCTGGCCGGCTGTCAGGTCGCGGAAACTCTTGATCGGTGAACCCGGGGGCACTACGAGCGAGTAGTAGCCGAAGTCGTAACCGTTGGTGAAGGCCACGGTGCGTCGGCGCGCGTCGGTGGCTTTGATCGACGCGCAGCCGACGTCGAAGCGCCGCGATGCGACCTGGGCGAGCAGACCGGCGAAATCCGTTCCGACGAAGTTGACTTGCAGCCCCAGCTTGCCGGCGATCGCGCGCAGCAGCTGGGCGTCGAAGCCGCTGTACCGGCCGGTGGGGGTGATGCAGGTATTCGGCGGTGCGTCCGACAGCGTCACGACGGTCAACGCACCCGGCGTGCCCAACCCCAATGCGCCGGTGTCCACCGCGCTCAACGGCTCGACGTTGGGTGTCGTGTGCGGGTCGGGTCGTGCCATCGCGGCGCTTTGCAGCAGATCCGGAGGCAAAACGGTCGCGCTTTCCACGCCGGCGGGCGCGCATTGATTCCTGTCGGCAGCCGCGGGCGCCACCAGTGCAGCCGACGTCCAGCCGCACACTATGAGGATTGTTGCGGTCAGTCCGAGTAGCTTTCCGCGGCGTTTGGTGCGCCGGTTCACGCGCAAGCTCATTACTGCCACCGTATCGACCGATCGGCGGCCCGGCCCGTCTAGAGCTGGTTCACAGCATTAGTGACGGCTTGCCGCGGACCGCATCGATGCCGGGGAGTACCTGCCGAGGGCCGGGAGCAACTCTGCCGGCGTCGTCGGGTGTGGTGAATACCCTGCGCCGAAACAGTTCGGCGAGCATCGTCTGGGCCATCAGGTAGGAGCGACCGACGCACGCGGCCCGCGCGGCGTCGGGGTCACGCCGGTGTATTGCGGCGGTCTCGTCTTCGTAGAACGGCAACGTGTCTTCGCGGCTGCTCTGGTATGTCATCCAGAACACGCGCGGGATGAGGTTTTGCGAGGCGCGGATTGTGGCATGCAGTCGCGGTCCGGCGTACTCGTCGTTGACGGTGCGCCGGTAGTCCGCAGCGATGTCGGAGAAGGCTCGCGCATCCTTGGCGGCGCGCAGCGAGCGCATGAGTGCATCGAGTTGTCCCAGCACTCGCGGGGTGGGGTTGGCGGCCGCGCGCGCCGACGCCATCCCGTTGAGCAGGCCGTCGAGTTCGTGGTGTTCGAGGACGGTGGCTTGGTCGAACCGCTCGACGAACGCGCCACGGTGGTAGCGGGTGGACACGATGCCGTCGTGTTCGAGTTGGACCAGCGCCTCTTGGATCGGGACGCGGCTGACTCTCAGGCCGAGCGCGATTTCGTTGCGGTCGACGCGGTCGCCGCTGCGCAGCTTTCCGGTGAGCAGGAGGTGAAGGATGTGCGAAACAACCAGGTCCTTTTCTTTGACCCCGTATTTCTTCGGCATCTCTTTTTCGTCAGTCTCTTTCAAACCCGCTTCGGCACCCTGGCGCTGAGAAGTTTCTCATGACTTGGCGCCTGCGTTGCGGTATTCGGCCGATGAACCCGAGGCAAACGTGCGGTGGCGGGCCTAGCGACTGTCCCGCCACTTGCACAGCGCTTCCGCGGCGGACAGGTCGTATCCGGGACCATCGCACGCCACGGTCAGCAGCGTGACGCCGACGTCGACGAGGGTTTCCGCGTTGCCGATCGGCCCGCCGCCGTTTTGCACCGCGGCCGAGCGTTCGATGGTGGCCGGGTCGCGACCGACGTCGGCGCAGTGCCGGCCCAGGACGGCGGACTTCGCCGGGAATTCGTCGGCCGAGGTGAAGCTGTGCCAGACATCGGCGTGCTGGGCGACCAGGCGCAATGTCTTGCGTTCGCCGCCGCCCCCGATCAGGACCGGGATGTCACGCGTCGGGCGTGGGTTCAGTTTGGCCAGCCGCCGCTTGATCCGGGGTAACGCGTCCGCGAGGTCGTCAAGGCGGCTGCCGGCGGTGCCGAACTCGTAGCCGTACTCGTCGTAGTCTTTTTGTTTCCAACCCGAACCGATGCCCAGGAGGAGCCGGCCGCCGGAAATGTGGTCGACGGTGCGGGCCATGTCGGCCAGCAGCTCGGGGTTCCGGTAGGAGTTGCAGGTCACCAGCGCACCGATCTGGATGCGCGACGTCTGCTCGGCCCAGGCCCCGAGCATGGTCCAGCATTCGAAATGTGCGCCATCGGGGTCACCGTAGAGCGGGAAGAAGTGATCCCAGTTGAATGCGACGTCGACACCGATGTCCTCGCAGCGGCGGACAGCGTCCCGGATATCGCGGTAGTGCGGGGCGTGCTGCGGCTGCAGCTGCACACCGATACGGACGGGAAGATCAGGAGTCATACACCCCACCGTAGGCTCAGCGCGCGCCCAGGATCCCTCGCAAGAGGTCGGTCAGCGCCCGCGGCTGGTCGCTCTGCACCGAGTGCCCGGAATTCTCGACGACGTGCGCTTGGCGGAAATGCCTTGCGCGACGGGCGAGTTCGGCCGCGTCATCGTCGCTGACGAAGCCCGACGAGCCGCCCCGAATCAGGGTGACGGGGGCCGACAACGCGTCGACGTCGTCCCACAAGCCGGTGAAGTCGGGGAAGACGCGGATGGCGTCGTAGCGCCACGTCCAGTTGCCGTTGTCCAGGCGGCGGGAGTTGTGGAACACGCCGCGGCGTAGCGCCTTCACCTCGCGATGCGGTGCGGCGGCGATGGTCAGGTCCAGCATCGCCTGGAAGCTGGGGAACTCCCGCTCGCCGTGCATGAGGGCCACCGTGCCCTGCTGCTCTTTGGTCATCTCGGAGTGACGTTGCAGCGCCGACGGGGTGACATCGATGAGGACGAGTTCGTTGACGAGGTCGGGGGCGACAGCGGCCAGCCGTACCGCGGTCAACCCGCCGAGCGACATCCCGACGACCAGTTCGGCCGTGGCTGCGTGCTCGCGCAGCATCGGCAACAGGGTGTCTGCGTTGTGTTGCGGGGAGTAGTCGCCGTCGTCGCGCCAGGCGGAATGGCCGTGGCCGGGAAGGTCTACCGCCAGCGCGGGCTCGCCGACACCGACAATCACGGTGTCCCAGGTGTGTGCGTTCTGCCCGCCGCCGTGCAGAAAGACGATGCGCGGCGCTTCTCGAGATGAGAGGGCGCCCCACCGCAACGCGCTGATTCTGCCTTCGCCGGTGCCCGCCTCAACCCGCTCCACGTCGGGCAGCGGGCCGGTGACACCGGCCTGCTCGGCATTCTCGGATAGCAGCGAGAACTCGGACAGCCCCGCCAGTACGTCCTCAGAAATCTCGGTCACGATCTCCGACAGTAGCCCCGGCGGCTAGAGCACATAGCGACGCCGAATGCCACGGAATCGCTCCCACATCGCGGTGCTTCGTTCGGAAGGGGTCACCATGGCGGTGTCACTGGGCAATAGGCCCGGCAGTTCGTCGTATTTGACCGTTCGGGTGTCCAACGCCGCGGGCTCGCCCTCCAGCATGTGCCGGTAGGTCAGGTTGCCGTGGTCGAAGCCCTGGGTGTCCAGCCAGTTGTGGACGCCAGGATCGCGGTGAGCCATGACAAGACGGACGCGGCCGTCGCGGTCGGTCTTGGTACGGCTCGGCGTGTAGCTCACCGGCCGGTACAGGTAGTCCATGCTGTTGAAGAAGACACCCATGTTCGTCAGCATCCACAGGCCGCCATGGGCGTCGAATTCGATGATCAGCGCCTCGTCGGGAGCCAGCTCCCAGTACATGTTGGCGGCGGCCCGGCCGCGCTTGCCGTCGGCATCGGTGGCGCCGACGTGCGGGAAGGTGTTCGGGTGCTGGGCGTCGACGCCTCCGTGGGTGAAGGGGAACTCGGGCCAATCGGACATCAGGCCGGTGACGAACTCGCCGGCCCAGCCCATCGCCTCGACCATCCCGGCGGGTGTGGGCAGCGGCTTGGGGGAGGCCATGTCGACCCGCTCGATCCGCATTCGGGCCGGAACCTCGTCCCACCGGTCGAAGCCCTGGCGGATGAACAGCTTGCGCGACCCGGCGGTGGTGGGCAGCCAATTCGGTCCGCGCTGGGGCCCACCGATGTAGACCTCGAATCGGCCCCCGGATTCCCCGCCGTCGACGCAGAGCTGATCGCCGAACAGGTTGGCCTCCGGCGTGTCACCGAAAGGCTCGTGCAGCACACCCGGCCCGGGGACACGTGGGCCCTGGACCGTGACGTTGAAAAACCTTGCGGTGCCCCGAGTTCCGGTGAGGCGGTAGGTCGATTCCCCGTCGATCCACGCTTGCTGGTAGGTGAAGTCGGCGCAGTCACCGCCCAGCTTGCGGGTCGGGCCGGAGAAGGTGTGCAGCACCGGGTAGCGGGTATCGCGGGTCTCGAGCGCCAGGTCGAACGCCTGGCCCAGGTTTTGCGTGAGGAACCGGAACGCATCGACACGCTGCGCGCCCGAAGCGGGGTTGGCGTCTTTGAAAACCTGTTGGCCCGCGCGCTGTAGCTGCGCACAGAATTCGGTCCACGCCGACTGCAGTGCCGCGTCGTCGGGTCCATCGCCGAAAGCCATCGTCACGCACCTAGCCTGTCGAGCATTGATCCTACGACCTCACATGCGCGCCGGGCGGATTCGAGTCGGCCCGCCTGGTCGATGCGGGGGCCGATGAGTTCGAGATCGAAGCCGTGCGGGTAACCGGCGGCGAGCACTTGAGCGACGAACGCTTCGATCGGAATCGTGCCGTCGCCGGGAACCGCCCTGCCCGGCAACGCCCGGTCACCGAGCACGTAGTCGCTCAACTGGACGAGCGCGGTGCGGGGCAGCGCGCGCTGCACCATCGCCTCGAAATCCCCTTCGGCCCAGCAGTGAAACACGTCGATGCAGACGCTCAGTCCCGCCATCTCGGCCAGCATGGTGGTGTCGCGCAACGTGTGGGCGAGATGGATGTCGGCGTACAGGCTGGACGCGTTCTCGATCGCCAGTGCGACGCCGGCCGTTTCCGCGTGCCGTACGCAGGGGGCGACCATGGTGCAGAACCTTCGGGCGGCCTCATGCCACGTGAGGGACCCGCGCCCGCCGGTGAGCAGGTAGACGGTGCGCGCGCCGACGTTGGCGGCGGCGTCGATCACGCCGTCAAGCGCGTCTCGTGCGGCCGACGGATCACTCGCCAGCTTGCCGCCCGCGAAGATGTGGCACACTGCCTCCACGATGTAGTCGTTGCGCTGCAGAAGCTTTGGGAACACCGGGTCGAGCAGTTGACCGTCCAGGATGCTCAGCCGGGAAACACCGAGCGCTTTCCAGTATGTCTCCAGCGCAGCCAGCGGCGTGCCGTAGAAGGTGACGTTGTGCACGGACAAGCGCTGGTGAGCCGACGTCATGTCAGGCCCGGTTTTCGATCACGACGCCGAATCGTTCTCGGAAGGGACGGAATTCCTCGTGCAGAGCGGCCAGGTCTTCACCGATGTCGGTCAGCAGCCGGGTGGAGTAGGCGAATTTGCCGTAGCGGTCACCACGGTTATTGGCCAGGTAAGCGCGCATCGCTGATTCGGCAGCGGGGGTCAATTCGCGACCGCAAAACGTGTAGTAGCGCCGTACAGCGGCCACGGGATCGGCGATGAAGTCGGTATAGCGGATATGCAGGATGCGCGGATCGTCAACCAACGGATTGCTCATCGTGTTGGCGATGCTGGCGCGGGTCATCTCGAGGTGCTTCTTGGCTTCGGCGTGCAGGTCGACCGGACCGACGATGCCTTCGGCGATGTCGGCCATCATCATGGTGCGGGACGCGGCGACCTGCACCGGGTCACGATGCAGCCAGACCATCCTGGCGTCGGGGTAGGCGTCGAACAGCTCTGTGAGCCGATATCCGTGAAAGCCTTTCAGGACCCAATATTTGGGCGGCCGGTTGTACTGCAGTTGCTGCAGCATGGCCTTGTGCAGCCGGTATTGCGCCGCCGAATCGGTAGGCAGCCCGCCGACCAGCGACTGCATGGGTACGCGCCACCACGCGGTGGGTGTCATCACCCTGAAGTCGAACGCCCAGGTACGTTCGTCTTCGGGCAGGCCGTCTCCGAGCATGTCGTTGTAGGGGTGGCTGTGCAGCCATTTGGGAATCTTGGCGTTGATCTCGCGCCAGTCGTTGTCGGCGCGTCCGCGACGGGAGTCATCGGGGCCGGCGAGGCCCGGCGGCGGCGACGGATACATCACTTCCCAGAAGCGCAGGGCGCGCGCGTGCGGATCGACGGACATCAGCGCGTGCATGAGCGTTGTGCCCGAACGCGGTTCGCCGGTGACGAACATCGGAGCATCGACCACTTCGTCGCCGATCGGATAGCGGTGGCGGTCTTCCATGAACTCCAGGCGCGATGTCAGCAGCCGATGGCACACTTGCGTCGCCTCCCAGATGCCGTCGGCGTCCATACCGAGGCTGTTCAACTGATCGACGGCAACGGCGAAGCGTTCCGGCAGGGTCGGATCGCCGTAGTCGTGCAACCCGGTCGCTGTCTCCGCGGCGGCCAATAGGTCGGCGGCGTCCATCGGCGCGATCATGGTTGACCTCTACACAGCTGCATCAGTTCATCTTCGGCGGCGCGGACGTTGACGGCGGAGCTCTCCGCGTACTCGAGGCCGGCCATGGCGCCATAATCGAGGATCTTGGGCACGCGCAGGCCCGCATCGACGTAGGTCTTGACAATCGTCGCGACCTGTTTGGGAGTTCCGTGCGGTACGACGGCCAAGATCATTTCCGGCTGCACGCGGTCCAGGAAAGCGATGATGCGCTCCCGAGTGAGCACCGCGGGGTCGATGTCTTGAAATCCCCGCCAACCCTCGCCCATAGGATGTTCAAACCCGAAGCCGTGCAGCGTTTCCGCGGATATCTGTAGGAGGAACGCCTTGACCAGGGGGGCCTGCAGGATCTCGGCAAGCGCGTTTTCGTCGTCGCCGATCAGACACACTTGGATGAAGCACGGTGTGATCGCCATTGGGTCGCGGTCGGCGCGGTCGGCGGACGCCCTTATCGCGGAGAGCATTTCGGCATAATGCTCGGGCGTCCAGGCGCCGGCCGGCCACCATCCATCGGCATGGCGGCCGGTGATCTCGAGCATCCGTGGCCCGCTGGCGCCGATCCAGATCGGCGGCAACCGCCCTTCGTAGGGCTCGGTGTCCAGGCGGGCTTGGTGCAGTGAATAGAACTGTCCATCGAAGTCGACCGGGCCATCGCTTTCCCAGAGCAACCGGATCACCGCCAGCGCTTCCTCGAAACGGGTGACCGGGCGCGAGAAGTCGAAGCCGTACGGGAGCGTGTTCTCGCTCTCGCCGCTGCCGAGGCCCAGGATGAAGCGCCCCTTGGCGAGGTGATCGATGGTCAGCGCCGTCTGCGCGAGCATGCAGGGGTGGCGGCGCACCGTGTCGACAACGGCGCTGACAAGCGGGACGTTTTGGGTGAGAACGGCGGCGGCCGCCGCTACCGCCAGCCCGTCCAGGTGACGGTGCGGCGATGGGGAGGCGGTGGCCAGGTCGGTGAATTCCGGTGTCCAGATCGAATCCGGCCAGAAGCTGACCATGTGGTCAGGTAGCCAGATGGAGTGGTAGCGACCGCTGTCGAGCTGGTCGAGGCCAGACAGGTCGAGAGGAAGGGCGGTTCGCAAGAACGCGGCGGGCTGGACGGTCATCGAGACATGATGCTAAGCGAGTGCACAGCAGCATGTCGACGAATGGCGTGTGCGGGTCGCTCGGCGACGGCAACGAGCTGGCGCACTGAGCGGTCTCGTCGCTGCGGGGCGGGCATGTCGGCGCCCTAAAACATTTGTGCGGCAGATGAATTGGGGAGGCGGGCGCCGCCGGACCGAACTAGCCCTCGATGATGAACTCTTCGAGCTGGGTGCGCGCGACATCGTCGGGCAGTTGTTGCGGCGGGCTCTTCATCAGGTAGGCCGATGCCGCCACCACCGGTCCGCCGATGCCGCGGTCCTTGGCGATCTTGGCCGCGCGCACCGCGTCGATGATGACCCCCGCCGAGTTCGGCGAGTCCCATACCTCGAGCTTGTATTCCAGGTTCAGCGGCACGTCACCGAAGGCGCGGCCTTCGAGCCGCACGTACGCCCACTTCCGGTCGTCCAACCAGCCAACGTGGTCGGAGGGACCGATGTGGACGTCCTTGGCGTTGAACTCGCGGTGCACGTTGGAGGTCACGGCCTGGGTCTTGGAGATCTTCTTGGACTCCAGCCGCTCGCGCTCGAGCATGTTGAGGAAGTCCATGTTGCCGCCCACGTTGAGCTGCATGGTGCGGTCCAGCTGCACCCCGCGGTCCTCGAACAGCTTGGCCATCACTCGGTGCGTGATGGTCGCGCCGACCTGGCTCTTGATGTCGTCACCGACGATCGGCACCCCGGCGTCGCTGAACTTCTTGGCCCACACCGGGTCGGAGGCGATGAACACCGGCAGCGCATTCACGAACGCCACGCCGGCGTCGATGGCGCATTGGGCGTAGAACTTGTCCGCCTCGTCGGATCCCACCGGCAGATAGGACACCAGTACGTCGACCTGCGCGTCCTTGAGCACCTGCACCACGTCGACCGGCTCGACGTCCGAGAGCTCGATGGTGTCCGCGTAGTACTTGCCGATGCCGTCCAGGGTCGGGCCGCGCTGCACAACCACATTGGTGGGCGCCACGTCGGCGATCTTGATCGTGTTGTTCTCCGAAGCGAAGATCGCATCAGACAGGTCGAAGCCGACCTTCTTGGCGTCCACGTCGAAGGCCGCGACGAACTTGACGTCGCGCACGTGATAGGGGCCGAAGCGCACGTGCATGAGGCCCGGCACCGACGACGTCTCGTCGGCATTCTGGTAATACTCGACGCCCTGAACCAGCGAGGATGCGCAGTTTCCGACGCCGACAATGGCGACTCGTATCTCCGTTTGCGCCTCCGGTGCCCCCGATGGATTGTGCTCACTCATAGGGCGTTCTCCTAACCTCATGACCGACTGTTTCGTTCTTGCTTGATGGATGGTGGGTTGGTGCAGGGTTCTTACATCTGCTCGTAGAGGCCGGGCATTGCCCGCTCCGCAGCGATGAGCTCGTTGAGCCACTTCACTTCACGCTCACTGGACTCGAGCCCTAGTTGGTGCAGCTGGCGCGTGTAGCGGTCGAATGAACTACTGGCCCGTGCCACGGCTTCGCGCAGACCTTCCCGCCTTTCCTCAACCTGACGGCGGCGGCCTTCCAGGATGCGCATCCGCGCCTCCGCCGGAGTCCGGTTGAAGAACGCCAGGTGTACACCGAAGCCGTCGTCGGTGTAGTTGTGCGGGCCCGTGTCGGCCACCAGCTCACCGAACCGCCGACGGCCCTCGTCGGTCAGCTGATAGACCCGCCGGGCCCGCCGGACCGGCGTCCCGGTTGGGGCGGCGTTCTCGGCAATCAACCCTTCGGCCTGCATGCGCCGCAGTGCGGGGTAGAGCGAACCGTACGAGAACGCCCGGAGCACACCCAACAGGCCGGTCAGCCGCTTACGCAACTCGTAACCATGCATCGGCGATTCGATCAGGAGACCCAGGATGGCGAGCTCCAGCATCGAGTCACCTCCTTTGCATAATTGGTTACGACGGTCCGACGCCTCGCGTCATCGTATCGTTTCGATATATTCGCCACAACACCACCCGGCGTTAGTTTGCTATTAGTCACAGGGTCAGGTTCGATTTCGCGGGCGGAGCGGCCGCTACGACGGCAAACTCAGCTGCTTGACGGTGCCATCACCTGCGAAGACGATGTGGCCGCCACCGTAGTCGCTGGAGACATACAGCGACAGCGACAGCGCATCCGGTGTGGTCGGGTCCGTTGCCGGCTCGACAATCAGGTACGTGGTTTTGATGTCGGCCCGGTTGATGTGGAGCGTCTCGGGGGCTCCGCGCATGATGCCCACGGTCGCCGCGATGTCGAATTTGCTCAGGTCGACAGGGACCGGCCCATCCGCGGAGCTCTTGGCGGAGCTGGTCGGGTCGCCCCATCCGCCCCGGTAGGTATAGGCCAGCACGCGGCGGTCGTCGGAGGGGTCCGGACGGTCCAGGGCCGCATAGGTCGGGTAGATCACCAGCCGGTACCCCATGGTGTTGCCGAATCGTTTGCGCATTTGCTCCAGCAGGCCGGTCAGCCCGCCGACCGAATGCAGCTGGGTGGGCGGGGTCAGCACGACGGCGCCCACTCCGTCGGGCTTGGCTCCGGGGTCCGCAGAACTCTCGGTGAAATCCAGCGGCGAGCGGGTGTTGCCGTCCTTGGCGCGGGTCGTCGCTGTTGCTCCGCTGGTGAGCGTTGCCCCGAGCCATTTCGCCACGGGGATGATCGTAGGAGTCCGGCCCCGGTTCGGCACCGAAACCGACGGCCGACTGCTGCGGCTCGGGACGCGACTGGTTCGGTTGCGTATCGGTGGTGTCGAGGGCGTCGTACTCTGGTGAGCGTGCGACTGCAGCGACAAGTGGTGGATTACGCGCTCCGGCGGCGCTCCCTGCTGGCCGAGGTGTACTCGGGCCGCACGGGAGTCTCCGAGGTCTGCGACGCGAATCCTTATTTGCTGCGCGCGGCCAAGTTTCACGGGAAACCGAGCCAGGTCATCTGCCCGATCTGCCGCAAGGAGCAGCTCACGCTGGTGTCGTGGGTGTTCGGTGACCATCTGGGCCCGGTGTCCGGCTCGGCACGCACGGCTGAAGAGTTGGTCTTGTTGGCCACCCGCTTCGCGGAGTTCTCGGTCCACGTGGTGGAGGTATGCCGAACCTGCAGCTGGAATCACCTAGTGAAGTCGTACGTGCTCGGCGCAGCCCGCCCGGCATCTCCCCCCAGGGGCAGGCGGACTTCACGGACGGCGCGCAACGGCGCCCGCACGGCCATTGAATAACGAAGGACACCACGGCCAGTCGCCCGATGATGCCCGTACGTCAGCGACTGGGGGTGGGAGCAGGCACGCAAGCGGCGATGGTCCGGATGTCGAGCGTTCCGATGCCGAGGACGCGCCTTCGGCGCCCGGCCGCCGCCGTCGGGCCGCCCCCGACGACCGGTTGACCACGATCCTCCCGCCGGTCGTCGACGACCGGTCGCCTCGTCGGTCAGACCCCATCGACGAGGTCAAGGCCGCGTTGGACGCCCCCCCGTCGAAGCCCCTGCAACGGGACGCGCTCGACGAGGTCAAGGCGGCGCTGGACGGCCGGGCGGCGTCTTCGCGGCGCGACCGACCGGGCCGCGGAACGCACCCACCGGAGGGATCTGCACCCCCGCCCTGGCAGCAAGGTGGGCCGCAGGGGACACCCGGCCAAGGGGCCGACCGGAGCTGGGCGCAGCGGGTCGACTGGAAGTGGGTGCGGCGCGCTTTTGCTATCTCCGCGGTGGTGTTGGTGCTGTTGCCGATCGTCACCTTCGCCATGGCGTACTTCATCGTCGACATCCCCAAGCCGGGCGACATCCGCACCAACCAGGTTTCGACCATCCTCGCCAGCGACGGCTCGGAGATCGCCAAAATTGTGCCCCCCGAAGGCAATCGGGTCGACGTCAACATCGACCAAGTGCCGGTGCACGTGCGCCAGGCGGTGATCGCCGCGGAAGATCGCAACTTCTATTCGAATCCGGGGTTCGACTTCGGCGGCTTCGGGCGGGCGGTGACACACGATCTCTTCGGCGGCGGCGACCTGCAAGGCGGGTCGACGATCACCCAGCAATATGTGAAAAACGCCCTGGTCGGGTCAGCGCAACACGGTTTCAGCGGCCTGATGCGCAAGGCCAAGGAGTTGGTCATCGCGACCAAGATGTCGGGGGAGTGGTCCAAAGATCAGGTTCTGCAGGCCTACCTGAACATCATTTACTTCGGCCGGGGCGCCTACGGGATCTCGGCCGCCGCCAAGGCCTATTTCGACAAGCCGGTCGAGCAGCTCACCGTGTCCGAAGGGGCGCTGTTGGCGGCGCTGATCCGGCGGCCGTCCGCGCTGGACCCGGCCATCGACCCGAAGGGGGCCAGGGAGCGCTGGGACTGGGTGCTCGACGGCATGGTGGAAACCAAAGCCCTGTCACCGAGTGAGCGGGATGCGCAAGTCTTTCCGCCGACCGTGCCGCCCGATCAGGCGCGCGTGGAGAACCAGACGACGGGGCCCAATGGGCTGATCGAGCGCCAGGTGACCAAAGAGCTGATGGACCTGTTCAACATCGACGAGCAGACCCTGAACACCCAGGGGCTGCAGGTCACCACCACCATCGATCCGAAAGCTCAGCAGGCGGCGGAAAAGGCCGTGTCGAAGTACCTCGACGGCCAAGACCCCGACATGCGGGCCGCCGTGGTGTCGATCGACCCGCACGACGGCGCGATACGTGCCTACTACGGCGGTGCTGACGCCAACGGTTTCGACTTCGCTCAGGCCGGGTTGCAGACCGGGTCGTCGTTCAAGGTGTTCGCCTTGGTCGCCGCACTCGAGCAGGGGATCGGCCTGGGCTACCAGGTCGACAGTTCACCGCTGACGGTCGACGGTATCAAGATCACCAACGTCGGCGGCGAAAGTTGCGGGACGTGCAACATCGCTCAGGCGCTCAAGCAATCGTTGAACACCTCCTACTACCGGCTGATGCTCAAACTCAAGGGCGGACCTCAGGCCGTCGCGGACGCCGCACATCAGGCGGGCATCGCGACGAGCTTCCCCGGTGTGGAGCACACGCTGTCCGAGGACGGCAAAGGCGGACCGCCCAATAACGGGGTGGTGCTGGGCCAGTATCAAACTCGCGTGATCGACATGGCTTCGGCATACGCCACGCTGGCCGACTCCGGTGTCTATCACCGGCCGCATTTCGTGCAGAAGGTCGTCAACTCCGATGGCCGGGTACTTTTCGATGCCGCCAACGGTGACGACAGTGGTGAGCAACGCATCCCCAAGGCTGTCGCCGACAACGTCACCGCGGCCATGGAACCGATCGCCGGATACTCGCGTGGCCACAACTTGGCCGGCGGCAGACCATCGGCGGCCAAGACCGGCACCACGCAGCTGGGCGACACCAACGCCGACAAGGACGCCTGGATGGTCGGATACACACCGTCGCTGTCGACGGCCGTGTGGGTGGGAACGGTCAAGGATGACGAACCCCTGGTAACCGCTTCGGGCGCACCGGTTTATGGCTCGGGGCTGCCGTCGGACATCTGGAAGGCGACCATGGACGGTGCGCTGAAGGGCACCCCCAACGAGTCCTTCCCCAAGCCGACCGAGATCGGTGGCTATGCCGGTGTGCCGGCACCCCCGCCGCCGCCCCCGCCGCAAGCGCCGGCGCCTCCTTCGGAAACGGTCATCCAGCCCACCATCGAAATCGCGCCGGGCATTACCATCCCGGTCGGACCGCCCACGACGATTCCCATCGGGCCGCCGGCGCCTGGGGGCCCCGAGCCGCCACCCGGTTCTCCGACACCGCCGCCGCCCCCGTGACGGGCGCTGAGCCCGGGAGCTCCGCGATTTCACCGCTGCCGCTGGCCGCGGATCTGCGTAGCGCCGACAACCGCGATTGCCCCAGCCGTACCGACTTTCTGGGCGCCGCGCTCGCGAATGCCGTCGGAGGACCGGTGGGCCGGCACGCGCTGATCGGTCGCAATCGGGTGATGACTCCGCTGCGGGTGATGTTTCTGATCGCGCTGGTGTTCCTGGCGCTCGGCTGGTCGACGAAGGCGGCCTGCCTGCAGAGCACCGGCTCCGGAACGGGCGATCAGCGCGTCGCCAACTGGGAAAACCAGCGCGCCTACTACGAGTTGTGCTACTCCGATACGGTTCCACTCTACGGCGCGGAATTGTTGAGCCAGGGCAAGTTTCCTTACAAGTCGAGCTGGATAGAAACCGCCTCCAGCGGTGCCCCGCAGACCCGCTACGACGGCCGGCCCGCGGTGCGATACATGGAGTACCCGGTACTGACCGGCATGTACCAGTACGTGTCGATGGCGCTGGCCAAGACCTACACCGCGGTGACCAACCTCGCCCCGCTGCCAGTGGTCGCCGAGGTGGTGATGTTCTTCGATGTCGCGGCATTCGGGCTGGCCCTGGCCTGGCTGGCGACCGTCTGGGCGACCGCGGGTCTGGCCGGCCGGCGGGTATGGGACGCGGCGCTGGTTGCCGCGTCGCCACTGCTGGTCTTTCAGATATTCACCAACTTCGACGCGCTGGCAACGGCATTCGCCATGGCGGGGCTGCTGGCATGGGCGCGGCGCAAACCGGCGCTCGCCGGTCTGCTGATCGGATTGGGTGCCGCCGCCAAGCTGTATCCGCTGCTGTTCTTGGGTCCGCTGCTGGTCCTGGGTATTCGGACCGGGCGCCTCCGCACTCTCGGCCGTACCGCGGCGGCGGCCATCGCGACCTGGTTGGCGGTGAATCTGCCTGTGCTGGTGCTCTTTCCGCGAGGGTGGTCGGAGTTCTTCCGGCTCAATGCCCGCCGCGGCGACGACATGGACTCGGTGTACAACGTCGTCAAGTCGTTTACCGGCTGGCGCGGATTCGATCCCAAGCTGGGATTCTGGGAGCCGCCCACGGTGCTGAACGCGGTGATCACCGTGCTGTTCGTGGCGTGTTGTGCGGGGATCGCGTATGTCGTGCTCACCGCTCCGCACCGACCGCGGGTGGCGCAGCTGCTGTTTTTGGTGGTGGCGGCCTTCTTGTTGACGAACAAGGTGTGGAGCCCGCAGTTCTCGCTGTGGCTGGTGCCGCTGGCAGTGCTGGCGTTGCCGCATCGTCGGGTACTGCTGGCGTGGATGACCATTGACGCGCTGGTGTGGGTGCCGCGGATGTATTACCTGTACGACAACCCGAACCGCTCGCTGCCGGAGCAGTTCTTCACCACGACGGTGTTGTTACGCGACATCGCCGTCGTGGCGCTGTGCGCGCTGGTGATCCGGCAGATCTACCGGCCCGACGAGGACCTGGTGCGCTGGGGCGGGCGGGTCGACGATCCGGTGGGCGGACCCTTCGACCGCGCCCCCGACTCCCCACCCGGTTGGCTACCGGACTGGCTGCGACCGGTGGGTCTCCATCGCCCGCCCGCACCGGTGCCCGAGGTCGACGCCGAAACTACGTCGGTGTCCGCGGGCGCATGACGCTGGTCGCGATCCCGCTGTTCCCGCAGTTCACCGCACTCGACGCGGTGGGGCCTTACGAGGTGTTGCAACGCATTCCGTCGATCGACGTGGTGTTCGTGGGCCATCGCCGGGGCGAGGTGCGCACTGAAAACGGCATGCTTGGCATGAGCTGCGACGCCACGTTCGACGAAGTCGGGGCGCCGGATGTGGTGGTGTTTCCCGGCGGTATCGGAACCCGCCGTCTGATCGGCGACGAGGTCATCCGGGCGTGGCTGAAATCGGTACACCCCAACACGACATTCACCACCTCGGTGTGTACCGGTGCGCTGCTGCTGGCCGGCGCGGGCCTATTGGATGGATTGACGGCCACGACGCACTGGAGGGCCAAGGACTTGCTCCACGAGTTGGGCGCCCACTACGTGCCCCAACGGGTCGTCGAACACCTACCGCAGCGGATCATCACCGCGGCGGGAGTATCCAGCGGCATCGACATGGCTCTGCGGTTGGTCGAACTCATTGTCGACCGGCAGGCCGCGCAGGCCGCGCAGCTGCTCATCGAATACGATCCGCAGCCGCCCTTCGACGCCGGTGCTCTCACCAAGGCCGACCAGGCGACGCTGGCCAGGGCCAACGAGTACCTGGACGCGCGGCGGTAGCCGGGCTGTCCGAATTTTTCAGGCAGGCCCGGCGTCCGGTAGCCTGATGCGGTTGCCGACGCAGGCGACCCTCCTGCCACGGACCGACCGTGGCCGCACAGACCAGAGGAGGTGGTGAGGTTTCCATGCGTCCATACGAAATCATGGTCATTCTTGACCCTACGCTCGACGAACGCACTGTCGCCCCGTCCTTGGAGACGTTCCTCAACGTCGTCCGTAAGGACGGTGGAACCGTCGACAAGATCGACATCTGGGGCAAGCGCCGGCTCGCCTACGAGATCGCCAAGCACGCCGAAGGCATCTATGTCGTCGTCGACCTGAAGGCCGAGCCCGCGACCGTGTCCGAACTCGACCGCCAGCTGAGTCTCAACGAGTCGGTGTTGCGCACCAAGGTGATGCGCATCGACAAGCACTGACTGTTCGCTGTCGCCGGGGCTGCGTAGGCTTCGCGAGAACAATGCTCATGACATCCACTGCTAACGACGCGGACCCAGGAGGAAATTGTGGCTGGTGACACCAATATCACCGTTGTCGGAAACCTGACCGCCGACCCCGAACTGCGGTTCACTCCGTCGGGTGCTGCCGTCGCGAACTTCACCGTGGCGTCCACGCCGCGAATCTATGACCGCCAGAGCGGCGAGTGGAAGGACGGTGAGGCGCTGTTCCTGCGGTGCAACATCTGGCGCGAAGCCGCTGAGAACGTCGCGGAAAGTCTCACTCGTGGTGCTCGGGTGATCGTCAGCGGTCGGCTCAAGCAGCGTTCCTTCGAAACCCGTGAAGGCGAGAAGCGCACCGTTGTCGAGGTCGAGGTCGACGAGATCGGGCCCTCGCTGCGGTATGCCACCGCGAAGGTCAACAAGGCCAGCCGAGGCGGTGGCGGTGGCGGTGGCTTCGGCAGTGGATCGCGTCAGGCGGCGGCACCGGCACCGGCGAGCAGCGCCCCCGCCGAGGACCCGTGGGGTAGCGCTCCGGCATCGGGGTCGTTCGGCGGCGGTGACGACGAACCGCCTTTCTAAGAAACTTCAATCCAGTACGAAACGAGAAGAAAGACAGACATGGCCAAGTCCAGTAAGCGGCGTCCGGCTCCGGAAAAGCCGGTCAAGGCGCGGAAATGTGTCTTCTGCGCGAAGAAGGACCAAACGATCGACTACAAGGACACGACGCTGCTGCGCACCTATATCAGTGAGCGGGGCAAGATCCGCGCGCGTCGTGTCACCGGTAACTGCGTGCAGCACCAGCGTGACATCGCGCTCGCGGTGAAAAATGCCCGCGAGGTGGCGCTGCTGCCGTTCACTTCCTCGGCGCGATAACGGGCGCGTTTTGTTTAGGACCCAACCGAAAGTACAAAACGATGAAGCTGATTCTGACGGCTGATGTCGACCACCTCGGCACCGTCGGCGACACGGTCGAGGTCAAGGACGGTTACGGCCGCAACTTCCTGCTCCCGCGTGGCTTGGCGATCGTCGCCTCGCGCGGGGCGCAAAAGCAAGCCGACGAGATCCGCCGCTCCCGCGAAACCAAGGCGGTGCGTGACCTCGAGCACGCCACCGAACTCAAGACGGCGATCGAGGCGCTGGGTGCGATCCCGCTGCCGGTGAAGACCGCCGCAGACTCCGGAAAGCTCTTCGGCTCGGTGACCGCCGGCGATATCGTCGCGGCGATCAAGAAGGCCGGCGGACCGAATCTGGACAAACGCATCGTCCGACTGCCCAAGACGCACATCAAGGCCGTCGGCACCCATCCGGTGTCGGTGCACCTGCATCCCGAGATCGACGTCGAGGTTGCACTCGAGGTCGTCGCGGAGGGCTAGGCAGGCAACGTCTGCTCATTCCCCGGTGGCGGCCACGATAGGCCGCCACCGGGTTCAGCTGCACCCGGAATTCGCCGCAACGCGCCTTCGGGGAAGGTCGCGGGCACACTCCCTGGCGAACAAATTCCAGGGGGTATTCCGATAGCTGCCGTTACCACCCCGTAACGCTGTGAAAATCTGGCCGAAAGGCAACACGCCCGGCGCGGTAACCTCACACGACACGCCGTAGAGATTCTTGTCCACACAAAATTTGTCGCGTTGTATGACCGGTATCTGCAGGTATGCCATGGCCGCCCGAATTGATCCACAGGTTCTCCACATGCCGCTCAACACAGGTGTCGAAGGATATGCACACACCATGCACAGCTTCATGAACAACGCCCCCTTCAACTACTAGCCAGCAACGTCTAACGTCGTCCCGGCGCGGCGCATGGGGTGCTGTGGAACCGAAGTTGTCGGCGCCTTGACCTACGCTGAAGAATAGCGGCCATCGAATATACGTTCGGGCATTTCAGGCAGGGGAGGAGGGAATCCATGGCGGTGGTCGACGACCTCGCTCCGGGCATGGATTCACCGCCGCCCAGTGAAGACTTCGGCCGTCAGCCGCCGCAGGACCTGGCGGCAGAGCAGGCGGTGCTGGGCGGGATGCTGCTCAGCAAGGACGCGATCGCCGACGTGCTGGAACGGCTGCGTCCCGGCGACTTTTACCGCCCCGCAAACCAGAACGTCTATGACGCGATCCTGGACCTCTACGGGCGTGGCGAGCCGGCCGACGCGGTGACGGTGGCCGCGGAACTGGATCGGCGAGGGCTGCTGCGCCGGATCGGCGGCGCACCGTATCTGCACACGCTGATCTCGACGGTGCCCACGGCCGCCAACGCCGGCTACTACGCGGGCATCGTGGCGGAGAAGGCGCTGCTGCGCCGGCTGGTGGAGGCCGGGACTCGGGTCGTGCAATACGGCTACGCCGGCGCGGAGGGCGCGGACGTGGCCGAGGTGGTCGACCGGGCACAGGCGGAGATCTATGACGTCGCCGAGCGCCGGATGTCCGAGGACTTCGTTGCGCTCGAGGATCTGCTGCAGCCCACGATGGACGAGATCGACGCCATCGCCTCCAGCGGAGGTGTGTCGGGGGGTGTGCCGACCGGTTTCACCGAGCTCGACGAGGTGACCAATGGTCTGCATCCCGGGCAGATGATCATCGTGGCGGCGCGCCCGGGTGTGGGGAAGGCGCTTGCGCTCGACACGCCGCTGGCCACGCCGTCCGGCTGGACGACGATGGGTGACGTCGCGGTCGGAGACGAACTACTCGACGCCGACGGGCTGCCGACGCGGGTGGTGGCCGCGACGGAGATCATGCTGGACCACCCCTGCTATGAGATCGAATTCTCCGATGGCACGGTCATTGTCGCCGACGCCGCACACCAGTGGCCGACGACTCGCGGCATCCGGACCTCTGCGCAGTTGCGCTGCGGCTGGGACACTATCGCTCCGGTGGGGTCCGCCAGCCGCTATGTCGGCCGGCAGTCGAGTACGGGACTGCTGGCTCCGGCGCTGCAGATCGACTCGGTGCGCCGGGTGAACAGCGTGCCGGTGCGTTGCGTCCAGGTCGGCAACGCCCCGCACCTGTATCTGGCCGGCCGCGGGATGGTGCCGACGCACAATTCCACCCTGGGCCTGGACTTCCTGCGGTCGTGCTCGATCAAGCACCGCATGGCCAGCGTGATTTTCTCACTGGAGATGAGTAAGTCCGAGATCGTGATGCGTCTGCTGTCGGCGGAGGCGAAGATCAAGCTCGCCGATATGCGCTCGGGCCGCATGAGTGACGACGACTGGACGCGCCTGGCGCGGCGGATGAGCGAAATCAGTGAGGCGCCGCTGTATATCGACGACTCACCCAACCTGACCATGATGGAGATTCGCGCCAAGGCACGCCGGCTGCGGCAGAGAGCCGACCTGCGCCTGATCGTGGTCGACTACATGCAGCTGATGACGTCGGGCAAGAAGCACGAGTCGCGGCAGGTGGAGGTATCCGAATTCTCCCGTCACCTCAAGCTTTTGGCCAAAGAGCTCGAGGTTCCGGTGATTGCGATCAGTCAGCTCAACCGTGGTCCCGAGCAGCGCACAGATAAGAAACCGATGCTGGCCGACCTTCGCGAGTCGGGATCGCTGGAACAAGATGCGGACGTCGTCATCTTGCTGCACCGGCCGGACGCGTTCGAACGCGACGATCCGCGCGGGGGAGAGGCGGACTTCATCCTCGCCAAACACCGTAACGGTCCCACCAAGACGGTCACCGTCGCGCATCAGCTGCACTTGTCGCGCTTCGCCAACATGGCGCGATAACGGTGTAGTTCACAACAACGAGGTGGGGTCTCACGGATCGTGGCGGAATCTTCCGAGTGAAGGCGGAGTGAAGGCGGATCCGCCAGGTTCGTGAGACACGCGGGTTGTTCAATCCCAAGGGCGCTTTGTTCGTCATGTGGCGATCAGGTCACCAAAGTGTCAGCTGCAACCCATTTCGACCTGGAGCAGGCCAGACGGAGCGTCCGCAAAACGCAGTGGTTGAAGGGAGGCAAGATGCTCTGGTCGGATTTCAGCCATGTCCGCGATATCGCCTTCAACGGATTCCGACCTGTGCGGTTACCCCGTCATGATGGCGCAGCTGTGGCAAGACGGTTCCTGACCTGACCGCCCGGCGGTGTCAGCCTCTGCGGGCGACGTCTTGGCTCAGGATCTGGGGCCAGGTCTCGACATCGGCCGGGGTGTGCGCCACGGTGAGCGTTGACTGCGGCAGTAGTGCGGCAAGCGATTCCGCGGTCGACAGCGGATGCGCCAGGTCGCCGATCCAGGCCAGAATCGTCGTCGGCACGTCGATTCGTGCAAGGGCTTCACCAGCGGGAAGGTCGCTGAGAGCCGCACCGCGAAACAGTGATGGCAGCAACGCGTCGGCGACATCGGGAACTGTTTCGGGCGCGCCGACCGTGGCTGGTGGCGGAGTCGCCCCACGCGCCCAGGCGATGAATGCCCCGACTCCCTCGGTTTCGATAATTTCGGCCGCAACCCGGTAGTTAGCCGCCTGCGCGGGCCGGGTTTGCCACGCAGTGGCCGGCACCATCAGCGTGAGACCGACGAAGCGGTCCGGCTCGCGGGCAGCAGCGTGCAGCAGCGTGCCGGTACCCATGGATGGGCCGACGCCGTGCACCCGTTCGCCGGGAAACCATTTGTCGAGCAGTCGTAGAAGATCCTCGGCAAGGCGTTCCCACCGGTAATCTTGGGGGACTTTGCGCCCGGTCGATTTGCCGTGGCCTCGTGCGTCGTACCGCAGCAATCGGGTCCCGCTGAGCCCCCTGCCGAGGTCGAGATTGAGCACCCGGTCGCGCGCGCGGCTGGAGGTAAGTCCGTGCAGTTGAACTACCGGGTGACCACCTTCGTCGCTCAGTTCAACCGCAAGCTCTGCTCCCGGCACCACGAACGTGGACATCACGCAACTCGTTTCACGACCGGACGACTCGCCCCGGGGCCGACCGCGCTGACTGGGCATTCAGGCTATCTGGGGCGTTAGGGTACCGCCATGCGGCTGACCAACGTGGCGCACCTGCGGCTGCCGTTCGGACGACTCTGGGGCTACGACGTGTCGGTGTCTGACCTCGGCCGGCAGCTTCCAGTGTCTTTTGACCAGCGCATACACGTTGGTGCAGGTGCGCGACCCGGCTCCTGGATGGCTCTGTCCATTCGGTTGCCGGCTGGGGTCAGCCGGCAATCGCTGGCCCATGCGTGGCTGGCCGTGATCGCCCGCCACGGCACCCTGCGAACGACATTCACACTTGGGGCGGACGGCGATCCGCAGCTGCATGAGATCGATGTCCACCCCGGCAAGTGGGTCGAGCATGAGATCACTGCGGGCCAGGAGGTCAACGACGCACTGCGAGTAGTTCTCAATGCGACGTGTTCGCCCTATCAGCGGCCCTCACACCGGCTGTGCGTGTTGGAGACTGCCGCCGGATTGACGGTGGTCATCGCTGCCGACCACGCTCATGTGGACATGTGGTCGATGCTCGTGATTGCCCGGGACCTGTTGTCGATGCTCGCCGACGCGAGGATCGGACGTACGTCGTCTCTGCAGCCGCGGCCCGCGTTTGTCGAGCACACCCAAGCGCTGCTGGACCGTCCCCCGGCGCCGGAACTCGTGCGTGCGCGGTGGGCACAAATCATCAGCGACAGCGGTGGGGTCATGCCGCGGTTTCCGCTGCCGTTGGGTGAGTCCGGGCCGCATCCGGAACGCGTCGAAGTGCGTGACGTGTTCGATGTCGATGACGGCGCCGCGTTCGCCGCGCAGGCACGCAATGACGGCGTCTCGACGCTGGCACTCGCGGTGGTCGCCATGACTGCGGTAACCCGCGAGTTGGCGGAAGCACCGCTGCGCGCAGTCTTCCCAGTGCACAGCCGATTTGAAGACAAGTGGCACGACTCCGTCGGCTGGTTCATCACCAATTCGGTTCTGGAGTCGGCGGTCGCCGAGCCGAACGTCGCGGCTGCCGCCGTCAAAGAAGCGGTGCAGCTTGGTTCCTGGCCACTCGCCGACGTACTGGCTCCGTGGGGTGGAATGCCGATGGCGCCCGGTATGTTCGCCATTTCCTGGCTGGACCAACTTAGACTTCCGGTGCGCATCGACTCCGTCGGACTCGACGCCCAGTATGTGAGCGCGAGGACCAACACCGACGGCGTCATGCTCTGGTTCATTCAGGACAAGTCCGGGCTACATCTGCGATGCCGCTACCCAGATACCGCGGAGGCACGAACCAACGTGGGGGCGTGGCTGGATCTGTTGGTGGCGCGCCTACAGGCACTGGCGCAGTCCTCGGTTCGAGGATTGCTGCGGGTAGCAGGCCGCACATTCCGTGTGCAGCGCGCGACGCGCGAACACGTGGGAGTGATCGCCGAGCTGCTCTCCGACGACGAATTCGGTCAGGATCGCGAAGGCGCCGGACTCGAACGCTACGAGGCGGCCTACGACATCGTCGTTCGCAACCGATCCAACTATCTCGGAGTCGTCCTGAACGGTTCCGATATGGTCGTCGCGACCGTGCAATTGACCATCATTCCCGGTCTGTCCCGCGGCGGCGCCACTCGGCTGCAGATCGAGGGACTACGGGTCGCCAAAGCCGAACGCGCACAGGGTCTAGGTACTGCACTCGTCGAGTGGGCACACAACTACGGCCGAGCTCACGGGGCACAGTTGGCGCAGGTGACCACAGACGGGGCTCGCGAAAGGGCTCGGGCGTTCTATTGCCGGCTCGGGTACCACGCCGCCCACGTCGGGCTGAAATGCACCATCTGAGTCCGGTGTCTGCGCAGTGAACGTTTCAGCGCGCCTGATGTCGACTCCGGCGAAACGAAGAACAGCACTTCCGCAATGACTCGACGACGCCCGCCTGGGCACCCAGTCCGCCACCCGACGACACATTGCGGGCGGTTTTTGTGATCCTCGTCAACTTTGTTGTGCGTCCATAATGGCATCAGTAGCATCGTCGGTATAGGCGATGAAGCTCGCCTCAACTGCCAATGCCGGCTGATGGCTTCTATGAGCAATCTGCGGTGAAGGTGGCAGGGTGATGGCGGGCTACGGAAGCATTCTCAATCCCCAAATCGACAGCATGGCCGGGGCGGACACGCCACCGGACCGTCTTCGCGATCTGGATGATGACCAGATTGTCCCAGCGATGACCGCGGGGCATGATGACGCCGGTCTTGCCGGTGTCGTCGATGTGCCTCTGCTCAACCTCGCTGCGGTGCCGTACCGCCAGCGGACCTTCGGCGACCTCGAAGGGCGCGAAACACGGCCATTGACAAAGACTTTCGTTGATGGAGGGCCTGCACCGGATCCGGCATCCACGAGCAAGGTCGGCAAAGTCACACACGATGCTCCGATCCGAGACTCGGAAACGAAAATGAAGCGCACCCGTGGAAAGTCGCGCAGGCAGGTGTTGTCGGTGTGGGTGGCTGGGGTTGCACTGGCAGTCGCGATGCTGGGCCAGTCCTTGCTATCAGCACCGCCAGCATCGGCGGCCTGCAGTTTGACCCCCCAAGACGATCAGTACGTTCACCTGCTGGCCATGGACAAGATGGTTCACACGGCTGACTACACCGACTGCCACATGAGCGCCGAGGGACGGTGGTTCGCCAACCGGGTACGTTCATCAGCCGATCCATTGGGAACCGCCAGGTCTCTGATGAAAATGGTGACCGATACGACACCGATGAGCGCTAGCCAGGCTGAGTGGGAGATTGAGTCCGCAATCTATGTCTACGCACCCAAACTGATCCCAACCATCAAGGATGAATTCGCGCGACAAGGGTGAGCCTTTTTAGCTCTCGATACAGCGACACCGATTTCGAGAAACCTACGAGCCCGATCCTTGTCCCACAGCCTTCCGGTCAGTAGCGGATCGGCAGGGCGTCGAGGCCCCGGAAGGTCCCGGTCTGGGTCCAGCGCGGCGCGGGGTCGGCGATCTTAAGTCGGCCGAGGTCAAGCCGCGACGCGATCACGTCAAGCATGATTTCGGCCTCGGTGCGGGCGAGCTGCTGACCGAGAC
>CAYNLB010000020.1:0-12577 GCA_964397935.1 uncultured Mycobacterium sp.
CTCGGCTTTGACTCGCTGACCGCCGTCGAGATGCGCAACCGGCTCAAATCCGCTACCGGCCTCGCGCTGTCACCGACACTCATCTTCGACTACCCGAACTCCGCAGCCCTGGCCGGCTACATTCGCCGAGAACTCATCGGGACGGCGGAGCAAGGGACCTCGACGTCCGCGCCGGGGGAGGCGGACATTCAGCGCGTCGTCGGGTCGATTCCGGTCAAGCGGCTCCGGCAGGCGGGCGTCTTGGAGTTGCTGCTCGCGCTCGCGAACGAAGGCGACGGCGACGGCGACGGTCGAGTATCAACCGCCGCCACGGCCTCGGAAAAGAACATCGCGGACATGGATCTCGACGACCTGGTCAACGCGGCCCTGTTGAAGGACGACGAGTAGGTATGGAGCCGCGCCGGCGACGACACAGTGGGGACACGCCCCCACACGTGGCGGGTACCTACCCGGATGCGGGGAGGGCAGCGCGCACGCGCGAGGGTAGTCAGTGAGAATCGCGGTCACCGGGGCCAGCGGTGTGCTCGGTCGCGGCCTCGCCGCCCGATTGCTCAGCCAGGGTCACGATGTCATTGGGATCGCTCGTCATCGTCCCCAAAGCTGGCCAAGCACAGCTAGTTTCGTCGCAGCCGATGTCCGGGACGCTACCGGTGTCAAACGCTGTGTCGACGGCGCGGATGTGGTCGCCCATTGCGCGTGGGCGCGACGTCCGGGTCCCGACGACCGGGTCAGCCACGAGGTCAATATCGGGGGGACACGCAACGTCCTTGCGGCGATGGCCGAGAGCGGAACCAGACGCATCGTTTTCGTTTCGTCGGCGCACGTCTACGGCGGGGGAGCCGCGGTGAAGACCGAGGATGACGCGACAACCGCGGTATCGGCTGACGGGCTGCACAAAGCCCGCGTCGAAGAGATGCTTGCGGCCTCGGGATTCGAATGGGTGGCGATCCGCTCCGCGCTCGTCGTGGGTCGCGGCGTCGACAATTGGGTGCGTGGACTGTTGGCGCTGCCAATCTTTCTTGACTTTGCCGGATCAACCGAACGCCCAGTGCAGGTGGTCCATCTCGACGATGCGCTTCGGTTATCGGTGCGCGCCGTACTGGACACCACAATCGCAAGCGGTCCAATCAATCTCGCCGCTTCGGGCGCGCTGACAATTCGTCAGGTCGCTGCGGCGCTCGGGCGTCCGGTGGTGCCGCTCGGCGGCATGTTTGCCGTGTTGCGGCCGCTGCGCGCGTTGGCCGAGCTGGAACCAATTCTGGGCAACCCGCTGATGGATACGTCGCGCCTGCGTAATGATTGGGGGTGTCGGCTTGCCTGGAACTCCGACGAATGCATCGAGGACATGGCACTGGCGGTGCGCGGGCGGGCCAAGCTGGGTAGGCGGGTCGTATCCCTGCCGTGGCGGCTGTCCACCATCGGAGACTTGCCCGCCGCCGACGGGCCCGCCGCCGACGGAGTGATGCCCAGACCGGCAGGCCCGGAAGGGCTTAACGGCGAATTCGACACTCCGATCGACCCGCGGTTTCCGACCTATTTGGCCACCAATCTGTCGGAGGCGCTGCCCGGCCCGTTCTCGCCGTCGTCGGCGTCGGCGACCGTGCGCGGCCTGCGCGCCGCCGGTGTGGCCACCGCCGAGCGGCTGCGGCCCGGTGGGATCATTCAGCGTGAGATCGCGATGCGCACCGTCGCGGTGTTCGCCCACCGGCTGTATGGCGCGATCACGACGGCGCATTTCATCGCCGAAGCGGTGCCGTTCATCGATCCCGCCGTGTTCGTGAGCAATAGCGGGTTTTTCGGCCCCAGCATGGCCTCCCTGCCGATCTTCGGAGAGGAGCGTCCGCCGACGGAACCCGGCCGCGCTCGAAAGCTGCGGCGCACCCTGCGCAGTATCGGGGTGTTCGGGGTGAATTTCGTTGGCTTGAGCGTCGGTTCATCTCGCGACAGCGCGGACTTCATCGCCGATGTCGACCGTCTGGAGCGCCTCGCGGGCGGCGATCTCACCCGGCTGGACGATCAGCGGCTGCTCAGCTTGGTCTCGTTGGCGCGCGACCACGTCGTCCACGGCTGGGTGTTGGCGTCGGGCTCCTTCATGCTGTGCGCGGCGTTCAACGTGTTGTTGCGCGGTCTGTCCGGGCGAGACATGGCCCCGCCGGCCGGACCGGAATTGGTGAGTGCGCGATCGGTGCAGGCGATGCGGCGGCTGGTCCGTGCGGCGCGGCGTGACCCGGACGTGGCTCGCCTGCTGCAAGAGACCGATGCGCGTCTTGACGCGCTGGCTGTCAAGGCGCCGGAGTTTCACGCCGCGGTGCTGGCCGAGCTGGCGCTGATCGGGCACCGGGGTCCCGCGGAACTCGAGATGTTGTCCACCAGCTATGCCGACGATCCCGAGCTGTTGGTCCGGATGGTGGCCAGAGCGATGAGCGCTCCTTCCGCGCCGCGGCCGCGGCGTCCGCGAGTTCCGTTGTGGGCCCGGCCCGTGGCGGCGCTGGCCGCACACCCGCTGCGCGACCGTGAAGTCCGCCGCGACAAGGTGGTGCGTGCGAACTGGGTGCTCCGTGGTCTGCTGCGTGAGTACGGTCGCCGGCTGGTCGAGTCCGGTGTCTTCGACACTGCCGACGACGTGTTCTATCTCTTGGTCGACGAACTCGATGCACTCCCGGCGGACGTATCGGCGCGGGTGGCGCGGCGGCGAGCCGAGCGGCGCGGGCTCGAAGGCGTGGTTCCGCCGACGGTGTTCAGCGGAAGCTGGCAGCCTGCGGCCACGTCGTCGGCGGCCCTGGCCGGCGGGGAGATCCTGCGCGGAGTCGGTGTCTGCGGGGGACGGGTGCGCGGTCGGGTGCGGATCGTGCGGCCCGAGACGATCGACGAGCTGCAACCCGGAGAGGTCCTTGTCGCGGAGGTCACCGACGTCGGGTATACCGCCGCGTTCTGTTACGCCGCGGCGGTGGTGACCGAACTGGGTGGGCCGATGTCGCATGCGGCCGTGGTGGCTCGCGAGTTCGGGTTTCCCTGCGTGGTCGACGCCCAGGGAGCCACCCGCTCGCTGGCCCCGGGTGCGCTTGTCGAGGTCGACGGCACTTCGGGCGAAATCCATGTGCTCGAACCGGCGCCCGGCGTCGACGTGCCGACATCCGGGGAAGCGCAGGCGTACAGTTAGGCCGTATCAGTTAAATAGTCTAACTAAAGCAATGGGGTGGTAATGGCCCGCGCCGAGAACGACACCTGGGATCTGGGGTCCAGCGTGGGTGCGACGGCAACGGCGGTCGCCGCGTCGCGCGCGATGGCTTCGCAGGGCCCGGATCCGCTGCTTGACGACCCGTGGGCGGAGCCGCTCGTGCGCGCCGTAGGCATCGAGGTCTTCATCAAACTGATCGACGGCGAGCTCCGCGGCACCGACGGTCGCCCGCTCCACCGTCGGCGCATGGATGAGCAGATCACCGTGCGCACCCGCTTCTTCGACGACTTCTTCATGGGCGCGACCGGTGCCGGTATCCGCCAGGCCGTCATCCTGGCTTCGGGCCTGGACACCCGGGCCTACCGACTGCCGTGGCCGGCGGGAACGGTGGTCTACGAGATCGACCAGCCGAAGGTCATCGAGTTCAAGACGCAAACGCTGGCCGGCCTGGGCGCGCAGCCGACCGCGCAGCGCCGCACCGTCGCGATCGACCTGCGTGAGGACTGGCCGGCGGCGTTGAGGGCGGCGGGATTCGACACCGCGCAGCCGACGGCGTGGAGCGCCGAAGGCCTATTGGTCTACCTGCCGCCGGACGCACAGGACCGCTTGTTCGACAACATCTTTGCGCTCTCGGCTCCGGGCAGCCGGATCGCAACGGAACACCTGGATCTGCGCCGCATCCCGGCCGACTGGGCCCACAAACTCACCGAGCGAGCGCGCCGCGTCGGCTCCGACATCAACCTCGCCGAGTTGTTCTACACGGGCGAGCGCAACACCGCCGCCGAATACCTCGGCGCGCACGACTGGCAGGTCGACATCAAAACGACCGAGCAGTCCTATGCCGCCCACGGATTCGAGGTGCCCGACAACGAGGTGACCTCGTTCGGCGATGCCTCCGGATACCTGACGGCATCGCTGGGGTAGGGATTTGGCTTCGCGGTGCGCCGTTGCCCGCAGCGACTCGCCTAGCCACTGCTCGGCCGCTTTTTCACAGCGGCCAGCTGTTGGGCCGTAGTGCATACCGAAAGGCAGCGGCCGGGGGCAGCGGCTTTCGTTCACTGATCGAGATTGCATCGAGAATGAGGGCGACGTAACGTCGCCAGCCATCGCTGTTCGACTCCATTGTCGATAGCACGCTGTACAGCATCGCGATCAGCCGAGGTATGTCGTCGGCGACCAGATCGGCGCGGACCCGACCGATGCGCTGGCCGCGGCGGACAAGGTCGTTAAGCGCCTCGTCCAGCGAGTTCGAGATGTCGGGGGTCAGCGACCCGGCGCGGTGCGCGGCGTTCAGCAGGTGGTGTTCCCGAGCGCCAAGCGATATCGCCGCTTCGATCAGCTGGGAGAGGCCGCGCAGCGGATCATCGGCGTCGCGGGCCTCTTCGATCACCGGGATGAGGTCCTCGGCGATGCTTTGATCCAGGGCCGCGCGGACTAGGTCTGCTTTGGTCGGAAACCTCCGGTATAGAGTGCGTTCGCCAACTCCCGCGCGGCGGGCGACGGCGTCAACGGGCGCTTCTGGCCCGAGTTCGGCGTAGACGCCCCGCGCGGCGCGCAGAATCCGCTCAACGTTGCGGGCCGCGTCGGCTCGTAACGGCCGGTCTTCAACCGCTGTCACCCTGACAGGCTAACTGACAGTTGACTGTCAATTGGCGACGTCCTAGGGTCCGTATAACTGACAGATACCTGCCATTTATGGAAAACACCCGTGATGTCAAGAACTTCCGAGATTTCCGATTACTGCTCTGATACCGACCTTCCGGTCATCCCCGTCCCGCGCGCCGCGCACTGCCCGCTTCACCCGCCCGCCGAATTCACGAGATGGCGGCAGGAGCCCGGGCTGCGACGTGCGATGTACCATGGCCGACCGGCTTGGGTGGTGAGTCGCTATCAGGACATCAGAGCGGCGCTGCTGGATCCGCGGCTGTCCGCGGACACCATTCCGGCTTCCCTCAAGCCGGCCAGCCCGGACAGCACCACACCGGTGATGTTCGCGCGGATCGACGACCCCGAACATCATCGGTTGCGTCGCATGATGACCCGTGACTTCACCTTCAGGCGTTGCGAAGCCATGCGGCCAAAGATCCAGGAACTCGTCGACCAACACCTCGACGAGATGATCGGCAAAGGCCCACCCGCCGACCTGGTGGAAGACTTCGCGTTGCCGGTGCCGTCACTGATGATCGCGATGCTGTTGGGTGTGCCCTCCGAAGACCTGGGGCTCTTCCAGCACCACTCAACGGTAGGGCTGCAGACGAGCACGACCGACGAGCAGCGCGCGGAATCGTTCGGCGCAATGTACGCCTATATCCAGGAATTGGTGCATCGCAGGGAGCACGATCCCGGCGACGACTTGATCAGCCGCCTGGTCACCGGCTACGTCATGACCGGTGAGCTCACCCGCGAGACCGCGACCATGTCAGGAGTGGTCATGATGTTGGCGGGCCACGAAACCAGCGCCAACATGATCTCGCTGGGAACGGTTGCGTTGCTTCAGCACCCCGAGGTCTTCAAACGGCTGGGCCGGACCGACGATCAGGCTCTTGTCGCCAACATCGTCGAAGAGCTCATGCGCTATCTCAGTATCGTGCACAGTCAGGTGGACCGGGTGGCGACTGAAGATTTCACGCTCGGCGGTCAGTTGGTCCGCGCCGGGGACTTCGTCGTGATGAATCTGCCCGCGGGAAACTGGGACACCGACTTCGTCGACGACCCGGAAGCCTTCGATGTCGAACGAAACACACGTGGACACTTGGGTTTTGGCTACGGAGTGCATCAATGCATCGGCCAAAACCTAGCCCGGGTCGAAATGCAGGTCGCGTTCGCCACGCTCGCGCGGCGTCTACCCGGGCTGAAATTGGCGGCACCGTCGAATGAGCTGAGGTTCAAGGAAGCCGACATCTACGGGATGAAGGAGTTGCCGGTCAGCTGGTGATGTGGATCGACGGGAACGGGGGCTCCTCGTGGCGGATGCGCTGACATCGTCCAACGAGCTGAGATTCGACGGACGCGTCGCCGTGATCACCGGTGCCGCCGGGGGTTTGGGCAAGGAATACGCGCTGCTGTTGGCGTCGCGTGGCGCCCGCATCGTCATCAACGACACGGGTGGATCGGTTACGGGCGATGGCTCCAACATCGCGGCCGCACGCGACGCCGCGGAGCGGATCCGTGAACAGGGCGGCGAGGCTGTTGCCGATGCCCACAGCGTGACCACTCCGGAGGGTGGCGAGGCGATCATCGACACCGCCCTTCGCGCCTGGGGGCGGGTGGACATCGTGATCAACAACGCCGGAATCGTCGGCGATGCGCCCTTCGAGGATATGACCGTCGATCGGCTGGAACCCCTCGTCGACGTGCACCTGAAGGGCGCTTTCTATGTGACGCGGCCCGCATGGAAAGTGATGCGCGAGCAGCGGTACGGCCGAGTGCTCAACACCTGCTCGGCCGCCGGAATCCTGGGCGCCGAAAAGATGAGCAACTATGGCGCGGCCAAAACCGCGTTGATCGGCTTCACCCGAGTGCTGGCCGCCGAGGGAGCGGACCACAACATCAAGGTCAATGCAATAGCCCCGATCGCCCACACGCGGATGCTGACGCACTCGATTGACGGCGCAGCCGGCCGGCAGGCCGAGGAGGATGACGCGGCGGCCCAGGCCGTCTTGGATGATCTTGTGGGTCAATACATCCGGATGCTGGATCCCGCGCAGGTGGCTCCGGTGGTGGCCGTTCTCACCCACGAGCATTGCCCGGTTTCCGGAGAGATCTACACGGCGGGCGCCGGACATGTCGCGAGGTTCTTCATCGGCAGGACGAGGGGCTTCTACAGCCCCGGGCTATCGATCGAGCAGGTGCGTGATCATCTGGAAGAGATCCGCGACGAGGCGGGCTACACCGTGCCCGGCGGACCCGCCGACGAGATACGGGAGCTCTTCGCGACCATCATGAACAGCTGAATGCCGTGCCGACGCCATCGGGCGGCGGCGCCGACCGCAGGCAGCCGAACGGCTCGATGCCGCCCGGGCTGAATCGCGCCGCCGACTGGTGAGCGTAGTTCACGCAATACAGGCCGGCTTGGTCGGCGCGGCAACGGTAGTCAGCAAATGACAGCGAATCACCGTTCGCCAGCTCTGCCCCGTTGCCGTTGATAAATGGACCGGGATCGGCGCGGGACAGTCCCACCTGAAGCTTCATGCCGTCGAAGTCGACCCAACCGGCTTTCCACTCGCCGTAGGCCGTCGCGGGCGGCGGCGCGGGATTGGTGAGCTTCACCAGGCAGGCCAATGCGGTGCCGGTGTGTTTGGAATCGGTCATGCAAGAGACTTTGCCGGACATCGCCGTGAAGGCGATGTCATCGCCGAGCGTCGTGGTCGCGCCGTCGCGGGTCGCGTCGTGGTAGTGGTTCGGATCAACGGGATGGCCTCCCTCGATCCAGGCGATCACCGCGGAGATCGTGGCGCCGGCCGCTGGCGCGGCGGACGGAGCCGCCGGTTTGCTGCGCGACGGGGGGCTGGAAGGCCCCGCCGACGCCTGGGTGGTCGTCTGCGTTTGCTCGGAGTGGCCGCCGACCGTGTGTGAGCAGCCGGCAGCCAAGAACGACACTGCGACGAGCGCGGCGATCCGCATGCGATCAGGCTAGCCCCCGCGCGTCCGAATTAAGGCACTGCGCGCGCGTTAAGCTCCGCATGTCGGCTACCGTCGGGTTATGCATCAGCGCACTGTCCGCGCACGCACGGCCACCGGCACGGTCGAAGGCTTCACCCGCGACGGCGTAAACCGCTGGCGATCCATCCCATATGCCCGGCCACCGGTGGGATCCTTGCGATTCCGGGCGCCGCAGCCGGCATTGCCGTGGTCGGGTGTGCGGCACTGCCACGGCTTCGCCAACTGTGCACCGCAACAGCGTCGCTACACGTTGCTCGGCCTGTCGGGTGTCGGCGGCCGCTACCAGCCCATGAGCGAGGACTGCCTCACCCTCAACGTCGTCACACCCGAGGCCCCCGCCACCGAACCGCTGCCGGTGATGGTTTTCATCCACGGCGGCGGGTATTTCCTGGGCAGCTCGGCGACACCGATCTACGACGGCGCCGCGATGGCCCGGCGCGGTTGTGTGTATGTTTCGGTCAACTACCGGCTCGGTGCGCTGGGATGTCTGGATCTGTCGTCATTGTCGACACCGGATATCACCATCGACAGCAACTTGTACCTGCGCGATCTGGTGCTGGCGTTGCAGTGGATTCGGGACAACATCGCCGAATTCGGCGGTGATCCCAACAATGTCACCATCTTCGGCGAGAGCGCCGGCGCGTGCATCACCGCCACGCTGCTTGCGGTACCCGCCGCGGAAGGGCTGTTTGCCCGGGCGATCTCGGAAAGCCCCGCATCGGGCCTCGTGCGCTCGAAAGAGGTCGCCGCCGAGTTCGCGAACCGATTCGCCGACCTGATCGGGGCTCGCAGGCAGGATGCCGCCGATGCGCTGATGCAGTTGTCCGCCGGCCAACTCGTGGAGGCCCAACACCGCCTGATCGATCAGGGTATGCAGAACAGGTTGGGCGCTTTTCCCATTGGCCCGTCAGCCGGTGACGACATGCTGCCGTTGGATCCCATCGATGCGATGCGGTGCGGTCGGGTCCATCGGGCTCCTCTCATCGTGGGCACCAACGCCGAAGAGGGGCGGTTGTTCACCCGCTTCCTGGCAATGCTGCCGACCAATGAATCGATGGTGGAGGAACTGTTGGCCGATGCGGAACCGGATGCGCGCGAACGTATTACCGCCGCTTACCCGGACTACCCGGGGCGATCGGCGTGCATCCAGCTCGGTGGCGACTTCGCCTTCAGCTCGGCGGCGTGGCAGATCGCCGAGGCGCACGGCAGGCACGCCCCCACGTACCTGTACCGGTACGACTACGCACCGCGCACGCTGCGCTGGTCGGGTTTCGGCGCTACCCATGCCACCGAGTTGCTGGCCGTCTTCGACGTCTATCGCACGAGGTTCGGCGCGCTGCTGACTGCCGTTGCCGACCGGGGGACCGCACTGCGGGTCAGTAACCAGGTGCAACGACGGTGGCGATCGTTCAGCCACACGGGTGTGCCGGGCGACGACTGGCCGGCCTACACCACCGCCGAACGCGCGGTCATGGTCTTCGACCGCAAGAGCCGGATCGAGTTCGATCCGCATCCGCACCGCCGGATGGCATGGCACGGCTTCTCATTGGCGCGTTGACCTGGCACGCTGACCCCATGCATGCCGACACCGAGCAAGTCATCGAACGACCCGGTAACCTCACCGCCGCCTGGCTGACCGCCGCGGTCGGCGCCGGTCCTATCGCCGATTTCACCGTCGAGCGTATCGGCACCGGGCAGATGAGCGAGTGCTACCGTGTCCGGCTCAGCTACGCGGATGACCTAGCTGCCACCGGTAGGCCGGAGTCGGTGGTGTTGAAAGTCGCGGCGAGCGATCCGGTGAGTCGGCAGACCGGGCTGGCCATGGGCCTCTACGAGCGCGAGGTGTGCTTCTACGGCGACATTGCACCCCGCCTGGGAGGGCCGATAGCGCCCTGCTACCACGCCGCGGTCGACACTTCCACAGGTGTGTTCGATCTATTGCTGGGCGATGCCGGGCCAGCGGTCGTTGGCGATGAAATCGCGGGCGCCACAATGGACCAGGCCCGCCTCGCCGTTGTCGAGTTGGGCCGGCTGCACGGGCCGCTGCTCGGTGACGCCTCGCTGGCCGAGGCTCCGTGGCTCAACCGTGAGTCGCCGCTGAACCAGGCGATGATCGCTCCCCTTTACGCCGGTTTCATCGACCGCTACGGCGACCAGATCGCAGCGGAGCACCGCCTCGTGTGCGAGCGCCTGGTGGCCGCGTTCGACGGCTACCTCGCCCAGGAAGCAGACCCCGGCCGAATCCAGGGCCTGGTGCACGGCGACTACCGGCTGGACAACATGTTGTTCGGGACCGCGGGGTCCGACCGCCCGCTGACGGTGGTCGACTGGCAGACCGTTTCCTGGGGGCCCGCCCTGACTGACCTGGCGTACTTCCTCGGCTGCGCGCTGCCGACGCAACATCGTCGGCAGCACCACGACGAATTGCTGCGGGCGTACCACGAGGCGCTGGGACCGGCGTCGCCCATCACCCTCGCCGACGTCGCCGAAGGCGTGCGTCGGCAAAGCTTTTTCGGGGTGATGATGGCGATCGTCTCCTCGATGCTGGTAGAGCGAACCGAGCGCGGCGACCGGATGTTCATGACGATGCTGCAACGCCACTGCGATCAGGTGCTCGACACCGACGCCCTGGCGACGCTGCCCGCTGCGGTGGCGCCCGAGCCGCTGCGGCCGACGGAGGACGACGAACTCGCGCACGCCCCGACGGCCGAGCCGCTGTGGAGCGAAAGCTGGTACGCCGACTTCGTCGACGCGCCACAGGGATTGGGCGGCTGGTTTCGCCTTGGCCTGGTGGCCAATCAGCAGACGGCATGGGTGCACGCGCTGCTGTGCGGTCCCGACATGCCGACCGTGGCCGTCGACGCGCAGGTCCCGCTGCCGGCCGACCCGTGGCTGGTCAGCACCGACACATTCGAAATCGGCCACTCCGCCAGCGTGCCGCTGCAGGCCTACCGCGTCGACATCCGTGCACGGGCGCAGGCCTACCCGGACCCGTCCGCCCTGCTGCGCGGCGAGCCGGGTGCCCCGGTCGAGATGACGATGAATCTGGTGTGGGCCACCGACGGCGCGCCGTACAAGTACCGGTTGACGACGCGTTACGAGATTCCGTGCACCGTTTCGGGGACGGTCACCGTCAAGGGCTCCGGCGAAACCAGCTATCGCATCGATTCCGTTCCCGGTCAGCGCGATCACTCCTGGGGTGTGCGCGATTGGTGGAGCATGGACTGGATGTGGAGCGCGCTGCACCTGGACGATGGCACTCACCTGCACGGGGTGAGCATCCGGGTCCCGGGCGTACCAGCGTTCAGTGTCGGCTACGTTCAGGACGCGGACCGCAACGTCACCGAAGTGCAAACCGTTGCATCACGAGAGTCCTTCGGCGCCAACGGGTTACCGCAGAATGCCACAGTGACCTACGAACCGGGTGACATCACCGCGGACATTGACGTGCGCGGACAGGCTCCGGTACGCCTAACCGCCGCAGACGGGCGGGTGAGCCAGTTCCCGCGCGCCTGGGCGACCATCAGCACAGCGGACGGCCGCAGCGGTGTCGGTTGGTTGGAATGGAACCGCAACCTTCCCTCAACGACCGAGTGAGGATGCCGGCGCCCGTCGTGGTGATGGGTGTCTCCGGCTCGGGCAAGTCGACAGTGGGTGCGAAGCTGGCACAGCGCCTACGGGTTCCCTTCGTCGACGCCGACACCCTGCACCCGCCGATCAACGTCGCCAAGATGGCGGCCGGTGAGCCCCTCGACGACGACGACCGCTATCCCTGGCTGGAGAGGGTCGGCGAGTGGTTGGCCGGCCACCGCGACGGCGGCGTGATGAGTTGTTCTGCGCTCAAACGGCAATACCGTGACCGGCTGCGCGCGCACTGCCCGTGCGTCGAGTTCCTGCATCTGGCCGGTTCACCGGAGGTCATCAGCAGTCGGCTGGCCACCAGGACAGGCCATTTCATGCCCGCGGCGCTGCTGCGGTCACAATTCGCCACGTTGCAACCTCTCAGCGCCGACGAGGCCGGTATCACGGTGGATGTCGGCCAGGACGTCGACGCGATCGTCGACACCTTCCTGGCAGGCTCGGCGTCACGGCAGCGCGGGGGCAGCTGAGCCGTGTACGCGAGTGCGGTTGTCCTCATCGTGGCGTTGCACTTCGCCTTCATCAGCTACGTCGTCGTCGGCGGTTTCCTCGCGCTCCGGTGGCGACGCACGCTGTGGCTACACGTGTCGGCCGTCATCTGGGGGACGGCCATCGCCGCCAAACAGGTGGACTGCCCGTTGACCTGGGCCGAACGTTGGGCTCGCGCAGGTGCCGGCATGGCGCCGCTGCCGCCGGACGGATTCATCGCCCACTACATCGCCGGGGTGATCTATCCCCGCGCCTGGGTGATCGCGGTCCAGTTCGTCGCGTTCGCCGTTGTCGCGGCGTCATGGACGCTGTATTTGCGGCGCGAGCGCGTGATTAGCAGAAACGTCTGCGACGTCGACCGCTGACTGGCTAGCGTGCCCGGGCAGCCAGGTGACCACCGTGCTGGCGAGCTGATTCGGCGAGGGCCTCACCACGTACCCGGGCGGTGCCGGCGAGCTTTTCGCCGCGCTTGCGGGCGGCTTCGGCCCAAGGCTCAGCCCTCTCGGCCGCCTCGCTGGCCAGTTTTTCGCCGCGTTTGCGCGCTTTCTTTGCCAGTGGTTCGGCCTTTTCGGCTGCGGTGCTGGCCAGTTTTTCGCCGCGTTTGCGCGC
>CAYNLB010000020.1:12677-46912 GCA_964397935.1 uncultured Mycobacterium sp.
TTCTTTGCCAGCGGCGCGGCCTTCTCGGCCGCCTCGCTCGCCAGTTTTTCGCCCCGGTGGCGGGCCTTTTCTGCCAGAGGTTCGGCTCTTTCGGCTGCGGTGCTGGCCAGTTTCTCGCCGCGCTTGCGGGCGGCTTCGGCCCAGGGCTCGGCCCTTTCGGCCGCCTCGCCGGCCAGTTCGCGGCCGCGCTCGGCGCCAACCTGCAAGCCATGCACGATCCTGTGCCCGAGTTCGCCGAAGTCGGGCTCGAGCGTGTCGTGCGACCCCGGCAGCGCCGAGGACACCCGGTCAGAAAGTCGCTCCGCCGCCTGTCGGCCCCGCCAGCCCAGTGACGGCTTGCCGGCGGTGTCAGCCGACGCGATCATGAGTCCGCCCAGCAGGCTGAGATCAGCAAGGAAGGCCTGCCGCTTCTCGACTTTGCGCTGCGGATCGGTCTCGTTCCAGAACATATGCGCCCCGAGGTTGGCCGGCAGCACCGTGAATGCCAGCGCGGCCGAGGCGACGCGGGGCATTCGCCCGGTGGCCAGTAGCAGGCCGCCCCCGATCTGGACGGCCGCGGTGAGTTGAGCGAATGTTCGCGGGTCACTGGGAATGCTGCTGCCCACCGGATCCGGCAACGCCTGCAGGCCGTCCACTGCGGGCGCCGCGGCTTCCGCGGCGGCCTTGGGGTTACGCAGTGAATCGACCCCCTGACCGATGAACACAACCGACAACAAGGGTCGCGCAATTCTGCGGATCAACATGGCAGCAGGTTACCCGGCGGACCGGCAAACAAATCGCTCGGCGTATCGCCGCAGCTGATGACCTGTGGCGCCGCCCCGCCGACGATAGGGTGGAACCCGTGCGAACGTTGATCATCGTCGACGTGCAAAACGACTTCTGCGAGGGCGGCTCGGTGCCGGTGACCGGCGGCGCCGCCTTGGCCCCCGCCATCAATGACTATCTGGCCGGCAACCCCGGCTACCAGCATGTCGTGGCAACCCAGGACTTCCATATCGACCCCGGCAGCCATTTCTCCGATCGGCCGGACTATTCATCGTCCTGGCCACCACACTGCGTCGCCGGCAGCCCGGGTGCGAATTTCCATCCCGATCTCGACACCAGCCGAATCGAGGCGGTCTTCCGCAAGGGTGCGTACGCCGCGGGGTACAGCGGCTTCGAGGGTGTCGACGAGGACGGAACCCCGCTGCTGGAGTGGTTGCGGCGGCGCGGTGTCGACGAGGTGGACGTAGTCGGCATTGCCACCGACCATTGCGTCCGGCAGACCGCCGAGGATGCGGCCGGGGCGGGTCTTGCTACCAGGGTGTTGGTGGACCTGACCGCGGGTGTGACGCCGGATTCGGCGGCAGCAGCTCTGGCCGAGATGCGAACCGCCGGCGTCGAGCTGGTCGGAGGACCGTGATGGTGTCGCCAATGGACCGGGAGCAGCTACTCGCCGCCGTAGAGCGCTCACCGCAGGCGGCCGCCGCGCACGACCGCGCCGGCTGGGTGGCGCTGTTCACCGGCGACGGCCGCATCGAGGACCCGGTGGGCTCGCGGCCGCACGTGGGTCACGCGCAGATCGGCCGCTTCTACGACACGTTCATCGGTCCGCGTGACATCAAGTTCCACCGCGATCTCGACATCGTCTTCGGTCCTGTGGTGCTGCGCGATCTCGAGCTTGAGGTTGCGATGGGTTCGGCCGTGACGATGTACATTCCCGCATTCCTGCGTTACGACCTCCGAGAAGCCAACGGTCAGTGGAGCGTCGCCGAACTTCGCGCCTATTGGGAGTTGCCCGCGATGATGCTGCAGTTCCTGCGCACCGGATCGCGCGCTGTGTCGCCCGCCCTGCAACTGTCGCGAGGGTTATTGAGCAATCAGGGACTGCGCGGAACCGCCGGCTTCATGACCGGATTTCGTCGGGCCGGTGCCCGGCACAAAAGGCTGGTGGAGACATTTGTCAGCGCCGCCGCGCGACACGACCAGGCCGCCGCTCTGCATGCGCTATCACCTTCTGCCCCAATCACGTTGGGTGACAGTGACCCGCTTGACCTCGCCGAGCTCATGCAGCAGCTCGACGCGGCCGCCCCGACCAAGGTGATCAGCGCGGGCCCTTCGGTCACGATTTCGCTCGGCTCGGCGCACGGACGCGGCATCATGTTCGCCGATGTGGTCTGGCGGGGCAACGCGATCAACCGGCTTCGCTACTTCCCCGCCTGAGCGCCGCGCTCTGTCCCCGCGGCGTCCGAAGTTTGCCGGCACGACGATGCGATGTATTGCCGCCCACATGGCCGCACTCGCCGATGGCCAACCGAGCGCTCACGCCGGTTCAGCGTGCCGCCACCAGCGCCAGCGACGCCGCCGACAGGCAGAGGTACGCACCGGGGAACGCGATGTTGTACAGCACGCGCGCCCTCAGATGAGTCACCACCGCACCGACAAAGAACAGAACCAGTCCGGCGGCAGCCGCGATTCCCAACGCCGGCAGGCCGAGCAGCCCGACAACCAGTCCGACAGCCCCCGCCAGCTTTGCCGCCCCCAGTGCCGGTAACCACGAACGTGGCACCATCACCTCGGCTGAGTTCGCCACTACGAATCCGGCGGGGATGAAATCGGCGATGGCGATCCCGGCGGTGAGGGTTGCGGTGAGCAGCGTGACCACGATGTATGCGACGTTCATCGGCATCAATCCGTTGTCGGGCTGTTTTTTCCGGCGCTGCAAGCCGAATGGCCACGATCCGCACTGCAGCGCACAATCGATAAGGTCATGGTGTTGGTCTCCTTCGCGACAACGAGTTCGATGGATGCGGTCATCTTCTTGACGACTCTGAAGCAGAAAAGGTGACTCATGAGCACACCAACCAATCTCGACGCTGTCGCGCAACGTTTCGACGCCGACCGACGACACCTGCGAGCCGTCCAGCTGCCGGGCCCGGTGGTCGACCCTGACGAAGCGGTCGTTGCGAACGTTGACAACCTCACCGGCTGGTTTGCCGTGATCACCGCGCGCGAGGCGGTCGACCGGCTCCGAGCGCGCGAACGGCGTGCCGAGCAACCGCCCGCCGGGCCCGACGAACTGGTCCGGCTTGCAAAAACCGTGTCTGCCCCGGCCGCCCCACCCCGCCGCACCGCAAAACACCCCGAAATCGTCGCCGCCTTTGTGGCAGCGTCCCGCGGCGGCAATATCGCCACCTCGCCCGGGTTGCCGTCTCCCGACGTGGTGCGCAGGGTCGAGCGGACGCCGGTTCCCGCAGATGTGCCGACCACATTGCGCGGTGTCAGGGCGGTGGCAGGGGAGACCGGCCGATTCGCCCGGCGCGCACGCGAAGGTGCCGTGGTGCTCGTCGACGGGATGCCGGGTGCCGGGCATCGTCATCGCCCCACGCGGGCGTGTGTAAGTCTTGTTGCCGATCGGGGTCTGAGTTGATAATCGCATCCACACGGTCGACATCACCGCCGATGCCGAACGCATCCGTCGGGCCGTTCTGGCACCGCCGCGTCGGCCATACCGGGAATACCACGGCCTCATCGGGTACCGAGATCGAACGGAGCCGGGCCGGGGGGCCGGCGCCGTGGCAAGAGCGGGAGCACCATGCTCGATAAGCCGTTCGGAAGGCGCAGTCTGCTGCGGGGCGCCGGGGCGCTCACCGCAGCATCAGTGGCGCCGTGGTGGTCCGGCTGTGCGCCCGACGACGACGCGCTGACCTTCTTTTTCGCTGCCAATCCGGAGGAGCGCGATGCCCGGATGCGTATCGTCGACGAGTTCTGCCGCCGCCATCCCGACATCAAGGTTCGAGCGGTGTTGTCGGGACCGGGTGTCATGCAGCAGCTCTCGACGTTTTGCGCCGGCGGTCGGTGTCCAGATGTTCTGATGGCATGGGAACTGACTTACGCCGAACTGGCCGACCGTGGGGTGTTGCTGGATCTCAACACCTTGCTGGCGCGCGACAAAGCGTTCGCCGAGGAACTCCGCGCGGACAGCATCCGGGGGCTGTATGACACCTTCACGTTCAACGGAGGACAGTACGCATTTCCGGAGCAATGGTCCGGGAACTATCTGTTCTACAACAAACGGCTCTTCGCCGAGGCCGGCGTACCGCCGCCGCCCGCGACGTGGGAACGGCCGTGGAGCTTCGCCGAATTCCTGGACACGGCAAGCGCTCTCACCAAGCGCGACCGCACGGGACGAGCCACTCAGTGGGGCTTCGTCAACACTTGGGCCGCGTACTACTCGGCGGGGCTGTTCGGCATGAACAACGGCGTGCCGTGGGCCACCCCGCGGGTGAACCCCACCCACTTCAATTTCGACAACGACGCGTTCATCGCGGCGGTACAGTTCTATGCCGACTTGGCGAACGAACACCGAGTTGCGCCCAACGCGGCCGCGACGCAATCGATCTCCACACCCAATCTGTTCGCCACGGGTAGGGCGGCGATCGCGCTCGGCGGCCATTGGCGGTACCAGACCTTCATCCGGGCCGACGGCCTTGATTTCGATGTTGCTCCATTGCCGATAGGACCGGCACTGCCGAAGACACACGCTGCCTGCTCCAACATCGGCGTCACCGGCCTGGCCATTTCGTCGGCCAGTCGACGCAAGGAGCAGGCGTGGGAGTTCGTGAAGTTCGCGACCGGTCCCACCGGGCAGGCGCTGATCGGTGAATCCAGCCTTTTCGTGCCGGTATTGCGGTCCGCGCTCGACTCGGACGGATTCGCCGGCGCCCACCAACGGGTCGACAACCTCGGCGTGCTCACCGGCGGGCCGGGCCATTCGGCAGGCCTGCCGATCACCCCGGCCTGGGAGAAGATCAACGCCTTGATAGACCGCAACTTCGGGCCCGTGCTGCGCGGATCCCGCCCCGCGTCATCGCTGGCCGAGTTGTCGCGCCCCATCGACGAAGTGCTGCGCAGCGCATGACCCCGGTCGACGCCGCCCCTTCCGCCAAAGCCCGGCAGAACCCGCACCACTCGCGTCCGTCGCGCCGACGGGCGCGGGCAGGCCGCTTGTTCATCGCACCCAACCTGATCGGGGTCGCGGTGTTCATGCTCTTTCCGCTGGGCTTCTCGCTGTACATGAGTTTTCAGGACTGGGACGTGTTCAGGCCGCCAACCTTCGTCGGGCTGAAGAACTTCGCAGCGCTCTTCACGTCCGACCCACTATTTCTCATCGCGATCCGCAACACGGTGATCTTCACTCTCGGGACAGTCGCGCCGACGATCCTCATCAGCCTCGTCGTGGCCGGCGTGCTGAACCAGAAGTTAAGAGGCATCGGCTTCTTTCGCACCGTCGTCTTTCTCCCGTTGGCCATCTCCTCGGTGGTGATGGCCGTGGTGTGGCAGTTCGTCTTCAACACCGACAACGGGCTACTCAACATCATGCTCGGCTGGGTCGGTGTCCATCCGATCCCGTGGCTGGTGGAACCGAGATGGGCGATGGCTTCCCTCTGTCTTGTCAGCGTGTGGCGCAGCGTGCCGTTCGCCACCGTGGTCCTACTGGCCGCGATGCAAGGGGTTCCGGAGACCGTCTACGAGGCGGCCAAAATCGATGGTGCCAGTGAGACAAGGCAATTCGTATCCATCACGGTGCCATTGATCCGTGGGGCGATATCCTTCGTGATCGTCATCTCGATCATCCACGCGTTCCAGGCCTTCGACATCATCTATGTCCTCAACGGGCCGAACGGCGGCCCGGAATCCGCAACGTATGTCTTGGGCATCATGCTGTTCCAGCACGCGTTTGGGTTCTTGGAGTTCGGTTATGCCTCCGCGCTGGCTTGGGTGATGTTCGCCATCTTGCTGGTATTGACCGTGGTGCAGTTGAGACTCACGCACCGCCGCTCGTGGGAGACCGCGCGTGGACTCAGCTAGTAGAGGCAACATCCGCCACCGCGCAGCCGTGCGCACCATCGTTCGCGCCGGCCTGGGCTACGCCGCGCTGATCGGCATCGCCTGTTGCGCGGTGTTCCCGATACTGTGGGCGCTGACGGGCTCGTTGAAACGAGAAGGTGAGGTGAGCGAGCCCGGCCTGCTGCCGGCGAGCCCGCGGTGGTCGAACTACGCCGAGGTGTTCACGCTGATGCCGTTCTGGCGGATGTTTTTCAACACCGTGTTGTACGCGGGGTGCGTAACCGCGGGGCAGGTCTTCTTTTGTTCGTTGGCCGGCTATGCCTTTGCACGGCTGGAATTTCGCGGACGCGATGCGCTGTTCGTGTTGTATCTGGGAACGTTGATGGTGCCGCTGACGGTGACGGTGATCCCACAGTTCATTCTCATGCGCACCGTGGGGTGGGTCGACACCCCATGGGCGATGATCGTGCCGGGTCTGTTCGGTAGCGCTTTCGGTACCTACCTGATGCGGCAGTTCTTCCGCACCCTGCCGGCGGATCTCGAGGAAGCGGCGATCCTCGACGGCTGCTCACCATGGCAGATCTATTGGCGGATCCTGCTGCCCCACGCTAGGCCTGCGGTCATGGTGCTCGGGGTGCTCACCTGGGTCAACGTGTGGAACGACTTCCTGTGGCCGCTGCTGATGATCCAGCGCAACAGCCTGGCCACGCTGACCCTCGGCCTGGTCCGGATGCGGGGCGAATACGTTGCTCGCTGGCCTGTGCTGATGGCGACCTCGATGCTGATCATGCTGCCGCTGGTGATCATTTACGCGGTCGCGCAACGCTCTTTCGTCCGCGGTATCGCCGTCACCGGACTGGGCGGGTAGCCATGGCTTCGGTGGCTTTCGAGCAAGCGACACGGCGCTACCCAGGGGCGGAGCGCCCTGCTCTGGATGGTCTGAGCCTTGTTGTCGGTGATGGCGAGTTCGTTGTTCTGGTGGGGCCATCCGGATGCGGCAAGACGACATCGCTGCGAATGGTAGCCGGCCTCGAGACGCTGGATTCCGGACGAATCCGCATCGGCGACCGCGACGTCACCAACGTCGACCCCAAAGACCGCGACGTGGCGATGGTTTTCCAAAACTATGCTCTCTACCCGCACATGACTGTTGCACAGAACATGGGCTTCGCGTTGAAGGTCGCCAGAACACCCAAGTCTGAAATCCGCGACCGGGTGTTGGCTGCGGCGAACTTGCTTGACCTGCAACCATATCTCGATCGCAAGCCGAAGGACCTTTCCGGGGGACAGCGTCAGCGCGTGGCAATGGGGCGAGCGATCGTGCGGCGCCCGCACGTATTCCTTATGGACGAACCGCTGTCCAATCTGGACGCCAAACTGCGGGTGCAAACCCGCAACCAGATCGCCGCGCTGCAACGGCGGCTTGACACCACCACCGTCTACGTGACCCACGACCAGGTCGAAGCCATGACCATGGGTGACCGCGTCGCCGTGCTCTGCGACGGCGTGCTGCAACAGTTCGCTCCGCCTCGCGAGCTCTACCGAAATCCGGCCAACGTTTTCGTCGCGGGTTTCATCGGTTCGCCGGCGATGAATCTGTTCACCCTGCCCATCGTGGATTCCAGCGTTTCGCTGGGGGACTGGCCCGTCCAGCTACCGCGCGAAGTCGTCGGCGCGGGCTCCGAGGTCATCGTCGGGATCCGTCCCGAACATTTCGAGATCGGCGGTCTCGGTGTGGAAATGGAAGTTGACGTGGTTGAGGAGCTGGGCGCGGACGCCTATGTGTATGGACGAATCACGAGCTCCGGCAACGTGATCGATCAGCCCATCGTGGTCCGGGCCGATGGGCGTCATCCGCCGCACAAGGGCAGCCGCGTGCTTCTGCATCCGGAACCCGGGCAGATGCATTTCTTCGGTGTCGACGGTCGCCGAATCTCCTGAGGCCCGTTGGCGCCCGTTCGGCGTGCCTTGCCCGCGTAGCCCGCCCCGCTCCGACTATGGTGGGCGCCGTGAGCGGAGCGCGGGCCGACCTGGTGTGCGAGGGCGGCGGCGTCCGGGGTATCGGCCTCGTCGGTGCGGTGGACGCGCTGGGCGATGCTGGCTACCGGTTTCCGCGCGTGGCTGGTACCAGCGCGGGTGCGATTGTCGCGTCCCTGGTCGCAGCGCTGCAGACTGCGGGCGAACCGCTGAGCCGGCTGGCCGAAGTGATGCGCAACATCGACTACCGGAAGTTTCTCGATCGCAGTTTGATTGGCCGAGTTCCGTTGATCGGCGGGGGATTGTCCTTGTTGTTGTCCGATGGTGTCTATCGCGGCGCCTATCTCGAGCAGTTGCTGACCGGTCTGCTCGGCGATCTGGGTGTGCGTACCTTTGGCGACTTGCGGACCGGGGAAACGCCGGAACAGTTCGCCTGGTCGCTGGTGGTGACGGCCAGTGACTTGTCGCGACGCCGGCTGGTGCGCATCCCATGGGACCTCGGTTCCTACGGCATTGACCCGGACACTTTTTCGGTGGCGCGTGCGGTGCACGCCTCGTCGGCGATTCCCTATGTGTTCGAGCCGATTCGGGTGGGTGGCGCTACCTGGGTCGACGGCGGGTTGCTGTCGGACTTCCCGGTGACCCTGTTCGATCAACCGGATGCCCAGCCGCGCTGGCCGACATTCGGGATCCGGTTGTCGGCGCGTCCCGGCATCCCACCTACCCATCCCGTGCATGGCCCGGTGTCGTTGGGGATCGCCGCGATAGAGACGCTGGTGAGCAATCAGGACAACGCCTACATCGACGACGCGTGCACCGTTCGACGCACCATCTTCGTGCCCGCCGAAGAGGTGAGTCCGATCGACTTCGGGATCACCGAGGAGCAGCGCGAGGCGCTGTATCAGCGGGGATTGCAGGCCGGACAGCGGTTTTTGCGGACATGGGATTACGCGGATTTTCTGGCGGTATGCGGTCCGCCGGCCGCGCGCGTCCGATAATTCCAAGAATTGGAGGCCCGCTGCGCTTCTTCAGCCTGCCATCGCGCTTCGAGCGCGTTGTTGTCCACCGTGCCCGGCGCGCCGAATGGCGTTGTGGCCGGAGGCTTCCTAGTATTGCGGCGTGGTTGATCGCTATGGGACCGATGTCCTAGCTGTGAGCCGCCGCAAGCCCCGTTCGGCGGAGTGTCCGGCCGAGCCGGGCATGGTGGTCGAGGATGTGGAGAGCGGCTACGTCGGCGCGGTGGTGCGCGTGGAATACGGCCGGATCTATCTCGAGGACCGGCACGGTCGCACCCGTGGCTTCCCCCTGGGGCCCGGCTATCTACTCGAGGGCCGCCCGGTGATCCTCACCGCGCCACCCCGCCCAGCCCCTGCCGCTACCGGCCGGACAGCGTCGGGCTCGGTGACGGTACCGGGCGCCCGTGCCCGGGTCGCCCGCTCCAGCCGGATCTATGTTGAAGGCCGCCATGACGCCGAACTCATCGCGCAGGTGTGGGGAGATGACCTGCGCATCGAAGGCGTGGTCGTGGAGCACCTTGGTGGCGTGGACGATCTGGTCGGCATCGTGGCGGAGTTCGCGCCGAGTCCGGGGCGCCGGCTCGGCGTGCTGGTCGACCACTTCGTCGAGGGTTCCAAGGAGGCGCGGATCGCTGATGCGGTGCGGCGGGGCCCGGGCGGGGCCTACGCTCTGGTCGTCGGTCACCCTTACGTGGACATCTGGCAGGCCGTGAAGCCGCGGCGGCTTGGCCTGGCAGCCTGGCCGAAGGTGCCACGCGAGGTGGAGTGGAAGCACGGCGCGTGCCGGGCGCTGGGGTTGCCGCATGCCGACCAGGCGGATATCGCCAAGGCGTGGCGGCACATCCGATCGCGGGTGCGCGACTGGACCGATCTCGAGCCGGCGCTGATCGGCCGGGTTGAAGAACTCATCGACTTCGTGACGCAGCCGGTTGGCCTCTGAACGGCAGGTACAGCTGCGCCTCAGCGCGGCGCGGATGTCGAGCCGCCAAGACCTCGAGGGCTTCCATCCGCCGGCCGACCGGAATCCGCATGTGTGACCCGTTTAACGGGTGCATCTTTCGCATTTGCCGGCTAGCTCGGCGATACCGCCAAAACATGCCATCGCCAACGTCGGCTTTCTTGGCTTTCCCTTGCCGTTCAACCTGTTCCATCCCGCGGCACCCCGCGGCGGGATCGGCTGGGGCTTCGGCGATGATGCCCTGCTCGCCAACATCGGCATCACCACGGTGTGCCGTCTGATCGGCAGCACACTGCTGGTGGTGTTATCGTCTGGCCGGTGTCCAGGCGCGAAGGCGCGCGCACATGACCAATCGGTGACCACCCCGTTACAGCGCTGCCAACTCAGGTGGCGAAAGTCCTCTGTCCCGACGGTTGGTGACCAAAGCCTCACGACCGATGACCGCATCGGTCTATAACGTCGGGGTGAGGGAAGGAAGCCAAATGTCAGCACCTGTCAAAAGTAAGGGCATCGTCGTTGCGGTCGATGGCTCACCCGCATCGAATGCGGCGGCCTGCTGGGCGGCCCGCGACGCGGCGATGAGGAACGTTCCCCTGACCGTCGTGCACGCCGTGGTGACCCCGACCGCGACCTGGCCGCCGATGGCCTACCCGGACTCTCTAGCGGTGCGGCTGGAGGACGAAGGCAAAAAAGCGATCATGCACGCGATGAAAATCGCTGAAGACGCGATGCCGGCCGACCGGAAGGTCGCCATCGGCAGGGAGTTGGTGTATTCGGCCCCGGCGCCGGCCCTGGCCAAGATGTCTGATGACGCGGAGATGATCGTCATGGGCAGCGCCGGGCGCGGGTTGCTGGCCCGGGGCGTGCTCGGTTCGGTCAGTTCGACCGTGGTGCGGCACGCGAATTGTCCGGTCGCCGTCATCAGTGATCCGGATCTTCCGGACCCGCAGCGTTCAGTCCTGGTGGGAATCGATGGCTCTCCGACTTCGGAACTGGCGACGCAGGTCGCCTTCGACGAAGCCTCTCGTCGCGGCGTCGGCCTGATGGCCTTGCACGCATGGAGCGACCTCGCCGTGAGCGAACTTGGGGAATCAAGTTGGCCGGCCCTGTCGGGGGAGGCGGAACGCCGTCTCGCTGAAAGCCTGGCGGGCTGGCAAGAACGCTACCCGGATGTGCCGGTGCAGCGGCTGGTCGTGCGCGATCGGCCGGCGCATGAGCTTGTCGAAAAGGCAGAATCCACGCAGCTTGTCGTCGTGGGCAGTCACGGCCGAGGCGGGTTGACCGGCATGCTGGTGGGGTCGGTCAGCAATGCGGTCCTGCATTCGGTCCGGGTGCCGGTGATCGTCGCCCGGCCGGCCGCGGCCGCCGGCTGAAACGTTCAACCGCTTCTGAGAACGGTCGCTGTCCATGCGCACAGCGCAGCGACTTCGCGTCCCGCACGCGCGACGGTTCGGTCGGGACGCACCAACGCGGCCGTGGCGTGTCGCCGCCGCAGCCATGTCTCGAGCGCGCTGCCGGGCTGGGTGACGAGCACCGCGACTCCGCGCGGCCGCAGCAACTCCTCATCGGCGGCAGCCGGGCAGTCCATGGTGATCAGCGAGAACCCCGGGCCCACCGCCTCGTCGAGTCGCCGACCATCGGGCAGCAGCGGATTAGGGCAGAGCGCGCCGGCGAACCGGCGCGGTCGGCGGCGCGATTTACACACCAGCGCAGAGGAGTGCAGCACCGGCGTGGTGGAGTCGACCACCTTGTCGCGCAGAACCGGGATCAGCCGCAGCCGGGGGAGCACCGCGCGGCGCGCCATGTCGCCCACGCGACCGCCGCCGGTCATCGCGCGGCCGACGGCCAGCGCCAGCCGGATCATCTGCCGGACATGCGGCTTGCGCTCCTGTTCGTAGGTGTCGAGGACATCCGCGGCGAGCGTCCCGTGGTGGACGCCGGCGATCTTCCAGGCGAGGTTGGCCGCGTCCCGCAGCCCCGCCCCCATGCCCTGGCCGATGAACGGGGGAGTGAGGTGCGCCGCGTCGCCGAGGATGAAGACGTTCCCGCGGCGCCACCGGTCGGCAAGTTGCGCGCGGAAGGTGTACTCGGTGACGCGCAGCAGCGTCAGCTCACTGATTGCCACGTTCCGGATCCACGGCGCGATCAATGGCCGCAACGCGCCCAAGGTGGCGAAGTCGTCGGCGGTTTCACCGGCCAGCAACCGGAATTCCCAACGGTAACGGTCCGATCCGATGCGCATGTACGTTCCCGCGCGAACAGGGTCGCACACCTGGTGTACGCCTTCCCACTGGCGCAGGTCGGCACTGCTGGCCACGTCGACGACAAGCCAGCGCTGTTGAAAGTTCAAATCGCGCATGGTTGAGCCGATTTGGGCCCGCGTGATGCTATTTGCGCCGTCGCAGCCCAGCAGGTAGTCGGCATCGACCCGATGGCGGTGGCCGTGGGAGCGGTCGGTGAAGGTGATGCGTATCGCTGTTTTGCTGGCGGTCACGTCGGTGACTTCGGTGTCCCCGCGCAACTGAGCGTGCGGGTAGCGCTTGAGGTTTGTCCGCAGCAGCGCTTCTAACTCTGGTTGGTCGAACATGTTGGCTTGCGGGAAGCCGTGCCGACTGCGCCCGGGATCGCGGTGAAATTCGGCGAGTATCCCAAACCGATTGTCCAACAGCCGCAAGCCGAGGGTGGGCCGCGAGATCGCAGCGAATTCATCGGCGATGCCGAGGCGGGCCAGGAGACGGTAGATTTCGTCGTCCAGGTGTACGGCACGTGGCTGCGGATATACACCGGGCCAGCGCTCGAGCAGCAAGCATTCCACGCCACACTGCGCCAACAGCGTGGCGGCGGTGATGCCGGTCGGGCCGGCGCCGACTATGACGACCGGAACATGCCGAATGCTGCTGTCCGTCACGCGAATCGAATTGCGGTGCGCTGGGTTCCAAGATCGATGGCCCCGTCGTCGGTGGCCACCGAGGCTTCCACGATGTCGCCGTGCCGCAGATATTTCGTGTTGCCGGCCTGACGCGCGAAGAACACCTTCCATTTGACGGACGGCGGCAATAGATTGCCAATGACCTGCATCGGCTTCGGCGGGGCGCTCAGCGCGGTGCCGGCCGGGGTGCCGGTGAGCACCAGATCGCCCGGGGCAAGCTCCTGGAACTGGGTGAGGGCCTGCAGCGCCTCCAGCGGCCGATACAGCATGTCGCCGTCGACCGTCGAGTTTTGCCGTTCTTGGCCATTGACGCTCAGGCGCAGCCGCAGATCGCCGAACCGTTTGAGCTCATCGGCCGCCAGCAGAACCAACTCCGGCCCGACCGGGGTGAACGTCGGATATGACTTGGCTTCGTAGAACTGGGTTTGCGGGAGTTGGATATCGCGTGCTGAGATATCGTTTGCGACGACCAGTCCGGCGATGAACTCGCTCAGGTTCGCGTCGGAGATGGCTGTGCCGAGCGGGATTGCGCGTCCTATCACCAGCCCGATCTCCACCTCGTAGTCCAGCAGCCTGACGTGGTCGGGCTTGACGATGTCGTCGAATGGACCGTTGATCGACGCTGACGCTTTGCGGAAGAAGGTCAGTGGAACCGATGCCGGGTCCATACCCGAGTCTTTGACGTGCGACTCGAAGTTGGTCATCTGCGCGATCACCCGGCACGGCCTGGTCACCGGCGACATCAATTTCAGGCTGCCTATGGCGACGGCGTCGGCGCTGGTGGCGCCGTCGGCTATCGAGGCCTCGAGGGCGGCCCGGTCGGCCAGCAGCGCAGCGGTGCTGATGGCGGTGGTGTCGATCTTGGCGGCGCCGTTCGGGGTTTTGAGCCACCAGGCGTCGGCGGTGCGCAGCAGGGAAACGGTCATGAGGTGGGTACTTTCAGGAGGCCGGACAGGCGGTTGATATCGAACTCGTTGGTTGCGCGAAGCGCGGTGATCATCGAAACCACTTCGTGACGAGCTGCTTTCATACCGGTTCCGAGAAAGTCTTTCGTCGCCGGTGGCCCCCACTGGGCCAATCCCGAAGCGGTGAACGGCGCCCAGCCGGGTTCGACGGTGTTGTCGAACAGGTCGCCATCGGCGAAGTGCTCAAACAGGTAGCCGTCGGGATCTCGCCAGTAGTCGAAAATCTGACTGCCCTGGATGTGCCTGCCGATTCCCCAGGACCGGAAGTAGCCGCGCTCCCCGAGGTATTCGCCGCCGGCCGCCAGCGCGTCGAGATCGCTGACCTGATAAGCCGAATGGACGTAGCGGTTGGCCGGGCCCAGCGCCATCGCCAACGTGTGGTGATCAGCCGGTGTCGATCCGCGATCGCAGCGGATGAAGCTCATGGTCGGCCCCCGTTCGCGCTGGCCGGGAAAGTACAGGAAATCACTGACGATCATTCCCAGGTTTTCCAGATACCAGTTCAACGCCTCGAGGTACTTCGTTGACTGCACCACCAGGTGGCCGAGGCGCTGCACCCGTGCGGGCACGCGGGGCGGGCGCTGGCCGGTGTTGATCCGCCGCGGTTCCTGCCCGAAATTGAGGGCGTGGGGCTGCTGGTCCGGTAGCGCCGGTAGCTCGTGCATCCCGGCTACGACGCGCACCGACATCCCGCTGGGGTCGATGAGCTCAACCGACAGCCCGCCGACGGTTTCCGGCAGCGGCCGTGCCGGGGCGCCCAATCTATCGGCCAGCCGCAGCACGTCGACCTCGTCGTTCGCCCGGAACGCCACACCGGTGAATCGGCTCTGCTGCCCGCGGCGCAGGAGCACACATGGTGTGCCCGCCCGGGTACCACGCAACTGCAGTTCGCTCGCGCCGCGCTGTGCGGCCTGGAGGCCGAATGCCCGCGCGAACGCCTCGGCGCGCGTCAGGTCCGTCTTCTCGAACTCCAGCCACGCGATGTCGACGACTTTGATCACCGGATTGGGGGACCGGCCGGGGTGTTCGCCCGGTAGCGGGCCCTGCCGGCGGTACGAGTCGCGGTGCGTGCTCTTGGTCGGGTCCATCCCCATCTCCGAACGTTAAGTGACGAAATCGTCACATACGAGCCAACCCTCAGTCAAGGACTCTGACGAAATCCTCATAACTGAGGCATACTGCTTGGGTGAGTGCGATGCCTGAGATGGAGGCGCCCAATCGCTTGCAGCGGCGCAAGCAGCGCACCAGAGCGGCACTGGTCAAGGCCGCGCAGCGGCTGGTCGCCGAGGGCAAGGTCAACGTGCCGGTGCTGGAGATCACCCAGGCCGCCGACGTTGGGATGGGTTCCTTCTACAACCATTTCGACAGTAAGGAGCAGTTGTTCGAGGCCGCGGTCGCCGACGTGCTCGACGCCCATGGGGCGATGCTGGATCGGCTCACCGCGTCGATCGACGACCCCGCCGAGACGTTCGCCACCAGTTTCCGGTTGACCGGCCGGCTATTCCGGCGGCGCCCACAGGAGAGCCGGATCCTGCTGGCCAATGCGCGCGCACTGTTGTCGTCGGAGCGCGGCTTGGCGCCCCGCGCACTGCGCGATATCAAAGCCGGCATCAAGGCCGGGAGATTTCATGTCGACGACCCCGAACTCGCGCTCGCCATGGCCGGTGGCGCGCTGCTTGGACTCGGAAATCTACTGCATGACGAGCCGGAGCGCGACGATGCTCGCGCGTCCGACAGCGTCACCGAAAGCGTCTTGCGACTGTTCGGGCTCAGCGCCGCCGAGGCCCGCACGGTTTGTCAACGCCCGCTGCCCGATCTCGATCCCACTGGGTGAGGTGTCACCGATTTCGGGTGTCCGTGGACCACAGGGTGGTGCAGCCCGGGCATTGCAGGTTGACCCGCGTCGCTTGATTGCTCAGCAGATATTGCCAGTGCATACCGCAGTTGCGATCGCTGCGACATTCCGCGCATGCGGTGCGACCCCACGGGCAGTTTGGGCAGGGTAGCCAGGCCCGTCGCGAAGCGTCTGCGTGCGGATCCATCGGCATCGTCACTGTCACGGCCAGTGTCCTCCTAAAATTAGGCTAGGCTAACCATAATAGCGGGGTGCCGGCGCCGAGCCGTGGGCGGGTGCGACCTCTGGCGGAGCGGCGCGGGATCCGTTACCTGGGATACGGTTTCGCGCGACAGCCAAGGCGGGCCTTCGAACTGCCGTCGCAGCCGCGGTAGATGACATGCTTAATGCTGGGAGTTTGCTGTGAGACTGCCGAGCCGAAAAGGCGGTTTCAACCGGCGCTCATCTGCGGAGAGCCCGATGACGGGCTCCTTCGGGCGGCGCGGCTAGCCGCAGGCGCCAAACCGTGAGAAGCCCGTCGTCATCTAATGGCTACCTGGATCGGCTATTTTTTTGAGCCGGTAATTGTGCGTAAAGGGGTTGTATGCCGCAGCAAGGCGAGCAAGACATCGAGAATCCGTCCATGGCCGCTGTCGACATCGACACCATGACGGCGACCAGGGAGACACTCGAGGACTACACGCTGCGCTTCGCCCCGCGCAGTTACCGACGGTGGTCCACGGCGGTGGTGGGAATCTCGGCTCTCGGCGGCATCGCGTATCTGGCCGACTTCGCGATCGGCGCCAATGTCGGCATCTCCTACGGAACCGGCAACGCGCTGTGCGGGATCGGGATCTTCGCCGCGGTGATCTTTCTGACCGGATTGCCGTTGGCCTACTACGCGGCGCGCTACAACATCGACTTGGATCTCATTACCCGCGGCAGTGGTTTCGGCTACTACGGCTCGGTGGTCACCAACGTGATCTTCGCGACGTTTACTTTCATCTTTTTCGCGCTCGAGGGGTCCATCATGGCCCAGGGTCTCAAGCTTGGTCTGCACATTCCGCTGTGGCTGGGCTACGCCTGCTCGACGCTGATCATCTTCCCGCTGGTGATCTACGGCATGAAGGTGTTGTCCCAACTGCAACTTTGGACCACGCCACTGTGGCTGATCCTGATGGTCATCCCGTTCCTCTACCTCGTGGTGGGCCACCCACACTCGATTCGTCAGTTTTTCGCGTACGGTGGCCACGGCGGCCACGGCGCGGTGAACATCGGCTCTAGCCTGCTGGCGGCCGGTGTCTGTCTGTCGCTGATCGCTCAGATCGCAGAGCAGATCGACTACCTGCGATTCATGCCACCACGCACCCCGGCGAACTCGCGAAGCTGGTGGACCTGGATGCTGCTGGCCGGGCCCGGCTGGGTGGTGTTCGGAGCGATCAAACAGATCATCGGTCTGTTCCTGGCTGTGTATTTGATCTCCGAAGTCGCGGGCTCCACGCCGGTGGCCAACCAGCCCGTGCACCAGTTCCTGTTGATCTACCGCAACTTCATGCCGGGTTGGCTCGCGCTGACGCTCGCCGTGGTGTTGGTGGTGCTCAGCCAGATCAAAATCAATGTGACCAACGCGTATTCGGGTTCGCTGGCGTGGACCAATTCGTTCACCCGCGTCACCAAGCATTACCCCGGGCGCGTCGTGTTCCTCGGGGTCAACCTCGTCATCGCCTTGATTCTGATGGAAGCCGACATGTTCGACTTCCTGAACACGATCCTCGGGTTCTACGCCAACTGCGGGATGGCGTGGGTGGTGGCCGTGGCGTCGGACATCGTCTTCAACAAGTACCTACTGAAGCTGTCGCCGAAGACGCCCGAGTTCCGCCGCGGCATGTTGTATGCCATCAACCCGGTCGGCTTCGGGTCGATGCTGCTGGCCGCGGGGCTGTCGGTTGCCGCCTTCTTCGGCGGCCTCGGCGCGGCGCTGCGACCCTACTCGCCCCTGGTGGCCATCGTCATTGCGCTCGTGATGCCACCGGTCCTGGCCATCGCGACGAAGGGTAGGTACTACCTGCGGCGCGGCCACGATGGCATCGACCTGCCGCTGCACGACGAATTGGGCAACCCGTCAGCGGTGCAATTGAAGTGCCACGTCTGCCATCACGACTACGAGCGGCCCGACGTGCTGGCCTGCGAGACCCACGACGCGCATGTCTGTTCGCTGTGCCTGGCCACGGACAAGCAAGCCGAGCACGTGCTTCCGGCCCACCGCTAAGCACTCCGGTCATCGGTGGCCGCCGAGGCCGCGGGGCGAAACGCCACCAGGACCGCCCCGACGGCGAACACCAGGGCGGTCACCCATGGGAAGCGCCCGTTGGGCGCAAAGCCGCCAAGGGAGAAATAGTGCAGGCCCATCGCGGCCATCGCGGCCCCGGTCAGCATGACCATCTCGCCCCACCGGTCGGTGAGCCGTACCCCAACCATGGGCAGCGGGGCCGCGAAAAAGCGCCGCTGCCACCACAACAGCACCATCTCGACCGCGGCCACCACACTAAGGACCGCCACCCATTCCAGGCGTGCCAGCCACCAGGCCGCCGTTCCCTCGACCGGTTGCGGCAACAGCCCGGTCGGGTAGCCGACGATCGCCACGATGATGACAGGGATCATGTGCCATAGGTAAAGGGCCATCACGTTGCTGTTGGCGACGGACAGTACGCCCTGTACCCGGCCGGTGTGCAGCAGCCGGTTGAGTGTGGGGGCGAATGCAACCGCCAATCCGGCCTGCGCGCATGCGAACGCCAGCATCGCCGTGGAGGGCGGCGTCGTGTTCTCCACCGGTTGGCCGGGAACGCCGATCATGCTGGGCGGATAGGGGCCCAGCCAGATCAACAGCGCCAGTCCGACCCCGGCGCCGGCAGTCAGCAGCAGCGGTCGGCCACCGGCTAATCGCCCGCCGTGCCAGGCGATTCCGAGCTGATAAAGCAGCCCCCAGCACAACACATAGTTCAGCCAGCCGATGTAAGGCACGTGACCCGCGAGCGAGATGGCGTCCACCGCGATGACACCGGCCGCCAGTGTCGCCGGCACCAACAGGCCCCAACGGCGATGTGCCGCAACAGCAATTGGTGTCAACGACACCACGACCACGTAGACGGCAAGGAACCACAGGTGCATCGCCACCGCCCAACCGGCGTATTCGAGCACGGAACCGGGCAAGCCGTAGAGCTGGAGACCCACCACTACCACCGACACCAGCGCGACGTATACCGCCGTCGGCCCGAGCACCCGGGCCAGGCGATGCCGCAGCCACTTCTCGCGGGAGAATCCTTCGGCGGCGCAGCGATGTGTCCAGGACACTGCACCGGCATAGCCGGCGACCAGGAAGAACACCGGAACCGCCTGGAATATCCAGGTCAGCCACTGGGTCCATGGCATGTCCAAAAGCGGGTTCTCCCGCCCGAAAGATCCGTTGTGGTAGGTCACGGAACCGGCCAGCCAGTGGCCCAGCACGATGAGAACCACACCCGATACGCGGTAGAAGTCCACCGCGAGATCGCGAGTCGGCTCTGCGGTGTTCGTCCGTTCGGTCGGTTGGTCCTTCCCCGGCCGGGCAGAACCGGCCACATCATGGTCGTGGCGAGCGCGGGAAGTTCGACGCGGCTGCACTCGCGCTAGGGTACTCGGTCAGGGTGCCGCAGACCCGGCCGTCAAAGGAGGAGATTTGCCATGCAACAAGCCCGCCTCGCCGATCTGCAGGTCGGCCGTCTCGGTCTGGGTGCGATGGGCATGTCGGTGGCCTACGCCGGAGCCGGGAGCGACGACGCCGAATCGATCCGCACCGTTCATCGCGCCATCGATCTGGGCGTCACACTGATCGACACCGCCGAGGCCTACGGCCCCTACGCCAACGAAGAACTCGTCTCCCGTGCCTTGCAGGGCCGGCGAGATCGGGTGGTGCTGGCAACCAAGTTCGGCCTGATCTCGCACACCGGCCGTGGCGGCCTCGACAGCAGCCCCGCCAATATCCGTCTTGCCGTGGACGGTTCGCTGCAACGGTTGGCGACCGACCGCATCGATCTGTACTACCAGCACCGGCTCGACCGCGAGACCCCGATCGAAGACACGATCGGTGCGTTGGCTGAGCTGGTCGCTGCAGGGAAGGTTCGGCACATCGGTCTTTCCGAAGTCGGCGTGAACACCATTCGGCGCGCTCACGCGGTGCATCCCCTCACCGCCGTTCAATCGGAGTACTCGCTGTGGACCCGGGATCCCGAAGACTCGGTATTGGAGGTGTTGCGCGAACTCGGAATCGGGTTCGTCGCGTACTCACCGCTGGGCCGTGGCTTCCTCACCGGCACAATCCGCTCGAACAAAGAGCTTCCTGACAGCGACTACCGCAAGACCAACCCACGGTTCTTCGACGAGAACTTCCAGCGCAACCTTGAAAGCGCTGATGAGTTGCGGGATATCAGCGCTGAGGTCGGCGCCACTGCCGCCCAGGTCGCGTTGGCTTGGCTGCTGGCGAAAGGTTCAGACATCGTGCCGATTCCCGGTACCAAACGCGTCGCCCGCCTCGAGGAGAATGTCGGCGCCGATTCGGTCCGGTTGACCCCCGATCAACTGGCCACCCTCGACGCGCTCACTCCTGCCATCGGGGACCATCATGCCGAAGCGCAAATGGCATGGATCGACCGCTGATGGGTGCGGCAAAGAAGCTGGTGATTGGGGCCAGCGGCTTCCTGGGGTCGCATGTCACGCGGCGGCTTGTGGCTGCCGGCGATGACGTCCGAGTCATGTTGCGCCGCACCAGCTCCACTAGGGGGATCGACGATCTGGATGTCGAGCGTTGCTATGGTGATGTGTTCGATGACGCCGCTTTGCGGGCGGCGATGGCCGGTTGTGACGTTGTGTACTACTGCGTCGTGGACGCCCGGATGTGGTTGCGCGACCCGGCACAATTGTTCCGCACCAACGTCGAAGGCTTGCGGCACGTTCTCGACGCGGCCCTGGGCGCCGACCTGAGTAAATTCGTATACACCAGCACCACAGGAACTTTAGCGATCAGCGATACCAGGCCGGTCACCGAGGAGGATCCGCACAATTGGCGGCAGGGCGGAGCGTACATCGAGGCCCGGGTGGCCGGCGAAGACTTGGTGATGTCCTACGCGCGGAACAAGGGGCTGCCCGCCGTCGCGATGTGCATCTCCACTACCTATGGACCGGGCGATTGGGCGCCGACTCCGCACGGCTCGCTGCTCGCCCGGGTGGCCACCGGGCGGTTCCCGTTCTACTTCGGCTACTCGGCCGAGGTCGTGGGGATCGAAGATGCCGCCAGGGCAATGCTTCTCGCGGCAGAGCGCGGGCGAAACGGCGAACGCTACATCATCTCGGACAAGTACATGAGTGTCCGCGAGGTACACGAGATCGCTGCCACCGCCGTGGGCAGAAGGCCACCGCGCATCGGCATCCCGATGGCTGTGCTGCGCGCGGGTGCGCGGGTCAATGATGCTTTGGCGGGATTGCTGCGCCGCGACCTGCCCTTCGCCTACGTCGGAATGCGGATGGCCGAGTTGATGTCACCGCTGGACCACAGCAAGGCCGAACGCGAACTCGGCTGGAGGCCCGAACCCGTTGAAGACTCGATCCGCAAGGCCGCCGTCTTTTTTGCGTCGCAGAACTAGTCCGCTTTGGCCAGAGCCGCGGACCCGTATTTCTTGGCTATAAAAGCCCACGGGTCGGCATACGGGCCGCGTCCCTCAGCGCGGCGTTGTAGCTTCAACGCGGCCCGCAGGACGGGACGCAAGATCGGGCCGAGCACCTGTAACACGATGCGCACGCGACCCCGTGATTCGGTGATCCAATCCAGGGTCTGGTTCCAGTCGTGCTCTTGGAAGTCGAGCAGCGCCTGTGCTTCGGTGGTGTCGTACCAGCCGGTGAAACTCCAGCCGCGGTCGTCGTCGGGGTCGCCGGGCAGGCTGGCCGAGGGGCCGAGCCGACCCAGACCGTTGGCGCTCGTCAGATCGTCCTCGAGGCCGCGCTGCAGCATCACATACGATTCGTTGCCGCCGATGAGCAAGACCTTGCCGGCGATGGTTGCTTCACGATCGACGCCGTTGGCGAATGCCAGCGCCACGTCGCGGGCGTCGACCGCGTGCATGCGGTTGTCGCCCGGCATCGAGCGCATGATCACCAGGTAGTCAGCGTTGATGCTGGCCTGTGTGTCCGGTGAGATCACCCCGCCGAGCCGGAACAGCGCGTACGGCAGGCCGCTGGCGCGGATCGCGGCCTCGGCGAGGACTTTGTCCTCGCCATACTGATCGATCGGATTCACCGGCGTGTCGAGAGTGATTCGCTCCGGGTAGCGATAGGGGTTGCGTGACCCGTACACCGCGGCGCTCGACGCCATCAGGAACAACGGCGGACGGGGGAGTTTCGCGGCCGCCGCCAGCAGATTCTCGGTGCCGCCCACGTTGACTCTTCTGGCCAATCCCGGATTGCGGTAGGACAGTGGGGAAACGACGGCGGCCAGGTGAACTATTGCTCCTGGCCGATGGGTGGCGACCAGGTCGCGCACCGCGTCGGCGTCGAGCAGATCGATGTAGGCCGGAATCAGCGTTCCGGCACGCCGGCCGGCGGCCAATTCCTTTTCGGCCGCAATGGTTTTCTCGGTTCGCAGATCCGTCGCGATGACGGTTCGTCCCCGCTCGAGCAGGATCTGCGTGCAGCGCTTGCCGACCTGGCCGAACGCACCGGTGATCAGAATGGTGTTGACGGTCATGGTGCGTCTTTCTGACCCATCAGCCGGCCGGCGACGTTGCCGATCGTTCGGCGGATTCGGTCGGAGACGTAGACGGACAGCACCGGGGTGACGATATCCTCTCGGAGCCGAGTGAGCTTGGAGCTCTTGATAACCCATCTTCCGGCGATGTTCTCGTAGGTTTCGTGGTAGTGGCCGAACCCGACCAGGCTCACCCCGGGACCGAACCGGACGACATCTTGCAACGCCCACACTCCGCGCGCTGTCGTCGCCGACGTGAGCTCGATCTCGGGTGCGTGTACCTGGTGGGCGGTGGCCTGTGACGGGCGTCCGAGGGCATTACGGGTGAACGCCACGAAGTCGTCGGCGCCTTCGATCACCTTGCCGCCGGCCTCCGCGGTGTCGCTGACGAAGTCATCGGCAAAGACCGTTCGCCATGCCGCCCAATCCTTGGTGTCCAGATATCGGCAGTAACGGGCTTTGAGTTGCTTGATGGACTCGATGGCCAGCAATGTGGTGGCGTCGTCACCGACTAGTGTCATGGCAGCCGGCCTCTCCTCGATCAGCGTTTTCTTGGGACCCGCTAGCGTGACAGCGCACTCGGGAAGTGTAAACCAGCGACGGTGCGCCTCCATTGTCACATCCGGCCCGCTGGCACCTGCGAAGATCGGGCACAACGACCGATGCTTCGGCGAAACAACCGGTGTGGCGGATGTGGCGATCGGCTGTACAGTCACTGAGTGGGGCTGTACCGTCGCCCAGCACACAGCGTCCTTGCAGCGGAGGTCACCGGTGACTGAGTCGGTCGCAGAATTCCGCATCCGGGCCCGGGCCTGGTTGGCTGCGAACATGCCGCCACTGGACCCCGGCAAGGCAGCGCTTCTCGAGCGCGATGAACTGGTGTCCTGGCAGCGGGCACGCGAACTGCAAAAGACGCTGTACGACGGGGGATTCGCCGGGATCTGCTTTCCCCGGGAGTACGGCGGGCTCGGACTTGGGTACGAGTACAAGAAGGCCTTCGACGCCGAGTCCCTCAACTACGAGACACCTCTTCTCCTCAATGTGCCGTCCTTCGCCATATGTTGCGCAACCATTGTCGACATGGGCAGCGAGGACCAAAAGCGCTCGCACATCGGGGCCGCGTTGCGCGGCGAGGAAGTTCTGGTGCAGCTGCTGTCCGAGCCCAGCGGGGGCTCGGATCTGGCGGGCGTCATCACCCGCGCCGACCGCCGCGACGGACGGTGGGTGATCAACGGGGCCAAGACATGGAGCACTTGGGCGTTCGCCGCAGACTATGGGCTTTGTCTGGCCCGAACCGACTGGGAGGTACCCAAACACGATGGCCTGACGATGTTCCTGGTGCCGCTTGCGCACCCCGGCGTGACGATCAACCGCATCCGGCAGGTCAACGGCTCCGTCGAGTTCTGCGAAGAGTTCTTCGATGACGTCGACGTGGGCGATGACGCCGTCGTCGGCGAACCGGGCAAAGGATGGGACGTCGCGTCGCGCCAGCTCTACCACGAGCGCCGCACCATGGGCGACGGCTCGGAGTACACCAGTGGACCGGGAATCGTTGAGGCTCATGATGTTTCGATCGACCTGATCTCAGTGGTCGACAGCACGAACCAGCGGAAGAGCGAACGCGCCCGGGAGATGGTCGGCCGAGCGTTGGTCCACCGGGCGGTGCAAGGACAACTCAGCGAGCACGTCTTCCACGCCGTCGCCGGCGGAACCCTGCCACCGGCCGCGGGATCGATCATCAGGCTGGGCATGGCCGCGGCTCACGATGTCGAGACCGATACGGCCTACTCCCTGGCCGGCACGTCGGCCGTGGTGAAGGATGACGCCCAACTCCTCGACATCGGGACACGCTATCTGGGCCGTCAGATCGCGAGCATCGGCGGCGGCACCACCGAGATGGCGCGGAACGTCATCGGCGAGCGGGTCTTGAACTTTCCCCGCGAGTACGCCGCCGACCGCGGCGTGCCGTTCAACCAGGTGCGGCGTAGCAAACCGTTATGACCGGCAGTCCGGCCACTACCTCACCGGCCTGCTTAGCGCGATGCCGACGTAACCGGAACTCAGTGCGGGAGTTTGCGATAGCGGATCCACCGGTTCGCCGGCGATGAGGAGATTGCGGTTCACTCCGAACGATTGTGGCGCGGCGCCGCCACGCGGGTCGAAAACCCTCGAACCCCAACCGTGGTCCAGGACGATGAAGCCGCGTCGGGGTCGGTCGCTCAACGAGGCCGTCACCTCGACGTCGCCGACCGGCGAATACACGCGCACCAGGTCGCCGTCGCGGATGCCGAGTGTGGCGGCATCCGTGGGATGGATGAGAACGACACTGCCCTTGCCGCCGGGATGCAGTCCGGGCAGCTCGTTGAGGAACGAATTCATGGAATGACGGTGGCGGCGGTTGCCGATCTGGAACGGGTAGCCGGTGGGTGCTTGCGGGAGCGGTGTGGCGAGCAGTTCGCGGGCCCTGGTGACAAGCTCTGCGGGCGCGACGTGCACGCGCTTGTCGTCTGTGCGCAACGCTGCCGCGAAGTGGCCATATTCGCGTGGGCCAAGCACGATACCGTGCGGATGGGTGAGTAAATCGCGCCATTTTAGCTTGCGGCCGTTGACTTTCCGTGACGTGGCCACGATCAGGCGATCGAGCCAGCGCGGCGTGAACGCCAGGGCGGGCCGTCGGGTGAGCCGGGCCAGGCGCCGGCTGGCCTTGATGAATCCGTTGATTCCCTTGACGCCGAAGAGCGGAACGTTCATCGCCAGCGCCAGGTCGACGAAGACGCGCCACTCCTCCCGGGCATTCGCCGGTGGGTCGACCGCGCGCACCCCGTACTGGACATACGGCTCGTCGTGCATATTGCTGGTCAGCGCGAGCAGGTCGTCGCGTTCCAGCCAATGCACGGCGGGCAGCAACCAGTGCGCGTGGCGGTGACTTTCGCGTTGGACGAAGTCGACGGCCACGAGCAGGTCCAGTTGTGCCAGGGCACTATCCAGCGCATCGCCGTCGGGACCGGAGACGACGGGATTACCGGAGTTGATCAGCATGGCCCGGATGCGTCCGCGGCCCGGCGTGGTGATCTCGGCGGGGAGCTCACTTAGGGCGTGCGCGCCGGCGACCATCTTTCGGCCTGCCAATCTGCTTGTGTGCTCGGGGGTTTTGGCCGCGGCCGCCAACCGCAGTGCGTCGATGTACCCGGGTTCGAAGCGGCGGCCGCCGGGCCGGTCCATCCGTCCGGTGATCACGTTGAGCACGTGGCCCAGCCATTCGCCCACGGTGCCGGACACATGCAGCGATATCCCGGTGCGCGTCACTGCCATCGCGGATTCTGCGGTGGCGAATTCGCGTGCGATGGACTCAATCTGGGTCCGGGGCACATCGCATCGTTGTGCGAGGTCATCGAGTTGGGCTTCGGTGGCCAGCTCCCGGAGCGCCGACATGCCGGTGGTGAGATCCGCGCAGTCGCTGCGGTGTTCGAGCCCTTCGCAGAGGATCACCTTGACCATTGCCAGCAGCAGCGCCCAGTCCTGGCCCGGACGCACCGCGACGTGCATGTCGGCCTTGTCGGCGGACTCTGTGCGCAGTGGGTCGACGACCACGATCTTGGCTCCCCGCTCTTGGCGTGCCAGCGCACGCTTCCACCCACCGGGGGCGCTTTCCACCCAGTTCCAGGCGCTGACCGCGGGATTGGCGCCGACGATCAGGAAGTAATCGCAGTTGTCGATATCGGAGACGGGCACCATGATCGGCGAGCCGTACATGGCTTCGGCCACGACGTGCAGCGCATTCTGGTCGACCGAGCCCACCGCATACCGGTTGTGCGTGCCGATTGCGTCGAGCCACCCGTTCATGAAGATCAGATTCGACGACGAGTAGCCGGCCGGATTGCCGTAATAGGCGGCGATGGTGTCCGCACCGTCGCTGGCGACCAGGGCGGTCATTCGTGCCGCGATGTCCGAGATGGCCTCGTCCCAGCTCGCCTCGACGTAGCGGTCGCCCACCCGGCGCATCGGGGCGAGGATGCGGCGGGGATGCTCGACCAGCTGGGCGGCGGTGCGGCCTTTCGCGCAGAAGTCCCGCCAACTGTGCGGGTTCTGCTTGTCGGCAGATATCTTGCGCACCCGATTGCCCTCGACACTGACCTCGACACCGCACGAGGCAAGGCAATACCGGCAGAAGGTGAAGACCGTCCTTAGGTCCCCAGCTGCGTCGGCCCGGGTGACGGGTTCCGCTTGTCGGTGTTGTGCCACCGTCGAAGCGTGACACTTGCGGCCGTTCTTGTATAGGTCGGGGGGAGGTCCCGGCTGCTCAGCGCGGTAGAGTCCGGTGGGTGTCGACGCCCGCCGGAGCGCGCGACACGTCGGAGAAAGGTGGCCGAAAATTGAGCGACCGACCGCGAGACATCCGAGAGTTGTCCAACGACGCCGACGCCTACCGAGATGAGCTGTTCCGCCGCTGGACCGGTCTGCTCAGCTACCGCTACATCGGACGCAAGCACTCGTCCATGGACCTCGGCGAGACCGATGACACCGTCGTCGTCCGCCGCGACATGCGCAACGAGGCCGGCGGAATCATGGTGGCGCCGCTGGCCATCTCCTCGCCCGAGGGTTGCCAGACCGACATGGTCGCGGTACCCAACCCCGTCATCGCCTCGGTGCAAATCATCGACCCCGGCTACGACGTCACCAAGATCGAGATCGTCGGGTCCGGCATCGTGCATCAGGGCCGGACGATGGGCTACGGGCGGTGCAAGATCGTCGACGCCGACAACCCCGGCCGCGTGATCGCTTTCAACGAGGGGCAGGGCGCGGTCATCGGCGCCCCTCCGGAAGGCCTTGACAGGATGGATGTTTCGGGCACCGAGCTGGTCATCGAGGATTCGCCCGACCTACCGCCGCTGTGGCAAGCCTTCGGCGCCGGCCGGCGCGGCGACGGTCATTGGGTGCTGCCCGAGCTGAGCGCCGAGCTCGCGTCGCCGGATGCCGCGCTGCACATCGGACCTCAACACGTCGTTCTCGAGACAGCGGCGACCGATCTCGCGGCTGAAGTCGCGGGAACCAGGAAATTGCAGGTCATCAGCTGGCACGTGATGTTCATGTCGCGCGGCAAGGTGGGGCCCTTCCGGGTCGAGGGCACGGCGTACGTCGGAGGCTCCGGACGGGTCGGGGTGCGCATGCTGCTGCACGACGAGGGTAACGGGGACAAGGCCGTGACGTCGGCCGCGGCGGTCTTCGACATCGTGGGGTGACTCGGATCCTGGTCATACATCTGCGCGCGTCTGTATGGTGCTAAAGACTCACCCACACGACAGGAGACATGCAGTGGCCGAACGGCTGGCGGGAAAGGTCGCGCTCATCAGCGGCGGTGCGCGCGGGATGGGCGCTTCGCATGTGCGGACGCTGGTGGGCGAGGGAGCCAAGGTGGTGTTCGGTGACATCCTCGACGACGAGGGCAAGGCGGTTGCGGCGGAAGTCGGTGACGCGGCCCGCTATGTGCATCTCGACGTCACCAAGCCCGAGCAGTGGGACTCGGCGGTCGGAACCGCCCTCACCGAGTTCGGCGGCATCGACGTGCTGGTGAACAACGCCGGCATCATCAACATCGGCACCCTGGAGGACTATGCACTGTCCGAGTGGCACCGGATTCTCGACATCAACCTGACGGGCGTGTTTCTGGGCATCCGTGCCGTGGTGAAACCCATGAAGGATGCGGGGCGAGGCTCGATCATCAACATCTCCTCCATCGAGGGGATGGCCGGCACCATCGCCTGCCACGGTTACACCGCAACCAAATTCGCGGTCCGGGGACTGACGAAATCGGCCGCGCTGGAGCTGGGGCCGAGCGGGATCCGGGTCAACTCCATTCATCCTGGGCTTGTCAAAACGCCGATGACCGAGTGGGTACCCGAGGACATCTTCCAGACCGCGTTGGGCCGCGCCGCCGAGCCAGTGGAGGTCTCGAATCTGGTGGTCTACCTGGCCAGCGACGAGTCGAGCTATTCGACCGGCTCCGAGTTCGTCGTCGACGGCGGCAACACCGCCGGTCTGGCGCACAAGGACTTCTCCGTGGTGGACGTCGGCGAGCAGCCCGAGTGGGTCACCTAGCGCCAGTTGTGGATTCGTGCTTCTCGAGCGTCGCCGGCCAGGGTGAAGGCTTCGGCCGTTGCCGCACGCGTTGTGGCCACCAGAACCACTTGCCCAGTAATGCGGCGATCGCCGGGGTCATCAGCGACCTGACGATCAGCGTGTCGAAGAGCAGCCCAAGGCCGATGGTGGTGCCGACCTGGCCGATGACCGTCAGGTCACTGACCGCCATCGTCATCATGGTGAAGGCGAACACCAGCCCCGCCGATGTCACCACCGATCCCGTGCCGCCCATCGCCCGGATGATGCCCGTGTTCAGGCCGGCGTAGATCTCCTCCTTGAAACGCGCCACCAGCAGCAGGTTGTAGTCAGCGCCCACGGCGAGCAGGATGATGACCGACATCGCCAGCACCATCCAGTGCAGTTCGATGCCGACGAGGTGCTGCCAGATCAGCACCGAAATCCCGAAAGATGCACCCAGCGAGAGCAAGACGGTGCCCACGATGACCGCCGATGCCACGACACCTCGCGTGATGATCAGCATGATGATGAAAATCAGGCACAGCGAGGCGATTCCGGCGATCAACAGGTCATAGGTGTTGCCGTCACTGAGGTCTTTGTAGATTGCCGCGGTACCTGCGAGGTAGATCTTCGAGCCCTCCAGCGGAGTCCCCTTGAGTGCCTCGTACGCGGCCTTTTTGATCGCGTCAATATGCGAAATGCCTTCCGGCGACATCGGATCGCCGTCATGGCTGATGATGAAGCGCACGGCGTGGCCGTCGGGGGAGATGAAGTTCTTCATCCCCCTCTTGAACTCTGCGTTGTTGAAGGTTTCCGGTGGCAGGTAGAACGAGTCGTCGTTCTTGGATGCGTCGAACGCCTTACCCATGGCGCTGGCGTTCTTCTGCGCCTCGGCCTGCTGATCCTGCAGCCCCTTCTGGGTCGAATACATGGTCAGCATCGTCGTCTTCATGGCCTTCATGTTTTCGATCATCGACGGCATCAGCGCCGTCAGCTGGGGCATCAGCGTGTCGAGGCGCTCCATCAGCGGCAGCAGGCTTTCGATGTCGTCGGTCATCGTGTCGATGCCGTCGAGGCCGTCGAAGACCGAGCGAATCGACCAGCACACCGGGATGTCGAAGCAGTGCTTTTCCCAATAGAAGTAGCTGCGGATAGGCCGGAAGAAGTCTTCGAAATCGGCCATGTGATCCCGCAATTCGGCGACATCGATGGTCATGCTCTTCATCTTCATGACCATGCCGTGGGTGGTGTCGGCCATCTGCTGGGTCAAGCTCTGCATCTTGACCATGCTGTCGATGGTCGTCTGCATCATGTCGGCCTGTTTGAGCATGTCGGCCAGCTGGTCTTCTTGGTACTTCTGGTTCATCTGCTGGGTGACGCCCTGCATGCTGATTTGAAAGGGGATCGAGGTGTGTTCGATCGGCGTGCCCTCGGGCCGGGTGATCGCCTGTACGCGGCCGATCCCCGGAACCCGGAAGACCGCCTTGGCGATCTTGTCGATGACCAGGAAGTCCGCGGAATTGCGCAGGTCATGGTCGCTTTCGATCATCAGCACCTCGGGATTCATCCGCGCCTTGGAGAAGTGCCGATCCGCGGCCGCGTAGCCCTCGTTCGCGGGCAGGTCCGCGGGCAGGTAGTTGCGGTCGTTGTAGTTGGTGCGGTACCCCGGCAGGGTCAGCAGGCCCACCAGCGCCACACCGATCGTCAGGATCAGGATAGGGCCGGGCCATCGGACGACGAGTGCGCCGACCTTGCGCCAGCCGCGGATACGCTGGGCTCGCCTGGGCTCCAGCGTTTGCCGGAACCGCGATGCCACCGAAATGACCGCAGGGCCAAGCGTCAACGCCGCGGCCACGACCACCACCATGCCGATGGCCAACGGAATCCCCAGCGTTTGGAAATAGGGCAGGTTGGTGAAGTGCAGGCAGAAGGTCGCGCCGGCGATCGTCAAGCCCGACCCGGCCACCACGTGCGCGGTGCCCTTGTACATCGTGTAGTACGCCTCTTCGCGGGACTCGCCAATGGCCCGGGCTTCCTGATATCGGCCGATCAAGAAGATCGCGTAGTCGGTGGCGGCCGCGATCGCCAGCGTGACCAACAAGTTCGTGGCGAACGTCGATAGCCCGATGATGTTGAAGTAGCCCAGGAAAGCGACCATGCCGCGCGCGGCCGAGAGCTCGAGCACCACCATCACCAGCGTGAGCAACACCGTGACGATCGAGCGATAGACCAACAGCAGCATGGTGATGATCACCGTGAACGTGGCCGTGGTGATCAGCTGCAGGCTGCGGTCGCCGGCCTCGTGCTGATCCGCCGATAGCGCCGCGGGCCCGGTGACGTAGGCCTTGACGCCAGGAGGCGTGGGCACGCTTTTGACGATGCTTTGCACCGACTCGACCGATTCGTTGGCCAGCGCCTCGCCCTGGTTGCCGGCCAGGTAGACCTGGACGTAGGCGGCCTTGCCGTCGTTGCTCTGCGCACCCGCTCCGGTCAGCGGATCACTCCACATATCCTGAACGTGCTCAACGTGTTTGGTGTCGGCGTCGAGCTTTTTGACGATCTGGTCGTAATAGGCGTGGGCCGCGTCGCCGAGGGGTTTTTGGCCCTCCAGAACGATCATGATCGAGCTGTTGGACTTGTACTCGTGAAACACCGCGCCCATGCGCTTTGTCGCGATCACCGATTGCGCATCGTCGGGCGCCATCGACACCGAGCGCATCTTTCCGACCTCGTCCAGCTGCGGGACGACGACGTTGAGCACCGCGATGAGCGCGATCCAGCCGAGGATGATGGGCACGGCGAAGGTACGGATGACCCGTGGGATCTTCTCCCGCACCGGTTCCTGGGCGACGGGGATGGTGTCGGTCCGGGCGTCGTCGACGTTGGTACTCATGCTGATTTCACCATGCAGAAGGTCAGGGCGTGCACGCCGTGGGTGATGTTCTCGTCCTTGACTTCGTCATCGATGGTGATGCGGCAGCCGAGTGAGTCACCGTCACTCTGCGCCGAGATGTTGGGGAACACCGAGGGGGCGGTCGTACTGAGGACCAGTGTCCAGGGCAGCGGCGCACCGTCGACGCGCTGCGGGTCGGCGGACAGATCCAAGTAGTTGACGTTGGCGTGACTGGCCGAGCCGAAGACCTCGTATTTGACGACCTTGGGCTTGAACGGCTTGGACTCGTCCAGCCGTGGGCTGGTCAAGACCCCGGTGTCGTGCTCACCGAAGAAGGACTTGACCCGGGCCACGGCGAACCCGCCGACCACCAGGACCGCCACGATCAGTAGGGGCAACCACGCGTTGCGCACAAGTTTCGAAATCTCCACCTAGGTGATTCCCTTCCTCATCACCCAACCGTGATGTGGTCCACACACAAGCTCATGGGTGCGAAAGCGCCACGAGTTACGTTGCACCGCAATGGTTTCGCAGACCACCTGTCCCGCGTGCGCTCGATCGTCAGCAGCGGGGACGGCTGCCCGAGCGCACCGCCGTTCGCCCCCGGTGCCGACACGTGCTCCGCAATGCCGACGCGTTCGCGTATACCGCCTGATGAGCATAGTACATACTGTGCATATCTTGCACTCCATGCAATGTTTGTCCGTGGTGTTTCAGCTCACTTCGTGAAGATGCTGTTGACCAGCGCCGCGGCGCGCTCGACGTAGGGCATCGGCGTGTCGTCGGCATCGCCTGCCTCACCGCTTGACCAGCGTTCGATGCCCGAGCGGACGGCTGTCAATGCCAGCGCGGCGATCAGAGCGGGTATCTCGTCATCGGGTTGCATGCCCTGGCGGCGGGCAACCATGTCGGTCAGGTGATTCTGGAACCGCTCCAGATCGGCCAGGAACGCGGCCAGCACCGCTGGGGAGGTCTTGGCGAGTTCGAGCATGCCGGCCGCCTGTTCGCGTTTCGGAGGCACGTCACGCAGGTGGTGGGCCGCCAGGGTGATCAGTTCCGCCAGCACTACCGAATAGGGAGCGGGCCCGGCAGCCACGAACTCCGCAACCAACTCGGCGGGTATGTCCGAGGGGCCGTAGGCGATCGCGGACTCCTTGTTGGGGAAGTAATTGAAGAAGGTGCGTGTCGAGATGCCGGCTTCGACACAGATTTCGTCGATGGTCACCTTGTCGAATCCGCGTTCTTGCGCCAGGCGCGCCGCGGCGTCGCGGATGTCTGCGCTGGTTTGGCGGCGACGGCGCTCGCGTAGACCTATCTGATCGGCCATGGCTCCCATAGTTGCACGTTCTGCACACTTTGCAGTCAACTGGCCGTGGATCCCGCTGTTTGTGCCGATCGGGGGCCCGCAAGGCCGGAGCCTACGGATGCGCAGCGAGGGCGTCACGCAAGTGATCGCACTGACTGGCGAAGAACTTCACCGAAACCGGCGCCTTGTCTCCGATCTGGTCGAACGCGTGAAAGGCGCCCGGGACGATCTCCTCGTGCACGGCAACGCCGGCCGCGCGCAGGCGTTGCCCGTACTCCACGCTCTCCTGATAGAACAGGTCCAGCGTTCCGACACCGATCCAGGCCGGGGGCAGGCCGGTCAGATCTTCCCGACGCGCCGGCGCGGCTTCTCTCGGATCGGCTCCGTTGAGGTACCACCGCCAGGCCAGTTGATTGTCGGTTTCGGTCCACATGATGCGCCTGGGGCCGTCGCGCCCGGCGCCGGTGCGATCGTCGAGCATCGGATACACCAGCATCTGGTAGGCGAGTTTGACGTCTTTGCGGTCGTGGGCCCGCTGCGCCACCGCCGCGGCGAAATGCCCGCCCGCACTGGCCCCGCCGACGGCGATGCGCTCCGGGTCTACCCAGGCTTGGTGCGCCAGCCACAGCAGCGCCGCATAACAGTCCTCGACCGGTATCGGGTAGGGGTGTTCAGGAGCCAGCCGGTGTTCCACCGCCACGATCGCGATATCGGTGAGGCGGGAGAGCTTTCGGAGGAACTTGTCGTCCTGCGCGGCGTGACCCATGATGGTGCCGCCGCCGTGGATCCACAACAGCGCCGGTGCCCGGCCGGGAAGGCCGGCCGGACGATGCAGACGTACCTTGACGTGTTCGTTGACCGCGACAACAGGCACGTCGTGGAGCCGTCCGGCGTTACCGATCAGGCGCATGAGCGCTCGCTGGACTCTGTACCCGCGATGCAACGCGTATCCCCGTGGCAGCAACCGCGCCATCTTGCGTAGGCCGGGATCCACCGCCTGGGGTGAGGTAAAGGCGTTGTGAGGCAGAGTGTTGGCCATCGAGTGCCCCGCTAGTTTCATGTGCCGGTGCGGCACAACGACCATACACGGATCGGTCCTCGGCGAGCTTCGGCCGGCTGGTTGCCCTGGACGCGGGGGAGGTAACCGCTGCAGGGTCTTTGGCCCGCGGCTGCTCGACGAGATGACTGCCGTGCGGGTGGTGCGCCGGGCGCTTGATTGCGATAGGCGCCGCCGGCGCCCGCGGCCGTGATCACCCGCGATGGCGTCACATCAGTCGGAGTCAGATCGTCGGCCGCCGGGCACCATCGGGACGGTTGGTCCGCCGCCGAATCCATCGCCGGCCAGGCTGGCCAGTCCCGCCGCGTCCCGCGTGCCGGCCCTGACCGCGGTGCCGGCAAAGCCGAGCGGTCCCGCGCCCTGGTCGCAGGCCATCGCCGCGGTTGCCTGCCCGCCACCATCCGGTGAGCTGCCTGGTTCTGAGTCCAGGCATTCATAGCGGTAACCCTGGCCTCTCTGTCTGGTCGCCGCGGACCGATCGTGACGGTCACACCCCGGCGCGGATCGGGCAGCCGAGACTTGTCGTAGCCGGCTGCGATGATGAGGTTATGTCTTCGACCGCATCGTTGGGCTCTGCGGCAACGCGCCCCGGTCAGCGCCTGG
>CAYNLB010000021.1:0-1524 GCA_964397935.1 uncultured Mycobacterium sp.
GACCCAGACCCAGACCCAGACGCACACTCAGACACAGCAGCCGTCGACGCATTCGCAGCAGCCATCCAGCGGCGGCGGTCAGCACGGCTCCTGACGATGACTCCCCGCATCGATCGGGCCATCAACCCGCAGCGTCGTCGGGCTAAGGTCGATTGCCATGCCCGACCCCGACGTTCTGGTCACGGTGATACTGCCCTGCCTCAACGAGGAGGAGTCGTTACCGGCGGTGCTGGCGGCCATTCCGGCCGGCTATCGGGCGCTGGTCGTCGACAACAACAGCACCGATGACACCGCCGGAGTTGCGCGCCGGCACGGCGCCCAGGTCGTCGTGGAACCGCGGGCGGGCTACGGTTCCGCGGTGCACGCGGGCGTGGTCGCCGCCACGACACCGATCGTGGCGGTCATCGACGCCGACGGCTCGATGGATGCCGGCGATTTGCCGCGGCTGGTCGCCGCGCTCGAGCGGGGCGCCGACCTGGTGACGGGCCGGCGTCGGCCGGTACCCGGGCTGCACTGGCCGTGGGTCGCGCGGCTGGGCACCGTGGTCATGAGCTGGCGGTTGCGTACCCGCCACGGCCTGCCCGTGCACGACATCGCGCCGATGCGAGTGGCCCGGCGAGAGGCGCTGCTGAATCTCGGTGTCGCCGACAGGCGTTCGGGCTATCCGCTGGAACTGCTGGTGCGTGCCGCGGCCGCCGGCTGGCAGGTGGTCGAGCTCGACGTCAGCTACGGGCCCCGGACGGGCGGCAAGTCGAAGGTCAGCGGTTCACTGCGGGGCAGCATCACCGCGATCCTCGACTTCTGGAAAGTGATCTCATGAGTGTCCTGCCGGTGACCCTGCTGGTGGTCGCGAAAGCGCCGGAGCCCGGCCGGGCCAAGACGCGGCTTGCGGCGACGGTCGGTGACCGCCTTGCCGCCGAGATCGCTGCCGCCGCACTGCTGGACACGCTGGACGCGGTGGCCGCCGCACCGGTTGCGGCGCGGGTAGTGGCCCTCACCGGCGACCTGAGCGCGGCCGCCGGCGCCCCTGAGATCCGGCAACGGCTGGAGTCCTTCACCGTCATCCCGCAGCGCGGCGACGACTTCGCCGACCGGCTCGCCAACGCCCACGCTGACTCGGCTGACGGGTATCCCGTGTTGCAAATCGGAATGGACACCCCGCAGGTGACCGCTGAGCTGTTGGCCGGTTGCGCGCGTCGGCTGGTGGCGGCGCCGGCCGTGCTCGGGCTGGCTCATGACGGCGGTTGGTGGGTGCTCGGCGTGGCATGGTCGGAGATGGCCGATTGCCTGCGCGCCGTCCCGATGTCTCAACCCGATACCGGAGAACTGACGTTGAAGGCACTGCGCGCCAACGGTGTTGACGTAGCACAAGTGCAACGGCTGGCCGACATCGATGTCGTCGACGACGTCGCGGTGGTGCGCGGTGCCTGCGGACCCGCCAGCCGTTTCGCGCGGGTCACCCGCGCAGCAGGACTGTGAAGGACGTCAGTCGTGAACTGCCCTGCGGGGTAGCTGCCGTCAGCT
>CAYNLB010000021.1:1624-45840 GCA_964397935.1 uncultured Mycobacterium sp.
TGCCGGCAGTGGCGGCGGTGGTGGTAGCGCGGGCCCCGGCGGGCCCGTCGGCCCCAGCGGCCCGGGCGGCGCCGGTCCGGTAGAGCCGGCACCGCAACCACCCATGCCGCCGGGCGTGGTCAGGCTCGCGCCCTGAGACAGGGGCCCAGCCGCCGCGCCGGGCCCGGTTGGTCGTTCGCGTTCGCTTACCAGTTCGTGACGATGATGGTGTTCAGCAGCAGCGCACCGGCGGCATTCACCGCCAGCCACAGGCGATGCGACCGTACCGGCAGCAGTGCGGGCGCCGCGGTCAGCCAGACGGTGAACGGTAGCCAGATCCGCTCGACCTCTGCCTTGCTGAGCATGCTCAGGTCCGCGCAGGCAATGGCGGCCAGCACGGCCAACAGCAACAGCCGGAAACCGGGTCGGCGACGCAGGGCGGCCGAGTCGAACACTCGGCTGATTCCGGCCACACTGCCCAATCCGATCGCGCACACCACGCAGGCCAGGTTCGCCCAGCTCCAGTACTGAAACGGCCGGTCGGTCGCGATGCCCTGCCAATAGCGTTGCTGCACGAGGGTATAACCGTCGAACCAATAAAACCCTGCAATGGCAAAGGTCACCGCCACCGCTATGGCGGTCAGCGCGGCCGGGCCGAGCGCCCGCAGGGAGGCCCGCCAATCGGTTGCCGACACGAGCACCGCCAATGCCGGAAGACCCATCAGCATCAGGCCGTAGTTGACGAACACGCCCCAGCCCAGCAGCAGACCCGCGGCGGCGGCCGCCAGCGCGGGGAACCGAACCGGGCGGTGCACCGCCACGGCCAACAGTGCGATGCCCCAGGCGGCGACCCCGGCGAAGTATCCGTCGGCGGAGACCGCGACCCAGACGGCCGTGGGTGCCACGGCGACAAACGGCGCGGCCCGCCGCGCGGTCTCCTCGTCCGCCAGTGCACGCACGGCGATCAACACGGCCGCCGCCGCGCTGGAGCCCACCAGCAGGCACAGCAGCCCGGCCCAAGCGCCGCCGTGCAGGCCGATCCGGTCCAGCCAGACGAACGTCAGCAGCGCGCCGGGCGGATGCCCCGAGACGTGGGTGGTCCAGGAGTCGGGTTGGTAGTCGACGATCCGGCCGGCGAACGTGCGCACCGCGGACGGGATGTCGGTGACGCCCGGCACCTCGTGCAGATACTCGTCCTTGGTGGTCAGGCGGCCGGCGAAGCCGCGCTGCCAGCCGTCGATCATCGCCAGCGCGAAGGCCCATCCGCAGGCGGTCGCCCAGGTGCCCAGTGTCAGTACCCGCCACGAAAGCCGCTGCGCCAGCGCGGGTCCCCACACCACGGCGGCAACCGCGATGGCAATGGCAGGCCCGGTGCCCCAGCCGGCGTGGATCTCCCACTCGCCGAAGATCGGTGCGGCTCCTGCGTGCGTGGCGAATCGTTCGGGGCCGACGCCGAGCCGCGGTTTGACGCCCCAATCCATCCGCGGTAGCACGAAGGCCGCCGCCACCAGCACGATCCCGGCCACGACCGCCAACGCATCCCGGCGAGCGATCTTCACGATCGTTCAGCCTATTGATCGGCTGCATCGGCGAACCGGCGCACCAGCGCCCCACGATCGACCTTGCCGATGCCGCGTCGCGGCATTGCGTCGATGATGTGTAACTCGCGCGGCGCGGCGCTGGGGTCCAGGCTGTGCGTCACGTGTGCCCGCAGGTCGTCCAGCGTTGGCGGTGAACGGTCGTCGCGCACCACGATCGCGGCGACCACCCGCTGTCCCAGCCGGTCGTCGGCGAGACCGAACACCGCACACTCGCTGACCGCCGGGTGGGTGCCCAGGGCGGCCTCGACCTGCTGGGGCAGAACGGTCAGGCCGCCCGTGCTGATCGCATCGTCGACGCGGCCCCGCACGGTCAGGACGCCCGCTTCGTCGATCGCGCCGAGATCGTCGGTGCGAAACCAGCCGGGCTCGGCGAACGGATCGGGATCAACCGGGTTGCGGTAGCCCTTGGCCAGGGTGGTGCCGCCGAGAATGATCCGCTCGTCGGCCGCCACCCGCAGCAGCACCCCGTTCAGTGGAACACCGTCGTAAACGCAGCCTCCCGCGGTCTCGCTCATCCCATAGGTGCGGACCACCGTGATGCCCGCGGCCGCCGCGGCGTCGAGGACCCGCTGCGGGGCCGGTCCGCCGCCGAGCAGCACGGCGTCCAGTTCGGCGAGCGCGGCCGTAGCCGCCGGGTCGGCGAGCGCCTTGGCCAGCTGCGCGGCGACCAGCGACGTGTACCGCCGCCCGGAGCCCAATCGCCGTATCGCGCCCGGCAATACGGTGACGTCGAACCCGGCGGACACGTCCAGCTCGACCGGTATTGAGCCGGCCAGCAGGCCGCGCACCAGCACCTGCACCCCGGCGATGTGGTGGGGCGGCAGGGCCAGCAGCCAGCGGCCCGGCCCGCCGAGCCGGTCGTGGGTGGCCGTCGCGCTGGCGGTCAGGGCGGCGGCGGTCAGCAAGGCGCCCTTGGGGGCGCCGGTGGTTCCGGACGTGGTCGCCACCAGGGAGACGTCGTCGTCGATCTCTTCGCCAACCCGCAGCGCAGCCGACGTGTGATCGTCGTGGGGGGCCAGGGCGACGAGCGCGGACTCACGACCCGCCACCACCCGTTCCAGGGCGGGCACCAGCGTCGAGGCGGCCGAGCCCGGCGGGACCCTGACCGCACGCAGGACGGCTATGCGGGGCCCTGGGCGTTGTCGGCGTCATCGAACGGCCAGCCCTGGGCGGCCAACCTGGCCCGCACCCGTTCGACGTCGGCCGGCGTCGGCAACTCGTCGGTGATCTGGGTGATCAGCACACCGATGTCGACATTGTCGAACTCGCCGCGCCGGATCAGCTCATGGGCCACGGCCATGACTTCGTCGCTGCTCAATCGGCGGGTCAGCAGGGCGAGCACCGGGAAGGTGTCGGTCGGCGGGATGCCCTCCGGATATCCCGCGCGCAGCCACGAGACGATTGAACTGAGAAATCCGTTCACTTCGTTATGACTCCCGTCGTGGGCGGGCATTCGGGGCCACGACCGATGCTACTTCGGCTTGGCCCCCAGGAACGGGTATCCAGTGTGGTGGGCAATGAAGTCTCGGGCGATATACAGCACCCCGATGATGATCGCCGCAAGAACCAGCCCGTAGATCGCCCAGGCGAGTGCAGTCAGCACCGGATTACGCCGCGGTGCGCTGCCGTCGGTGCCGATGTCTCCGGCGCCGGCGGCTTGCAGCCGTATCCCCAGTGCGAACAGCCCTGGCAGTGCGGCACCGGCGAGCATGCCGAAGAGCAGGATTTTCAGCGTGGCCTCGTAGTTGAACCAGGCGCTCATGAGGCGTTCTCCGCGACGACGGTGTCGTCTTCGGAGCCGAACCCGCGGGACGGCAGGACGCCTACCTGAGTGCCCGTATCGTGAGGCGGTTGCCGGCCCGAATCGTCGAGTCCGGCGGTCAGGCTGCCTTCCCACTCGGCGTTGACGTTCTTGTGGTCCACCTTCACCTTGCGCGACTTCATGTAGATGACGGCAGAGACCGCGACCAACAGCGAGAAGCCGATGACCGCACCGGGGTATCCGCCGATGAGATGCACGATCCAGTAGGTGACCGCTCCGACCAGACCGGCCGATGGAAGCGTGACCAGCCACGCGACCACCATGCGTCCGGCCACGCCCCAGCGCACCTCGCCGCCGGGTTTACCGACCCCGCTACCCAGCACCGAACCGGTGCAGACCTGGGTGGTCGACAGTGCGTAGCCGAAGTGGGAGGACAGCAGAATAACTGCGGCCGAGGACGATTCGGCGGACATACCTTGCGGTGAAGCGATCTCGACCAGTCCCTTGCCCAGGGTGCGGATGATCCGCCAGCCGCCCAGATAGGTACCCGCCGCTATTGCCAGCGCGCAACTCACGATGACCCACAGCGGCGGCATAGCGGCGTTCTTGCTGACCGAGCCGTACGACATCAGGGCCAGGAAGATAATGCCCATCGTCTTCTGTGCATCGCCGGTGCCGTGCGCCAGCGAGACCAGCGAGGCTGAGCCCCACTGGCCGCGCCGGAAACCTTTTTCGCTGCTCTTGTGCGGGACACCGCGGGTAATCCGGTAGACCAGCCAGGTGGCTATCGCCCCGACAACGATGGCCAGGATCGCGGCCAGGACGGCCGGGATGAGCACCTTGGACACCACGCCGCTCCAGATCACTCCGTGCGCTCCCACGGCAGCGATCGTGGCTCCGACAATGCCGCCGATGAGAGCGTGCGAGGAACTCGAGGGGATACCGAGCAGCCAGGTGAGCAGGTTCCAGACGATACCCCCGACCAGGCCGGCGAACACCAGTTCCAGCGTGACGATGTTGGCGTCGATCAAACCCTTGGCGATCGTGGCGGCGACGGCGGTGGACAGGAACGCGCCCACCAAGTTCAGCACCGCGGACAGCGCGACCGCCGCCTTGGGCTTGAGTGCCCCACTGGCGATCGAGGTCGCCATCGCGTTGCCCGTGTCGTGGAAGCCGTTGGTGAAATCGAAGGCCAATGCCGTGATTACGACAATGATCAACAGGAACAATTGGATGTTCACAGCGCCTGATTCTCGTAGTAGTGGGATGCCATTGTCGAATGGAGGAAGACCCGCAGCGCTGGTGTATCTGGACTCGTCGCCAGATGTTACCTCTCAGTTAACCGGAATTTCCCTGCTGTTCACCTCGGGTGTCGCGGCGTAGCGGATGGTCCCCGGGAACCTGGACGAAAATCAGCGTGATTCCGTCCGGGTCGGTCACGTGCATTTCGTACAGGCCCCATGGTTCGCGACGCGCCTCGCGGGCGATCGATACCCCCCGGCCCGCCAGCTCGGCTTGGGTGGCTTCGATGTCGCGGACCTGCAGCCACAGCGCGCCGGGAAAGGGCCCCCGGGAATGGTCCGGGGAGCCGAAACCAGCGAGCTCGAGCAACGACTGGCCGGCGAAGAATACTGTGCCGGCACCGTATTCACGAGCTATCGCCAGACCGATCCGGTCCCGATAGAAACTCAACGACTGCTGATAGTCCGCCGGCCGGAGCAGCATCCGGCTGGCCAGGATCTCCATAGCCTCGTGTCTATCACGTTTGAGAGCCCGGCTCAGCCCCCGGCTTCGCGGTTCGGCTGGATGTTCTGTCGCTGCAGCAGTGCGTTGACCCAGCGGGGGCCGACGGTGTCCAGCGCCTTGGCTGCGATCGCCATCCGGGGTGCGATGCGCACCGGCCGGGTGCGGGCGGCGGTGACCATCCAGTCGGCGGCCTCGTCCGGCGTCAGCGCCGGCACCCCCTCGTAGGCCTTCGTCGGCGCGATCATCGGGGTCGCCACCAGCGGGTAGTACAGCGTCGTCGAGTGCACACCCTTGCGGCCCCACTCGGTTTCGATAACCCGGCTCACCGCGGACAGTGCGGCCTTCGACGCGTTGTACACCGAAAACAGCGGCGACGCCTCCGAAAGCACGCCCCACGTCGACACGTTGATGATGTGGCCGTCGCCGCGCTCCAGCATCCCGGGTGCGAGCCCGCGGACGAGCCGCAGCGGCGCGTAGTAGTTGAGCGTCATGGTCCGCTCGACGTCGTGCCAGCGTTCCAGCGACTCGGCCAGCGGCCGGCGGATGGACCGGCCGGCGTTGTTGATCAGGATGTCGATTCCGCCGAGACGTTTTTCGACGTCGGCGACCAGTGCGTCGACGGCTTCCATCTCCGAGATGTCGCATGGGATCGACGTCGCGGCACCACCCGACTTTGTGATCCGGTCCGCCAACGAGTCCAGTAGGTCCCGGCGGCGGGCGACGACGACGACGGTGGCGCCGCGACGGCCGAACTCCTCGGCGGCGGCCTCCCCGATTCCCGATGAGGCCCCGGTGAGCAGGATCCGCTTGCCGGCGAGGTCGACCGGCTTGATCGCGGGCCGGTTGACCAGTATTTGCGGCGCGATGGGGGGACGCATGGTCGCCAGCACGAGCTGGTCGGTGAAGCGGCGAAGCGGGCTTTTGCTCACGTGGGGCGAGTCTAGGTTGCTTCAATACGATCCGGACACGTCCATGGGTTCTTCGTGGCGTGCGGCCCGGGCCGCCGGAGAAAGCGGACTCAATGCAGGAAATCGCGCTGATCTTGGCCTGTCTTGCCATCGGTGTCGGGTTGCGTCTCTGGGGCCGCCTACCGGACAACGCGAGCAGCGTGCTCGGTGGCTGGGTGATCAGCGTCGCGCTCCCGGCCGCGGCGTTCCGCAGCGTGCACAACCTGACCGTCGACGACGACTGGTGGCTCGCCGCAGCAACGCCGTGGCTCGACGTGATCCTCGCCACCGCCGTGATCGTTCCGCTCTGCCGTGCGCTGCGCTGGTCGCGGCGGCGCACCGGCGCTCTGCTGCTGGTTGGAGGTTGGGGCAACACTGCGTTCGTCGGATTGAAGATGATCGTCGCCTACGCCGGTGAGCAGTGGCTCGGTCTTGGCATCGTGATCGACCTGTGTGGCTCGTATCTTGCTGTCTCCACAGTGGGTATCGCTATTGCTTCTGTTGCGAGTTCGAGCCACTTCGATGGGCGCACTGTGATCACGCGGGCCGTAACCTTCCCGCCTTTCCTCGCGATCCTCATCGCTTTCGCCACCAACCATCTGGATCGTCCGACATGGCTTACGCAGATCATCGATGTACTCGCCGAGACGCTGACGCCGCTTGCCATGGCGGCGGTGGGCTATGCGTTGCGGCCGGGCCACCTCGCCGGGCGCCTGGCGCCGCTGAGCGTGGGTCTGGGTTATCGGCTGTCCGCGGCCCCGTTGGCGTTGGTGCTGATGTACTGCGCGCTGAACCAGGCGAGCGATCCCGTTGCCAAGGTGGCGATGCTGGAGATGGCGATGCCGCCCATGCTCGGCGCGAGCATCCTTGCCATGGAGCACGATCTCGAGCCGGATCTGGTAGCGCTGCTGATCGGCGTCGGCGTGCCGCTGTCGATGCTGACGACCTGGGGCTGGTGGTCGGTCATAGCAGGAATGTGAGGCGCGCGGAATCGCCGAGATCGGGCGCGAGGCCGCTCAGAAATACCGCGGAAAGCGGCTCCAGTCCGGCTGGCGCTTCTCCAGGAAAGCGTCGCGGCCCTCGACCGCCTCGTCGGTCATGTAGGCCAGCCGGGTGGCCTCACCGGCGAACAGCTGTTGCCCCACCAGGCCGTCGTCCAGCAGGTTGAACGCGAACTTCAGCATGCGCTGTGCCTGCGGCGATTTCGCGTTGATCTCGGCCGCCCACTGCGCGCCGACCCGTTCCAGCTCGGCATGCTCGACGACCTCGTTGACCGCGCCCATGTGGTGCATCTGCTCGGCGGTGTAGACGCGGCCCAGGAAGAAGATCTCGCGGGCGAACTTCTGGCCCACCTGGCGGGCCAGGTACGCGCTGCCGTAGCCGCCGTCGAAGCTGCCGACGTCGGCGTCGGTCTGTTTGAAGCGGGCGTGCTCGCGGCTGGCCAGGGTGAGGTCGCAGACCACGTGCAGGCTGTGCCCGCCGCCGGCCGCCCAGCCGTTGACCAGGCAGATGACCACCTTGGGCATGAACCGGATCAGCCGCTGCACCTCGAGGATGTGCAGCCGGCCGACCCGCGCCGCGTCGACCGTGTCGGCGGTGTCGCCGGTGGCGTACTGATAGCCGCTGCGGCCGCGGATGCGCTGATCGCCGCCCGAGCAGAACGCCCAGCCGCCGTCTTTGGGGGACGGCCCGTTGCCGGTCAGCAGCACCGTCCCGACGTCGGGGGACATCCGGGCATGGTCGAGCGCGCGGTAGAGCTCGTCGACGGTGTGCGGCCGAAACGCGTTACGCACCTCGGGACGGTTGAACGCGACCCGTACCGTGGCGTCGGTGACGTGGCGGTGGTAGGTGACGTCGGTCAGGCCGTCGAATCCGTCGACGGGCCGCCATGCCTGCACATCAAATGGGTTGTCACTCAAGGCGTTGAACTCCGTCCGTCACTACACCGGGTCGAAACGGAAGACCGGGCAGATCCCCGAGCGCTTCATGAAGCCGACCTCAGCGGGTCAGACACGCGGCAGCGGCCTGGCTTCCTCGGCGGACGGCTCCACCATCACAGTAACCGGCGAATCGTGGCCGCCGAGCGTCACGCCAGAGTGGCGGCCGACGCCGAGCGTCACGCCAGCGTGACGTTGGGCGCAACCTAGCCGACGGCGCGGCCCGCGCCTTCCCAGAACCGCGCCCGCACGGCCTTCTTGTCCGGCTTGCCCAGCCCGGTCAACGGCAGCGATTCGACGACCACCACCCGCTTGGGCGATTGCACCGAGCCCTTGCGCTCCTTGACCGCGGCCTGGATCTCGACGGTCATCGCCTCGATCGCGGCGTCGTCGCGGGGCGCGTCAGCGCGCAGCACCACCACGGCTGTGACGGCCTCGCCCCACTTGTCGTCCGGCGACCCGACCACACACACCTGCGCGACCGCCGCGTGCTCGGCGACCACATCTTCGACTTCCCGCGGGAACACGTTGAAACCGCCGGTGACGATCATGTCCTTGACCCGGTCGACGATGTAGTAGAAGCCGTCGGAGTCCTCGCGGGCCATGTCGCCGGTGTGCAGCCAGCCGTCTTTGAAGGTTTTCGATGTCTCGTCAGGCAGATTCCAGTAGCCGCCGGCCAACAATGGCCCGCTGACGCAGATCTCGCCCGGCTCGCCCTGCGGCACCGGCTTGCCGTCCTCGTCCAGCAGCGCCACCCGTGCGAACAGCGTCGGGCGCCCGCACGAGGTGAGCCGCTTCTCATCGTGGTCGTTCTTGGACAGGTAGGTGATGGCCATCGGCGCCTCCGACTGGCCGTAGTTCTGGGCGAAGATCTTGCCGAACCGCCGGATCGCCTCGGCCAGCCGCACCGGGTTGATCGCCGACGCGCCGTAATAGACGGTTTCCAGCGACGACAGGTCCCGGGTGTGTGAATCCGGGTGGTCCATCAGCGCGTACAGCATCGAGGGCACCACGAACGTGGCCGTAATCCGCTTCTCCTCAATGGTTTTCAAGACCTCGGCCGGATCGAACCTGGGCAGCACATACATCTCGCCGCCCTTGACCAGGGTCGGCAGGAAATACGCCGCGCCGGCATGGGAGAGCGGAGTGATCATCAAGAACCGCGGCTCCTCCGGCCACTCCCACTCCGCCAGCTGGATCATCGTCATCGTCGAGATCGACTGGGCGGTGCCCATCACGCCCTTGGGCTTACCGGTGGTGCCGCCGGTGTAGGTCAGGCCGATGACCTGGTCCGGCGGGAACTCCGCGGCGGCCAGCGGCTGGGGCTCGTACTCCTCCGCTTCGGCCGACAGGTCCACAGCGACACCCCGCAGCGCCTCCGGCACCGGCCCGATGGTCAGGATCTGCCGCAGCGACGGCACCCTTTCCAGCAGATCGAGTGCGCGCTGGACGAACATCGGATTGGGGTCGATGATCAGCGAACTGATCCCGGCGTCGGACAGCACATAGGCGTGATCATCCAGCGAGCCCAGTGGATGCAGCGCGGTGCGACGGTAGCCCCGGGTCTGGCCGGCGCCGATGATGATCAGCACTTCGGGACGGTTGAGTGACAGCAGGCCCACCGCGACGCCGGTGCCCGCCCCCAGCGCCTCGAACGCCTGCGTGTACTGGCTGATCCGGTCCGCCATCTGACCACCGGTCAGGGTGGTGTCGCCCAGGAACAACACCGGCTTGTTCTTGTGGCGCTTGAGCGCGCCCACCAACATGTGACCGTTATGGGTCGGGTGTCGCAACAGCTCGTCACTCATGGGGCCAGACTAGAACGTGTTGCAATTCGAGTCGGTCGCGCCCTCACCGACAGCAGGACCTAGCGCGGCGGCGCGCCAAACTGTGGCCCAATAACTTGTCGAACGACCCGAGGGAATCGGGAAGCATTGACCGTCGCTCGCTCGGCGCCGCCAGGATCACTCCGGCTGCCTGGTAGCGACCCGCTTCGTCCGGGTCCCACCGCCACAGTCGCGATCGCCACTAGTATCCCTGCTCATGGCCGATGCTGACCTTGTCGTCACTGGGACCGTACTGACCGTCGACGAGTCGCGGCCCACCGCTGAGGCGCTCGCCGTTGCCGACGACCGGATCGTCGCCGTCGGGACCCGCTCAGATGTCGCCGGGTTCATTGGCGACGGCACCCAAACCATCGACATCGGCGACGGCTGCGTCATGCCGGGATTCATCGAGGCACACGGCCATCCTTTGATGGAGGCGCTCGCGCTGTCGGACCGGATCGTCGACATCCGGCCGGTGACCGTGCGCGACGCGCGTGATGTCGTCGATGCCGTCCGCCGCGAGACGGCCGCCCGGGGAGCGGCCGGCGCCTATCTGAGCGGCTGGGACCCGCTGCTGCAGCCCGGCCTTCCGGAGCCGACACTGGCCTGGCTCGATGACATCGCGCCGGACGGTCCGCTGGTGATCGTGCACAACTCCGGGCACAAGGCCTATTTCAATTCGCTGGCCGCCAAGCACGCCGGGCTCAGCCGCGACACGCCCGACCCCAAGGGGGCCCGCTACGGTCGCGGCGCCGACGGTGAACTCGACGGCAGTGCCGAGGAAATCGGTGCGGTGTTTCCGCTTTTGGGCGCGGCCATCGAGCCCAGCAGTTACCCGGCGATGCTGCGCGCCGAATGCGCCCGGCTCAACCGCGCCGGGCTGACCACCTGCTCGGACATGGCGTTCGATCCGGCGTTTGCGCCGTTGCTCGAGCAGCTGCGCGAGGAGTTGACGGTGCGGCTGCGCACCTATGAGGTGTCGAACCCGCAGATGTCCACCGGCGCGACGCCGGGCGAGGGCGATGACATGCTGCGGCAGGTCGGCATCAAGATCTGGGTGGACGGCTCACCGTGGATCGGCAACATCGCGCTGAGCTTCCCGTACCTGGACACCGCCGCCACCCGCACGATCGGTGCGGCCGGTTCCTGCGGACACGCCAACTACACCCGCGAACAGCTGGACGAGATCGTCGGCGCCTACTTCCCGCTGGGCTGGCAGCTGGCCTGCCACGTGCACGGCGACGCCGGTGTGGACACCATTCTCGACGTCTACGAAGAAGCGCTGCGCCGTCATCCACGCAAGGACCACCGATTGCGGCTCGAACATGTCGGCGCCATCCGGCCCGACCAACTCCGTCGGGCCGCCGGTCTGGGCGTCACCTGCAGCATCTTCGTCGACCACATCCACTACTGGGGCGACGTCATCGTCGACGGTCTGTTCGGCCCGGAGCGCGGATCCCGTTGGATGCCTGCGGGATCCGCGGTGGCCACGGGAATGCGCATTTCGTTGCACAACGACCCGCCGGTCACCCCCGAGGAGCCGCTGCGCAACATCAGCGTGGCGGTGACCCGGACCGCGCCCAGCGGCCGGGTGCTGGGGGCCGAGGAGCGGTTGACGGTCGAGCAGGCGATCCGCGCGCAGACCATCGACGCCGCCTGGCAGCTGTTCGCCGACGACGTGGTCGGCTCGCTGGAGGTGGGCAAGTACGCGGACATGGTGGTGCTGTCGGGCGATCCTCGGACGGTGCCGCCGGAGCAGATCGCCGACCTGCAGGTGCGTGCGACGTTCCTGGCGGGCCGCCAGGTCTACGGCCGGTGATGCCGTCCCTGCCGGACCTGTTGGACCGCCTGCATGTCGTCGCGCTGCCGATGCGGGTGCGGTTTCGCGGCATCACCACCCGCGAGGTCGCGCTGATCGAGGGCCCCGCCGGGTGGGGGGAGTTCGGGGCCTTCCCCGAGTACGGGCCGCCCGAGGCCGCACATTGGCTTGCCTCGGGAATCGAGGCGGCCTACCGCGAGCCGCCGCCGCTGCGGCGTGACCGTGTGCCGATCAACGCCACCGTGCCGGCCGTCGCCGCTGCCCAAGTGGGGGAGGTGCTGGCGCGGTTTCCCGGCGCCCGCACGGCCAAGGTCAAGGTCGCCGAGCCCGGGCAGACGCTGGCCGACGACGTCGACCGGGTCAACGCCGTGCGCGCACTGGTGCCGACCGTGCGGGTGGACGCCAACGGCGCCTGGAGCGTCGAGGACGCGGTGCGGGCCGCATCCGCCCTGACCGCCGACGGCCCGCTGGAATATCTCGAACAACCCTGCGCGACCGTCGACGAGCTCGCGGCGCTGCGCGCGCGGGTCGACGTGCCGGTCGCCGCCGACGAAAGTATCCGCAAGGCCGACGACCCGCTCGCTGTGGTCCGCGCCCGCGCCGCCGACATCGCGGTACTCAAGGTGGCCCCACTGGGCGGGGTTTCGGCCCTCCTCGATATCGCCGCGCAGATCGACATCCCGGTCGTGGTGTCCAGCGCACTCGATTCGGCGGTAGGCATAAGCCATGGCTTGACCGCCGCGGCCGCCCTGCCGGTATTGCGCCATGCCTGCGGGCTGGGCACCGGCGGGCTGTTCTCAGAAGACGTGGTCGACCCCGCCGTGCCGATCGACGGATGCCTGCCGGTGGGGCTGGTCACGCCCGACCCGGCGCGGCTGCAGGCGTTGGCCGCCCCGCCCGAGCGGAGGCAGTGGTGGATCGACCGGGTCAACGCCTGCTATCAGCTGCTGTAGTTGACCTGACCGGAGGGGATCAAGCACGCTCGGCTGTCATGTCACATGAAGCGGCAAGCGGTGAGAGTAGCGGATCGACGAATACTGGACCCCTGAATAGCCGGTGGGCAGCCACCGCGCTCCGAATTGCGTTCGGCATGATCTGGGCGATCGACGCCTGGCTGAAGTGGCAGCCAGGGTTCCGCGCGACCATGCTGACGAGCATGATCGCGGCGGCCGAAGGTCAGCCGCATTGGCTGATGCCCTGGTTCGATTTCTGGATCCGCGTAATGCAACGCCCCGCGCCAGAACTGTGGGCCTATCTCATCGCCGTCACCGAGACGGTGATCGCGCTCATGCTGATAACCGGGACCGGCCGCCGCGCCGTCTACATCGGTGGCGCCCTCTACAGCCTGATGATCTGGTCCACGGCCGAGGGATTCGGCGGACCGTACACCCCGGGGGCCACCGACGTCGGGACCTCGATCATCTACGTGCTGGTGTTCTTGGGCCTGCTCGTGAAGCTCTACCACCGACTGGACCGTCACCTTGCGCTGGACAATGCGATCGCCCGCCGTGTCCCGTGGTGGCATCGCATCGCCGGCCCGGCGGGGCCTTAGCGGGTTTTGCGGGCAACGTCGGCGTTCGGCGCGCGATGCAAGGAGGCGCCCGGGCGCGCTGCGGAGGACAGCTTGTACCGTCGTTCGCGTGATTAACCTGGCTTACGACGATCGCGGCTCCGGTGGACCCGTGGTATTCATCGCCGGCCATGGCGGTGCCGGGCGCACCTGGCATCCGTATCAGGTTCCCGCTTTCCTGGCGGCCGGATACCGCGTCATCACCTTCGACAATCGCGGGATCGGCGCAACCGAGAATGCCAACGGCTTCACGACGCAAACCATGGTGGCCGACACGGCGGCGCTGATCGAGAAACTCGACGCTGCGCCGGCCCGCATCGTCGGGATGTCGATGGGCGCGTTCATCGCCCAGGAACTGATGCTCGCCCGGCCCGAGCTGGTCAGCGCCGCGGTGTTGATGGGTACCCGGGGCCGCATGGACGTCGCCCGGGAATTCTTTCGCGACGCCGAGGCCGAGCTGGACAAGTCCGGTGTGCGGCTGCCGAGCGCATATGACGCGAAAATCAGGTTGTTGGAGAACTTTTCGCGCAAGACGCTCAACGACGATGTCGCGGTCGCCGACTGGATCGCGATGTTTTCCACCTGGCCGACCAAATCCACCCCGGGAACGCGTTGCCAGCTGAACATCGCTCCGTACGAGAGCCGGCTGCCGGCCTACCGCAACATCGCGGCACCGGTTTTGGTGATCGGCTTCTCCGACGACGTGTTGACGCCGCCCTACCTGGGGCGCGAGGTCGCCGACGCGCTGCCCAATGGCCGCTACGTCGAGATACCCGACGCGGGTCACCTCGGGTTCTTCGAGCAGCCGGACGCCGTCAACGCGGCCGCCCTGCAGTTCTTCGCCAGCGTCAAGGTCTGACCCCGGCAAGCTGTGCCACTCTGTATGAGTGAACCCCTCGACGACACAGGCCCGCGTCGTCGTTGACGAGTTGATTCGCGGTGGTGTCCGCGATGTGGTGCTTTGCCCCGGGTCGCGGAACGCTCCGCTGGCATTCGCGTTACAGGACGCCGATCGGTCCGGGCGGATCCGGTTGCACGTTCGGATCGACGAACGCACCGCCGGATATCTGGCGATTGGCCTGGCGATCGCCGCCGGCGCGCCGGTTTGTGTAGCCATGACGTCGGGCACTGCGGTGGCCAACCTCGGCCCCGCGGTGGTGGAGGCCAACTACGCCCGGGTACCGCTGATCGTGCTGTCGGCCAATCGTCCCTACGAATTGCTGGGCACCGGGGCCAACCAGACCATGGAGCAACTGGGCTACTTCGGCACCCAGGTTCGCGCCACCATCAGCCTGGGCCTGGCCGAGGACGCGCCCGAGCGGCAGGATTCGCTCAACGCCACCTGGCGATCGGCCACCTGCCGGGTGCTGGCGGCCGCCACCGGTTCCCGCACCGCCAACGCCGGGCCGGTGCAGTTCGACATCCCGCTGCGCGAACCGCTGGTGCCCGATCCGGAACCCCACGGTGCAACGCCCCCGCAAGGCCGGCCGGGCGGTAAGCCGTGGACCTACGCGCCCCCGGTGACGTTCGACCAGCCGCTGGACATCGACCTGTCACCCGACACGGTCGTCATCGCCGGACACGGCGCCGGTGTGCATCCCAACCTGGCGCAGCTCCCGACCGTCGCCGAACCCACCGCCCCGCCCGCCGCCAACCCGCTGCACCCGCTGGCCCTGTCACTACTGCGGCCGAAACAGGTGATCATGCTCGGCCGGCCGACATTGCACCGGCCGGTGTCGGCGCTGCTGGCCGACGCCCAGGTGCCGGTGTACGCGCTGACCACGGGCCCGCGCTGGCCGGACGTCTCGGGAAATTCGCAGGCCACCGGCACTCGGGCGGTCACCATCGGCGAGCCCAGCCCGGCCTGGTTGCACCGCTGTGCGGAGCTGAATCGGCACGCGGTCGACGCGGTGCGCGGCCAGCTCGCGGCGCACCCGTTGACCACCGGCCTGCACGTCGCGGCGGCCGTGGCGGACGCGCTGCGACCGGGAGACCAACTGGTACTCGGGGCATCCAACCCAGTCCGCGATGCGGCGCTCGTCGGCCTGAACGCCCACGGCATCCGGGTCCGCTCCAATCGTGGAGTCGCCGGCATCGACGGCACCGTATCCACCGCGATAGGGGCGGCTTTGGCATATGAGGGGTCCCGCGAGCGCGACGGCAGCCCGGACGGTCCGGGCCGCACCGTCGCGCTGATCGGCGACCTGACGTTTGTCCACGACAGCTCGGGCCTGCTGATCGGGCCCACCGAGCCCACACCGCGCCGGCTGACGATCGTGGTCTCCAACGACAACGGCGGCGGCATCTTCGAGTTGCTCGAGCAGGGTGACCCGCGATTCTCCGACGTGTCATCGCGGATCTTCGGTACCCCGCACGATGTCGATGTCGGTGCGCTGTGCCGCGCCTACCACGTCGAGAGCCGGCAGATCGAAGTCGATCAGCTGAGCGCGGCCCTCGACGAACCCGGAGCCGGGCTGCGGGTACTCGAGGTCAAGGCGGACCGGTCGTCGCTGCGGCAGCTACACGCCGCCATCAAGGCCGCCCTATGAGGTTGCGATGGTGACGGTATCTCCAAAAAGAGTGCTGCACATACTGATCCACGGGCGCAGCGATGAACCACCGAAAACCCGGGCGCGAGTTGTGTTGCGCTGGGCCCGGATCGCGGTGCTCGTGATGGCCGGGCTGGTGACGCTGCAGTCGGTGCTGCTGGTTGCCGGCGCCTGGCGCGACGACCTTGCAATCCGACACAATATGGGCGTGGCGCAGGCAGAGGTGCTCAGCGCCGGACCGCGCCGCTCCACCATCGAATTCGTCACACCCGAGCGAGTCACCTATCGACCCGAACTCGGTGTGCTCTATCCGTCGCATTTGTCGACGGGGATGCGGATCTACGTCGAATACAACAAGAACGATCCCAACCTGGTGCGGGTTCAGCATCGCAACGCGGGGCTGGCGATCATTCCGGCGGGGTCGATCGCGGTGGTGGGCTGGCTGGTTGCGACGGTCCTGCTGGTGGCGCTGGCGGTGTTGGACAGGTGGCTGGATCGTCGCGCCGCGACCGGCAGCGAGCCGGGCCGACCGGCGTCCTAAAAGTGTCCGAGCAGCAGATTTCGCACGACGTATGCCCACAGGCAACCTTGTCGACAGGCGGCGCTGACACTGTAGTGGCGTGCGCGTTGCAATCGTCGCCGAATCGTTCCTCCCAGAGGTCAACGGGGTGAGCAACTCAGTGCTCCGGGTACTCGAGCACCTGCGCCGCACCGGTCACGAAGCGCTTGTCATCGCTCCCGACACCCCGCCGGGTCAACCCCCCGCGGACCGGATTCACGACGGCATTCGCGTGCATCGGGTGCCGTCACGGATGTTCCCGAAGGTGACCACGCTGCCGCTCGGTGTTCCGATGCCCCGCATGGTCAAGGTGCTGCGCGGGTTCGACCCGCACGTAGTGCATTTGGCTTCGCCGGCGCTGCTCGGTTACGGCGGGCTGCGGGCGGCCCGCCGACTGGGGGTGCCGACGGTAGCGGTGTACCAAACCGACGTCCCGGGTTTCGCCGCGAGTTATGGCATTCCGATGACGGCACGTGCGGCGTGGGCATGGTTCCGTCACTTGCACGGCCTTGCCGACCGGACCCTGGCCCCGTCCAGTGTGACGATGGAATCGCTTGTCGCTCGCGGGTTTCCGCGCGTACACCGATGGGCGCGGGGGGTGGACGTGTTGCGGTACGCGCCGTCCGCGCGCGATGAGGCGCTGCGGCGGCGATGGTCGCCGGATGGCAAGCCGATCGTCGGGTTCGTCGGTCGGCTCGCACCGGAGAAGCATGTCGAGCGGCTCATCGCGCTGGCGGCCCGCGACGCGGTGCAACTTGTCATCGTCGGCGACGGCGTTGACCGCAACAAGCTGCAATCAGCAATGCCGGCGGCGGTTTTCACCGGTGCGTTGTACGGCGACCAGCTCGCCGCGGCGTACGCCAGCATGGACGTTTTCGTGCATCCCGGCGAGCACGAGACATTTTGTCAAGTCGTGCAGGAAGCGCTGGCGTCGGGGTTGCCGGTAATAGCCCCCGACGCCGGCGGCCCGCGTGACCTCGTCGCGCCGTGCCGCACCGGATTGTTGTTGCCCGTCGACGAATTCGAGGTGCAGCTGCCCGCCGCTGTCACCCACCTGGTCCAGGACCGGCATCGCTACGCCCTGGCCGCCCGGCGCAGCGTGCTCGGCCGCAGCTGGCCGGTCATCTGCGACGAATTACTCGGCCACTACGAGGCGGTACTGTCGCCGTTTGCGCGAGCGCGCGATTTCTCGTGGCGCAGGCGGCGCGCATAGCGCGACGGCATCATCACCCGCGCGCCGTGGCCGTCTGCCCGCGATCGCGTGTCAGGGCATCAAGATGTAGGACATTCCGGGGACTTCCTTGACGTCGCGGGTCCACCATTCACCGACGCCGCCGTGGGAGCCGTTGTTCATTTCAGTGATGTTTATCCACCTGCCGTCGAAGCGCTCTGAGACCGAATTCACCCATGCGGCATGGCCATACGCGCTGATACCCGGCAGCCAGGGCTGGAACACGACGATCGCGCGCGGCTGCGCGTCGGTGACGACCGTCCAGCCGTGCGCTCGTGCCGAGGCCGCCCAGTCCATGGCATTGCCATCGAGGGCCGGGTAGTACCCGCCGGTTTCGAACCACTGGTGCAAAGCTCCCCACGTGCACTGGCCTTCGGCACCGGAGTTGGTGAGCCGGCGTTGTCCCATGGCGCGCCCGGCGTTGGCCGCCGGCATGACTTCATGATCGTCTCGGCCGGCGCAGTCGGGTGCGACCGCGTTCGGCGTGCCCGTTTCGATATCGACTCCGCTGACGAAATGCCCGTCCGACGTCTTGTACCACAGTGTGTTCCAGCCGCCGTTCGGAATTGTCGAGCTGAAGAATCCTCTGGTGGCCTGTCCCCGCGCAGCGCACACAAGTTTCAGGCGGTCGTTGACGTTGTACCAGCCATCCTGGCGTGAATTCAGCGTGGGTTCGGACATGCGCTGGGTCCGGGCTTTGACCGTCCCGACCGGTTCGGCTTTGGCGGAGGCGGCGAAAACCAATCCGCATGCGGTAAGGACGGCGGCCATCGTGGCGCCCGCGCGCGGGAGGCTGCGATCGGCATGTTTCCAACACCGCCGCAGCGATGCAGATTTCGTGCTGACGATCAGGCCAAAAGCCATTCGCGTCGCTCCTCCATTTAACAAACGCAAAGTTCAGCGTAAATAGCAGCTGCTTCGGGGAAGGGAAAATGCGAAGAATTAATGCGGAGAAATGGCGGGACTTCAACCGGCGGGCTGCGAAAACAAAACAATGCCTGCGCAAACGCCTGTCCGCGACCACCCGTGCTGTTTTTCCGGGGAACGCCGACAGCAAATCAGGGTCCGCCAAGAACACCGCCGGTGGCGGTACCGGCAGCACCGACGGGGCGGGTAGCGTCGACGCAATGACTCGTGCGGCGTTGGACAAAGACCCCCGGGACGTCGCGTCGATGTTCGACGGTGTAGCCCGCCGGTATGACCTGACCAACACGGTGCTGTCACTGGGCCAGGACCGCTACTGGCGCAAAGCCACTCGCTCGGCGCTGATGATCGGGACCGGTCAGAAGGTGCTGGATTTGGCCGCGGGCACTGCGGTGTCCACAGTCGAGCTTCAGAAATCGGGGGCGTGGTGTGTGGCGGCCGATTTCTCGGTCGGGATGCTGGCGGCGGGTGCCGCGCGCCACGTGCCGAAAGTCGCCGGTGACGCTACGCGGCTGCCGTTTGGCGACGGCGTATTCGATGCGGTCACAATCAGTTTCGGGTTGCGCAACGTCGTCGACCCGCAGCTGGCGCTGCGCGAGATGGCGCGCGTCACCCGGCCCGGCGGCCGGTTGGTGGTGTGCGAATTCTCCACGCCCACCAATGCGCTGTTCGCCACCGCGTACAAGGAGTATTTGATGCGGGCGCTGCCGCGGGTGGCGCGGGCGGTGTCGAGCAATCCCGAGGCGTACGTCTATCTCGCCGAATCGATCAGGGCGTGGCCCGACCAGGCGGCACTGGCCCACCAGATTTCACGGGCGGGATGGGTGGCAGTGCGGTGGCGCAACCTGACCGGCGGCATTGTGGCCCTGCATGCCGGGTACAAGCCCCTGTAGTGACGAGGATCTAGTGATTCCCGGCCGCTTGCACGACGCCCACCTGCTCGGGGCAGTAGTGGTCGACCGCGGCGCCGAGGAACTGGAACGATTGCCCCTGGGTGGTACCGCGCGGCAAATTGCGCTGGATGAAAGTGGCCGACTGGTATGCGTCGTGATCCACACCCCTGGCCAGCCGTTCGCAGCTGATCTTGCCGAGCCATGCGAGGTAGTCCTGCGGGCCGTAGATGCCGTAGCCGTTGACGGTGTTCTTGAACGGGTAGTCGTAGTCGTTGGCCGGCACGGCCTGCGCCGGCGCGGCCAGCGCGATGGCGGCGGCGGCCATGGCGCCGATAGTAGACAGCTTCGTTCCCCTCATCCGCCGAACTATACCCTCCACTACCTGGCGGTGTGGGCCGATCAGCCCAAGTGCGCCGATAGCAGCCAGCCGGCGACGGATTGCAGGCCACCGGGCTCGTCGCGGACGGCGACGAAGCCGGGCGTCCCCGCGATACCGTCCGGGAGCTTGGCATATAGCCGGGCCGGCCTGATTTCGTCGACCACCCAGTATCGGGACACCGCCTCGCGCAGCTCGTCGGCGGTGACCGCGTTGACCGGGCCTTCGGGCACGGCGGCCCTGTCGAAGACCAGGGCGTAGTAGGACGCCCCCGGCGCGGCCGCGCGGCTGATCGACCGCTGGTAGCCCTCGCGCGCCTCGACCGGGATGGAGTGGAACAAAGTCGAGTCGACGATGGTGCCGAACCGGCCGTCGTACCCGGTGAACGACGAGATGTCGGCAACCTCGAAGGTGACGTTGGTCAACCCCCGCCGCTGTGCCTCGCGGCGCGCCAGCTCGATCGCGGTGGGTGAGAGGTCAAGCCCCACCGTGGTGTGTCCGCGCTCGGCGAGCGCCAGCGAGATCGCCGCTTCCCCGCAGCCGACGTCGAGGACGTCGCCGTGGAACTTGCCCTCCTCGATCAGGGCGGCCAACTCGGGTTGGGGCACACCGATGCTCCATGGGGGCCTTACCCCTTGGCCGAGCGCGGATTCACCGCGGTAGGCCGATTCGAACTCGAAATCTGTTGGCTGGGTCATGCCTACCGGTATATCAATGTGCCTGATATATGTCAATGAAATTGATATCGCATCACACTTCACCGGCGTTCGGTCAGGGGCCGGCTCAGCTGAACGGCGTGCGGCGGTCGATCAACCGTGACAGCCGGCCGCCGCCCCGCCAAGCCCGCGCCACCCAGTCCGTGTCGTCGTCGGTGACCAGGTTGGCCATTACCCGCACGGCGATGGCCATCAGCGTGCTCGAACGCATCGCGACCGGCCCGGTCGCCGGCAGGAACCGCTGGAAGGTCAGCAACAATGCCAGCCGCCTGGCGACCGAAAACCCGCGACCGTAGTGCTGCTGCAGCAGCGACGGCCACACTTGCGACAGGTCTCGACGGTCCAGCAGCTCGGCAGCGAGGCGCCCCGTTTCCAGCCCGTAATCGATACCTTCCCCGTTCAGTGGGTTGACGCAGGCCGCGGCATCGCCGATCAGCATCCAGTTGGGTCCGGCCACCCCGGAAACCGCGCCGCCCATCGGCAACAGCGCCGATGACACCGCCCGTGGCTGGCCGGTAAAGCCCCATTCGTCGCGGCGCAGGTCGGTGTAATAGGAGATCAGCGGCCGCAGCGCCAGATCCGCCGGCCGTTTCGACGTCGACAATGCCCCGACGCCGATGTTCACCTCGCCGTTGCCCAGCGGAAAGATCCAGCCGTAGCCGGGCAACACCGCGCCGTCGGGGGAGCGCAGTTCCAGGTGCGACGTCAGCCAGGGGTCGTCCGAGCGTGGCGTGCTCAGATAGCCGCGGGCGGCGACGCCGTACACCGTCTCCTGATGCCAACGCCGGCCCAGCATGCGGCCCAGCGAGGACCGGGCCCCGTCGGCCACGATCAACTGGCCGCAGCCCACCTCCGTGCCGTCGGCCAATGTGAGCGATACCACCCGCCTCGACGAGTCGTGATGTGCGGCGACTACTTTGACGCCCAGCAGCATCCGCGCCCCGGAATCCTCGGCGCATTCGCGGATCCGGTCGTCCAGCTCGAGACGGGCCACGGCGCTGCCCGTGGCCGGGAACGACGGGCCCGGCCACTCGACTTCCACCTCGCCGCCGAACCCGCTCATCCGCAGTCCGCGATGCCGGATGCGGGTGTCGAGCCAGTCGCCGAGCCCAAGTCGTTCCAGCTCGGCGACCGCGCGCGGGGTCAGCCCGTCACCGCATGCCTTGTCACGGGGGAAGGCGGCCGAGTCGATGACGAGGACGTCCTTACCCGCCCGGGCCGCCCAGGCGGCGGCCGCCGAACCCGCAGGCCCGGCACCCACCACCACCACTTGGGCCCTGAGGGCTCTGCTCGCTACCGTCCCCATGTACACCAGTATGTTTGGTCGGGTGAGGACTCCGACGACGGTGGTGGCGGGCGTCGACTTCGGTGACGCCGCATTCGCGGCGACCGTCCGTGACGGTGTCGGGCAGATCGAGCAACTCATGGACGCCGAGCTGCGCAGCGCCGACGAGGTGATGACCGACTCGCTGATGCACCTGTTCAAGGCGGGCGGCAAGCGGTTCCGGCCGCTGTTCACCGTGTTGTCCGCCCAGCTCGGACCCCACCCCGACGCCGGGGACGTGACGATCGCCGGCGCGGTGATCGAACTGGTGCACCTGGCCACGCTGTACCACGACGACGTGATGGACGAGGCGGAGGTCCGCCGGGGCACGCCCACCGCGAACGTGCGCTGGGGCAACAATGTCGCGATCCTGGCCGGGGACTACCTGTTCGCCACGGCGTCGCGGCTGGTATCACGGCTGGGCCCGGCGGCGGTGCGGCTTATCGCCGATACCTTCGCCCAACTGGTGACCGGCCAGATGCGCGAGACCCGCGGCATCACCGACGGGACGGATCCCATCGAGCACTACCTGAAGGTGGTGTATGAGAAGACGGCCTGCCTGATCGCCGCTTCGGGCCGATTCGGTGCGATGTTCTCCGGCGCGCATGACGATCAGGTGGAGCGGCTCAGCCGCCTCGGTGGCATCGTGGGCACCGCCTTTCAGATCTCCGACGACATCATCGACATCGACAGCGACTCGCAGGAGTCCGGCAAGCTTCCCGGCACCGACGTGCGCGAAGGCGTGCACACCCTGCCGATGGTCTACGCCTTGCGCGAACCCGGCCCCGAGGGGGTGCGGCTGCGCGAGCTGCTGGCGGGGCCCATCGACGACGACGAGGCGGTCACCGAGGCTCTGACACTGTTGCGCGCATCCGCGGGCATGGCGAAGGCCAAGCACTTCTTGGCCGAATACGCGGCGCAAGCACGCCAGGAGCTGGCTCTTTTGCCGGACGTCCCGGGCCGGTACGCGTTGCAGACACTGGTCGACTACACCGTCAGCCGGCACGGCTAGCGACCAGCAGAACCCTGCGGAACCCGGAAGGTCGTCTCGGGCGTTCAATGAGCTGTAGTCGGCAAAAAAACTATGAGTGTTCCTGAGTGTTCCGAGGAGGACACCGATGACCTGGCATCCCAACGCCAACAGGTTCAAGACCTTCGCCCTGTTGGTCGGTATGTCCGCGTTGATCGTGTTTGTGGGCTCGCTGTTCGGCAAGACGGCGATGTGGCTGGCGGTGCTGTTCGCCGTGGGCATGAACGTATACACCTACTTCAACAGCGACAAGCTGGCGCTGCGGGCGATGCACGCGCAGCCGGTTTCCGAGGTGCAGGCCCCGGCGATGTACCGCATCGTGCGGGAGCTCGCCACCGCGGCACACCAGCCGATGCCGAGGCTGTACATCAGCGACACCAACGCGCCGAACGCGTTCGCCACGGGCCGCAATCCGCGCAACGCCGCGGTGTGCTGCACCACCGGCATCTTGGAGATCCTCAACGAGCGCGAGCTGCGCGCGGTGCTGGGACACGAACTGTCGCACGTCTACAACCGCGACATCCTGATCTCGTGCGTGGCCGGCGCGATGGCGTCGGTGATCACCGCGCTGGCCAACATGGCCATGTGGGCCGGCATGTTCGGCGGCAACCGGGATGGCGAGAATCCCTTTGGGCTGCTGCTGGTTGCATTGCTGGGCCCGATTGCGGCGACGGTGGTGCGAATGGCGGTGTCACGGTCGCGCGAGTATCAGGCCGACGAATCGGGTGCCGTGCTGACCGGCGACCCGCTGGCGTTGGCATCGGCCCTGCGCAAGATCTCCGGCGGGGTGCAGGCGGCGCCGCTGCCGCCGGAGCCGCAGCTGGCCAGCCAGGCGCACCTGATGATCGCCAACCCGTTCCGGGCGGGCGAGCGGATCGGAGCACTGTTCTCTACGCACCCGCCGATCGAGGACCGCATCCGCCGGCTGCAGGCGATGGCGCGGGGCTGATCGGCGCGACCGCTCACGAGCGTAACGTCATTGCGAAATATCGCGCCCGGAATCGCAATGGCGTTACGCTCGCCGCGCAGAGTTCGCCGGTGCCCTTCGAGGCTCAGTCACGCAGCGGCTTCTGGCTGTTCGGCCTCGACCGGCCGGTCGTGGCGGGCGTGGTGACCCGTTTCGACTGTTCCCCGGATCCGGGCCGTGCCACCTGTGGCGCAATGCTGCCGCTGCCAGTCGCCGATCGCCTGCTGCGCGGCGTGATCGAGGTAGTGGACCGAAAGGGCCACCGTGACATCCGTTCCCGGCGGGACCGATGTCAGCACCCGTGTCAGCCGCGGCAGGGCCAGGAAGGTGCAGGCCGCACCCTCGACGCTCACGTGCCACTCGTCGGCGACGGGCTTGGCCTCGATCCGGACCCGGATCACCCGCCATCCGGTCAGCGCGATGGCCAGGGCGAGTCCGATCAGCACACCGTGCAGCAGATTGAGGAAGACGACGCTGACCGCGGTCACCACGTAAACGGCCAGATCGCCGTGCTTCTTAGCGGTTTCGATGTGCGCCGGTTTCAGCAGCTGGATCCCGATGACGATGAGCAGGCCGGCAAGTGCGGCGGTGGGGATCTCGTCGACCAGCCCCGCAAACGGAATGGTGAACAACAGGATCCAGACACCGTGCATGACCGCCGAGGCGCGGGATCTCGCGCCCGCGTTGACATTGGTGGAGCTGCGGACGATGACGCCGGTGATCGGCAGCCCGCCGATGGTTCCCGACACCATGTTCGCGGCGCCCTGTCCGATCAACTCGCGGTCGAAGTTGGTGCGTGGCCCGTTGTGCATCCTGTCGACCGCAACCGCTGACAGCAGGCTCTCAACGCTGGCGATGAGCGCGACGGTTATCACACCGATGACGACCGCACCCCAGTTGCCCTCAGGGATCGCCGGCAACCGCAGTGCGTCCAGCGGCGAGCCCTCGAGGTCGATCCGCCGCACGTCGAACGGGAAGATCACCGACATTGCCGTTACCGCGACGATGGCGACCAGCGGACCCGGAATACGGCGCATTGTTTCCGGAATCCACCGCCAGGCGATCATGATGAGGATCACCCCTACGCCGAGTACGGTCCCGGGCCGATGAGCGCTGATGATTTGCTCCGGCAGGCCAATGAGGTTGTGCCAGGCCGTGCTTTTGGACTTCCCGCCCAGCAGCACGTGAGCCTGCTGCAGCGCAATGGTGATGCCGATGCCGGCCAGCATGGCGTGTACGACGACGGGCGAGATCGCAAGAGCGGCTCGCGCAACACGGCTTATGCCCAGTACAAATTGCACCACGCCCGCGGCAGCGGTGATCAAACACGTTATGCCCCAACCGAGGTCGGAAACAAGACCGGCGACAACGACCGTCAGACCGGCCGCGGGTCCACTGACCTGCAGCGGTGAGCCGCCGATGGCTCCGACGAGGATTCCGCCGACGATCGCGGCGATCAGACCGGCGAGCACCGGGGCGTTGGACGCGATCGCGATGCCCAATGACAATGGCAGCGCGACCAGGAAAACCACGAGCGACGAGGGCAGGTCGTGCCGAACAACCGATCGCATACGGTCGGCGCGTGATCCCGTGCGGCCCTCGGTGTTTTGCATCGGTCACGTCTCTCGTTGGGTCGTAGCGGGGATGTTCCGATATCCGCCCCACTTGCGCTTCATTAAGTCGACGTAACATGCTGGCGGACAAGCAATTACAACCGGGCTGGCGTACTGTGCCATGCCCGGGGATGCCTGGCTACCTAGTTCGACGGTAGTTTGCTGGCAAAGCTCGGGTCAAGCTGGGGAGCCGGGCCCATAGGGAATGCAAATTTTTTGGTTACACCGGCATAACAAGCGCGTTCAGAACCCCGAGCCATGCACCTCGTGGCCCGGGACCTCGACCATCAGGCCCCGGTAGGCCTGCTCGACGGTCGAGCCGTGGTTGATCACGGCGTCGACCTCGCGGGCAATGGGCATGTTCAGGCCGAACTCGTTGGCGAACTCCATGATCACGCTGGCGGCTTTGACGCCCTCGGCGACCTGGTTCATCGACGCGATGATCTCGTCGATCGGCTTGCCGGCCCCGAGTTGTTCACCGACGTGGCGATTGCGGCTGCGCTGGCTGGTGCAGGTGACGATGAGGTCGCCCAAACCGGCCAGCCCGGGAAAGGTGTCGGGGTCCCCGCCCAGGGCCACGCCGAGCTTCGTCATCTCCCGCAACGCTCGCGCGATCACCAGCGCGCGGGTGTTTTCCCCGATGCCCAGCGAGTAGCCCATCCCGACGGCGATGGCGTAGACGTTCTTCAGCGCGCCGGACATCTCGACCCCGACGACGTCGTCGGTGGTGTACACGCGGAAGCGCCGGGTGCGGAACAACCCCGACAGCCGGGTCGCCAGATGCTGGTCGGGCATCGCCAGCACCGCGGCGGCGGCGTAGCCCTCGCCCACCTCGCGCGCGATGTTCGGCCCGGCCAGGATGCCTGCCGGATGGCCGGGCAGCAAATCTTCGATGATCTGCGACATCCGCATGTTGGTGCCCTGCTCGAGGCCCTTGACCAGTGACACCACCGGCACCCACGGTCGCAGTTCCCTGGCCAGCTCGCTCAGCACTCCCCGGAAGCCATGCGACGGAACGCCCATCACGACGACGTCGGCGCAGTTCGCCGCTTCGGTGAAGTCGGTGGTCGCCCGCAGTGTGTCGCTCAGGACTACGTCGTTGCCGAGGTAGCGGCTGTTGCGGTGATTGTCGTTGATGTCCGCCGCGGTCTCCTCCGAGCGCACCCATTGCAGGGTCGGCCCGCGGCGTGCACAGATGGACGCCACCGTGGTCCCCCAGGAGCCGCCACCGAGGACGACGACGTGTGGTTCGCGCTTCTCAGGTGCCATGCCGATCAGCGTATTGCGGACATCTGAGATTTAGAAGCAGTTCACGAACTCCCGCGGGTGTGGGCGGGGCGGTGGTCCAAACCAATGACCTCATGGCAGGGGACTTCGGTCCCTACCCCCGCCGCGTGACCTGCCGGATTGTCAAAGGGAGTTCATTACAAGGAGGAATTATGCCCATACGCCGTCGTTTCGGCCGGGCGTCGGCGTTGGTGTCCGCTGCTGCTCTGGCGGTGTTGGTCGGGTCGCCAGGCATCGCTTCGGCCAATGACGGTCGTCCGCAGGCTAACCCGGAGGAAAGGGCAGCGGCCATGATCAGGCCGGCCGTCATGTACCTCGCCGGCCAGGGTTACGGCCTCGTCCGGCTGCCCGACGGTCAAATCCTGTCCCAGTTCGGCGCGGGCACGAGCATGCCCTTCATCGGAACCTGGGGCTGCACCGCTTTCGTCGTCAATCCGGACGGTTGGGTGGCCACGGCGGGCCACTGCGTCGATCCGGAAAGCGCCAAGAAGGTGATACTCGAACGGGCCGCTGCCGAGTACATGGCCCAATTCCCGGACGCGCCCGAGTCACAGGACCCGGCGACGGCACTGGAGTGGCTGCAGAAAAACGCGCGGGTGGAAGGAGCGGCCGCGGACAGGGGCGCGGAGATCAGCATTACGTTGTTGTACGGCACCGGCGCGAACGTCGCCGGGAAGATTCCCGCCGGCGTGGTGGACTTCCGGCCGCTGGGCAAAGGCGACGTCGCCCTGCTCAAGGTCGATAAGCACAACCTGCCGTCCTCCGAGCTGGCCACCGAGGCCGACGTCAGCGTCGGAACGCCGATTCTGTCGGTGGGTTTCCCGGAGAGCACCAAACACGTAACCGGTCCCACGCTGGATCCGACGAACAAGAGCGGCAAGGTCAGCAAGAAGTCGGCCGTGGGATCGACCCCCGCGTACGAGATCGATGCCGCGGTCACCGAAGGCATGAGCGGTGGTCCCACCATCGGGCTCAACGGCGAGGTCATCGGCGTGAACAGCTTCGGCCCCGTCGGAGAGTCGCAGCCGTTCAACTTCATCGCACCCGCGGAGAGTCTGGCCGCGCTCATGACCGGCAAGGGTGTCAAAGCCAGGCTCGGGCCCCCCGATGTGTACTACCGCAAAGGGCTCGACGATTACTACTCGGGCCACTACACCGACGCCATCGATGATTTCGACCTTACGTTGTCGATGTCCCCGGACTATCCGGGGCTGGTCGATCTCAAGGCGAGCGCAGCCAACCTGCGCCAGCAGTACGGCGACGTATCGACGCTCAGCGGCACAAAGCTGCTGTGGTACGTCGTCGTCGGCGTTGCCCTGGTGCTGGCGGCCGGTGCCGGTCTGACCTTCCTCGTGGTGAAAAGCCGCTGGCCGCTGTACGCCCCGGCGAAAGTTGGCTTGCGGCTAATTCCACACACACCGGCCGATGCCGCGAAACCGGGCCGCACACGGGCGAGCATCAAAACCGGGGCCGCCCGGCTCATCGGCGTGGTTCCCGCGCCAAAACCGGTTGCGGCGGAACCACATTTCTGTTCCAGCTGCGGAGCCGAACATCATCCCGCCGAGAAATTCTGCCCCAACTGCGGAAAACAGATCGTCAGCGACGAATCCGCGTAAGACGCCGTGCGAAGTCGCTGACGCTTACCCGGCCAACGGCGCCCGGTCGGCAACCCGGCCGAACACCATCGCCTCCTCAATGCGGTCGAAACGGTAATCGATCGCATCGGCGAAGTAGTTCTGCCGCACGTTCCACGGCCGCCTGGTGCCCGACTTCGGCAAGGCGTCCAACGACCGCAACACGTAGCCGGCGTTGATGTCCCATGACGGCTTCTCGGTCATCGGCTCGCCGCCACGGTGTGGGTAGGCGTGTGTGTAGCCGTAAGAGGCCATGTGTGCCAGTAGTTTTGCCGTGGCCCGGGCCGTGATGTCGGCGCGCAGGGTCCACGATGCGTTGGTATAGCCGACGCACCAGAACAGGTTGGGCACGTCTTCGAGCATGTGCGCCTTGTAGACGAAACGATCGCTGGGATTGATCTCGACTCCGTCGAGGCTGATCGTGGTCCCGCCCAGCGCCTGCAGCTGCAGGCCGGTGGCGGTGACGATGATGTCGGCATCGAGGTGTCCACCGGATTTGAGCGCGATGCCGCCGGCGTCGAAATGGTCGATGTGGTCGGTGACCACCTCGGCGCGGCCTGCGCTGATGGCGTTGTACAGGTCGGCGTCCGGGATCAGGCACATCCGTTGGTCCCATGGGTTGTACCGCGGCTTGAAGTGGGTGTCGACGTCGTAGCCGGGGGGCAGGCTGTTGATCGCCTTGCGCCGCAGCAGCCACCTCACCAAATCCGGTGCCTTGCGGGACAAGGCAAAGAACACGGCCTCCGTTATGGCGCTGTACATCCGGACTACCAGATGAGCAGCCTTGCGGGGCAGCAGTTTGCGGGCGGCGGCGGCGACCCTGCCGTATTTGGACGCCGAGATGAGATAGGTCGGTGAGCGCTGCAGCATGGTCACTTTTTTGGCCCGTTCGGCCAGCGACGGGAGCAGCGTCACAGCGGTGGCCCCGCTGCCGATCACCACGATCTTCTTGCCGGTGTAGTCCAGGTCTTCGGGCCAGTGTTGCGGGTGCACGACCGTGCCCGCGAAGTGTTCGATGCCGGGGAAGTCGGGGGTGTAGCCCTCGTCGTAGTTGTAGTAGCCGCTGCCGAAGAACACGAACCGTGCGCGGTATTGCTTGCGCGCACCGTCTTGCTCCGCGGTGACCGTCCAGGTGTCGGTGGCCGAATCCCAGTCGGCTGCGCGGACATGGCTGTCGAATTGGATGTGGCGGTCGATGCCGTACTTGTGCGCGGTGGCGGTCAGGTACTCGCGGATGTGCACGCCGTCAGCGACGCCTTCTTCGCGGGTCCACGGCTCGAACGGAAAGGACAGTGTGAAGATGCTGCTGTCGGATCGCACGCCGGGGTAGCGGAAAAGGTCCCACGTCCCGCCGATGCGCGAACGGCGCTCCAGGATGGTGTAGGTCAGGTTCGGGTTGCGCTCAGTGATCCGATAAGCCGCGTCGATACCGGAGATGCCGGCGCCCACGATGATGACGTCGAAGTAGCCGTCGCCTTGTCCGTTGGTGTTGTACAAACCGTTGACGGCTTCCCGGGGAGTCGCGGTCATCGTTGAACCTCGCTTGAATTGTGGGCCTCGTCACCAGCCTAGGCACCCACCGGTTGGTCGGGCCAGCGGCCCGGCGGCTCGTTGGCGCGAACGTGCAGGAGTGCTACCGGTAGTTGACGAATTGCAGCGCCACGTCCAGATCGGCCTGTTTGAGCATCGCGATGACGGCCTGCAGATCGTCGCGCTTCTTGCTGGTGACCCGGATTTCGTCGCCCTGGATCTGAGTCTTGACGTTCTTGGGCCCGTCGTCGCGGATGAGCTTGGTGATCTTCTTGGCGTTCTCGCTACTGATGCCCTGCTTGAGGGTGCCGGTGACCTTGTAGGTCTTGCCGGACGCCTGCGGGTCGCCTGCGTCGAACGCCTTCATCGAGATGTCGCGGCGGACCAGCTTCTCCTTGAAGACGTCGACGGCGGCTTTGACGCGCTCCTCGGTCGACGACGTCAGCTCGATGGCCTCGTCGCCCTTCCACGCGATCTTGGTGTCGGTGCCGCGGAAGTCGAAGCGGGTGGCCAGCTCCTTGGCGGCCTGGTTGAGTGCGTTGTCGACCTCCTGGCGGTCGACCTTGCTGACGATGTCGAACGATGAGTCCGCCATTCGATCCGTCCCCTTTCTCCAGTGATGGCCGTTTGTGCTTTGTCTACCCGCTCGTTGTAACCTGTCTGGCGGCAGGTTGCCCGAGCGGCCAATGGGAGCGGACTGTAAATCCGTCGCGAAAGCTTCACAGGTTCGAATCCTGTACCTGCCACCAGCAAAATCCAGGTTCAGGCTGGGTATTGAGCCGGGATCGGTGTGACGAACAACGAACATGCGACCGGTCGGCCAAACGTGGCCGGATTCGTTGGCTACGAACCCCAAAGCCTCAGGCATAACACCCGAAACACTTGTCGAACACGCCCTAGTTGGCCGATCGCGCCACTGGGGTAGACGGCGATCAGCGCGGTGTCGTCAGGAGCGAGCACGGATCCGGTTGACTCCGGATAGAGCGGGTCAGGGTTGGTGTATGCGCCAACCGCGGCTGCCACAGCTGCGGCGTCCGCGCAGTGCCCGATCGGGAAGCGCAACCACCGCTTCTCCACCAGCGTGGGGTCGTGGCCGCATCGTCGACCGACAGCGCGGCCACCAGGCGATTCGTAGCCGCACCGGAGGAGCACTGGAACCGTACTGGCAACGTCGAAAATCGCTGTCTCGCAGGCGATTTGAGTTATTTTGCTACCCGTTTCCGCTGGTCGCATAGACCCATACTGTCGTTCTTAATCCGCCCAGTGTGTCGGTTCGAGTCCGACTGGGAGCGCGGGATGAGCCGCTAGAAGGCCATTTCCATTGATAGTTGAGCTAACGACGGTCGAAAATACCCGCGGAATGGCCCCGCGCAGGGTGAGCGTTTCCCTGTCGCCGACAAGGCGTGGACTATGTCGAAGCACATGAAACGGACTATGCTCTGCGCGTAGTCTCCGATGACGGCGTAGTGCTACGGAATTTGAGCAGCTCTGTGCTTACCGCTCGGTAGCACAGGAATCTCTGTGGGAGTTTGATGATGACTCACATCAACAGCAATCAACGCGTAACCGTGCCGGCGAACCCGTACACCTGGCCCTATGACGGCGATATCACCGCGGAACGAACGGCGTTGATCAACATCGACTGGCAGGTCGACTTCTGCGCGAAAGGCGGGTACGTCGACTTGATGGGGTATGACCTGTCGCTGACCCGCACGCCTTTGGCGTCTGCGCAGAAGGTGTTGCACGCCGCACGCGAGGTTGGACTGTTGATCCTGCACACCCGCGAGGGTCATCGCCCCGACCTCTCGAATCTGCCCCCCAACAAGAGGTGGCGCTCGGCGCAAATCGGAGCGGAGATCGGATCACGCGGGCCGACCGGCCGGATTTTGGTCTGCGGCGAACCCGGCTGGGAAATCATCGAGGAGATGGCTCCGCTGCCCGGCGAACCGGTCATCGACAAACCCGGGAAGGGCAGCTTCTACGCCACCGACCTCGACATGATCCTGCAAACCAACGGCATCACCCACATCATCTTCACCGGGGTAACCACGGACGTGTGCGTGCATACCACCATGCGCGACGCCAACGACCGCGGATACGAATGCTTGATGTTGTCCGACTGCACCGCTGCCACCGACCCCGCCAACCACGCTGCAGCGCTGAACATGATCACTATGCAGGGCGGTGTTTTTGGGGCGCACGCCCCAAGCTCCGCTCTTCTGCAGGCATTCGACGCCATGCGGGAACGCGCGGCACAAATGGTCGCCCTCAGCTAGTCCGAGCTGCGCGAGAGCTGCGATTGGCGATCTGGAACTGAATTCTTGGAGGCACTTTCGTTGTTTCGGTGCCGTCGTGGGGCGTGCAAAGTCCCCGTTCGTTAATGCCGCGGCGGCTCCGAAACCCGATCCTGACTGTTACGATCCGCACTACCGGGCTTGGGTCGTGGATTCGTTGGTGGAGGTGACTGGAGGTCCCATGCAGGACAATGGACTCACGCGGCTCGCGGTGAACGGCACATTGATGCGCGGCCTCGAACTGAACGCCAACATGGTGCGCGCCGGTGCCACTTTTGTCCGCGAGGATCGCACCGCTCCGTGCTACCGGTTGTGGACGGTCGGTGACCGCCACCCGGCCATGATCCGCACGACCAGCGGCGGAGCGGCAGTGGACTTGGAGCTCTGGGATGTCCCAGGGGACGGGGTGATGAAAATTCTCGAGTCCGAACCGCCCGGCCTCACAATCGGAAAGGTCTCGCTCTCCGACGGGACGCAGGTTCTGGGCGTACTGGGCGAGCCATACATCGTCGAGGGCGAACTTGAGATCACGGACTTCGGATCGTGGCGACGGTATACGGCGGCCAGGGACGAGAAGGCGTGATCGCAGCAAACCTAATCTTGCAGGGGTACCAGGCTTAAAATCCGCTACTCTCCAGATTCCCCAGTCAGTTCCGCGTCAGCGGTAATCCCAACCGGCCTCGTTAGCCGGCAGCGGATGAGAAGAAATCCAAGAGCCGTGGCCGAGGGGTTTTGCACCACCTTGACGTTGGCGCCCTCGCCGATGGCCGGGGATGCGCACGTGTGCCGCAAGTCGGGTAGCCGAATCCCGTCGATACCGTCGACCGCAGAAACCACCTTGTCAACAGGAAGACCAGCGCATCCTTGTCGCGGTCGCTGATCTCTGTTGCCGGCAGTCGGGCGACAAAGGCCGGCATCGGGACCGCGCGGACGGTCTCGTTCGCGGTCGGGCTCTCCACCAACACCGTCTTCCGAATGGGGATAGCTGATCGGCCCACCCGTATCCGACGAGCGGCTACGTCGACGTCAGCTATTCGCGAAGCGCATGCTGCTGCGGCGTGAACCGGACCCTGACAGACTGGCAGCTATGAGTTTCGTGGAGGAAAGGGTGCTCCCGCAGGTGCTGCGGGTGCACGACGCGGTGTATCGGAAGACGAACGGCTGGATCGGTCACCGCGCATTGTGGATACCGAGCCTGCTGCTGCATACCACCGGCGCGAAGACCGGTAAACGACGCACGACGTCGTTGACCTACGCCCGCGACGGTGACGACTATCTCGTTGTCGCCTCCAAGGGCGGTGCGCCCGAGGCCCCCGGCTGGTACCACAACCTGAAGGCCAAGCCAGAGGTCGAGATCAACGTCGGCCCAAGGCGTTTCGCAGTCACCGCACGACCGGTGCGGTCCGGCGATCCCGACTATCCGCGCCTATGGCAGATCGTCAACAAGAACAACCAAAACCGCTACATCGAATACCAGAAGCGGACGTCGCGAGCCATCCCCGTCGTCGTCCTGACCCCGAAAGGCTAGAACAGCTCTCTCGCGAGTGGTTCGGTAAAGCCCTGAGCTTTGGTCGCTTGAGGATTCGGCACATGCCGGCCATTCCGCCAGCATCTCGATTAGTGCATCCTCGGGCGCCGCGTCCGGCGATACCCTGGCTTCCGACAGCTCACCGGCCTACCTTCCGAGGAGGCGACTGATATGGCCACCGACTACGACGAGGCTGACACCGCCGAGCTGTACCAGAAGGCCAAAAACACCCTGCCGGTGTACAAGGTCGACACCTACTCGCTGCTGAGGTTGGTCGGCGACGTCTCGGGCAAGAAGGTTCTCGATGTCGCCTGCGGTGAAGGCCATTTCACCCGGCTGCTGCGCCGAGCCGGTGCCGCTGAAGTAGTCGGGTTGGATCTTTCCGAGCGGATGATCGAGCTGGCCCGGCAGCAAGAAGCTCAGCAGCCGCTGGGCATCGAATACGTTGTCGGCGACGCGTCCACCGTCGTCAATCCACCGCAGGACTTTGACATCATCGCGTGTGCCTACCTGATGGTGTATGCACGCAGCCGCGCAGAACTCTCGGACATGTGCGCGGGCCTTGCCAGCCGCGTCAGACTCGGCGGGCGTTTCGTGACGATCAACGTCAACCCAGACGTCTACCACTACAAGCCCCAACCCGATTACCGGAAATACGGGTTGGAGATGCGGCTGGCCGACCATGCCTACGAGGGCGCCCCGATCGATTTCACGGTGCTCGTCGGTGAATCGGGACTGCAGATCGAGAACTACTACCTGCCCACCGAGGCCTACCGATGTGCCCTGGAGGCGGCAGGCTTCACCGACGTGGCGGTGCACCGGCCGATCGTTCCACCGGAAGCCGTCGCCGCCCACGAGCCTGGTTTCTGGGATGAGTTGGTCGACCGCCCGGTCTTTGCTCTCATTGATTGCGTGAAGGCCTGACGGGACATTCCTGCGCAAATGACGCAAATGAATAGTTGGGTCCTGCGGCTGCGCCGGTGGCCAGCCGCACGCGGTTCGGGGCGTCAAACCCTGGTCAGCGGCGCCTCGCTGCCAAGCGCATAGTACTGCGGCGCAATGTCCAGCACGCTGGACCGCTTGAGTGGCAGCTGAACCGCCGCAGCGGCACCGATGGCCTGGTTACGCTGGTCAGGAGCTGGGCGGGCCGGATCGCGCCCTCGCCGGCGCCGAGGCTGCCCGCATGTCCGGCTGCGAGCGTTCCGCGGGCGTGAGAATCACACCGAGCCATGTGACGGCCAGCGCGGTCACGGCGACGACGCCGATCACCATCCATCCGCAGGGGCGCGGGACCGTTCCCGATGGTGCCGTCCGATGCCACCACACCATCGCCCAGCCGGCGACGGTTGCCAGGCCGCTGAGATACGCGGCCGCACAACACCAGCGGAACCGCCGGAGCCCGACCGCCAGCGATGACGCCGAAGCCGCGAGACCGAAAAGCACAATCGCGGCATACGAAATCCAGCTCGTAGCGGCCTGACCGGCCAGACCCAGCCAACCCGTGACGGCGGCGCCGATGAGCGTGACCGCCAGCGCGGCCAGGAGAGCGCGCACCCGCGCACTCATCCAGACGTCCTCGAGTACACGGTGGCTGATCTTCCTCAGCACCGCGTCGATGTGGGTGTCGCTACGAGTGGACACGGTCAGTGGTCGCAGCACGGCACAGCAAGGTTCCCGACCATTCCCATACGCATTCAGCCTGCCCGGTCATCGCGTTCGGCGGCGTTGAGCAGATCGTCGCGGGCCCGCGCGACACGGGACCGGATGGTGCCGACCGGACATCCGCAAACCTCGGACGCCTCCGCGTAGGACAACCCGAGCACCTGCGTCAGAACCAACGCGTCGCGTCGATCGGTGTCCAGGCCGTCGAGCAGCATCCTGATCTCGACGATGTCCTCGAACCGGGTGGACTCGGGGCGGGTGTCCAGGACGCACTCCACATCGACGCCGGAGCTGGTGCGAGGGCGGCTCTGGCTGCGACGGATATGGTCGACGACGACGCGACGGGCAATGGACAGTAGCCAGGTCCGTGCCGAGGACCGGCCGGTGAACCTCGGCAGCGACCCCAGCGCCCGCAGAAAAGTCTCCTGAGTCAGGTCATCCGCACTGCCGGGGTCGGCCAGGAAGGCGAGGGTCCGCCAGACATCGCGCTCGGTTGCCTTGATGAACTCTTCGAGCGCGGCCGAATCGCCGCGACCGGCGGCCAGCGCCAGGTAGGTGACCTCGTCGTCGCCAGGCTTGCCCACGTGCACCCACCTTAGGCGATCGGATCCCGAACCCAACCGGCGGGGATGCTGAGGCGCAGGTCACAAGGCCAGCCGAGTACTTTGGTCGATGAGAGCGGTGATTATTGCCCGCCTAGGAACCGATGAGCGCGGTGAACCGACTAGCTGGAGTAGAGCAGGCGAGGAGAACGATGACGCTAACCGTCGCAGCTGGGTCCGGCGCACCGCAGCTCCGCCGGGTCGAGCTGGACGTGGCGGGGATGTCGTGCGGTGCGTGCGCCGCTCGGGTGGAGACCAAGCTCAACAAGGTCGGCGGCGTGCACGCGTCAGTGAATTTTGCCACCCGGGTCGCGACCATCGACGCCCCCGACGCGGTCGGCACCGAGGACCTGTGTGAGGTGGTGCGCCGGGCCGGATATGAGGCGGCGCCGCGGTCGCACGCGCCGGTGGATCAAGCCGACCCCGACGACGTGACGGCCCGCAGCCTGTTGCTGCGGCTACTGGTCGCGGCGGTGCTGTTCGTGCCGCTGTCCGATTTGTCGGTGTTGTTCGCCGTGGTGCCCAGCATGCGGTTCGCCGGATGGGCATGGGTGCTGACCGGCCTGGCAGCCCCGATCGTGACGTGGGCGGCCTGGCCGTTCCACCGTGTCGCGTTGCGCAACGCCCGGCACGCCTCCGCATCGATGGAGACGCTGATCTCCGTGGGCGTCACCGCCGCCACGGTCTGGTCGCTCTGCACCATTTTCGGCGGCAGCCGGCCCCGCGAGACGCACGGGATCTGGCAAGCGCTGATGGCCAGCGACGCGATTTACCTCGAAGTCGCCGCCGGGGTCACGGTGTTCGTCTTGGCCGGACGGTATTTCGAGGCGCGCGCGAAATCGAGGGCGGGCAGCGCATTGCGCGCGCTCGCGGCGTTGAGCGCCAAGAACGTCACCGTTTTGCTGCGTGACGGCAGCGAGATGGTGATCCCCGCCGATGAACTCAAAGAACAACAGCGCTTCGTGGTCCGGCCGGGGGAGACCATCGCCGCCGACGGCCTGGTGATGGACGGTGCCGCGGCGATTGACATGAGTGCGATGACCGGTGAGGCCAAACCGGTGCGTGCACATCCGGGTGCCAGCGTGATCGGCGGCACGGTGGTGTGCGATGGCCGGCTCATCGTCGAGGCCGCCGCGGTCGGGGCGGACACCCAGTTCGCGGGCATGGTCCGCCTGGTCGAGGAGGCGCAGGCGCAGAAGGCCGACGCGCAACGGCTGGCCGATCGCATCGCCGGGGTTTTCGTTCCCGCGGTCTTCGCCATCGCGCTGCTGACGGCGGCGGGTTGGGTGCTTGGCGGCGCCAGTGCTGACCGCGCGTTTTCAGCCGCGCTGGCGGTGCTGGTGATCGCCTGCCCGTGCGCGTTGGGGCTGGCCACGCCGACCGCGATGATGGTGGCCTCCGGCCGCGGTGCGCAGTTGGGCATCTTCCTGAAGGGTCACCGGGCGCTGGAGACGATCCGCGCAGTCGACACCGTGGTGTTCGACAAGACCGGAACGCTGACCAACGGGCAGCTTGCGGTGACGGCGGTCATCGCCGCGGACGGGTGGGACCCGGCTGACGTGCTCGGGCTGGCGGCCGCGGTCGAGGCAGCCTCCGAACATGCCGTCGCGATGGCGATCGTGACGGCCACCGAGGATCGCCAACCAGTGGCCGATTTCTCGGCGAGCGCAGGAAGAGGAGTCACCGGGACGGTCGGTGAGCGCCGCATAGCGGTTGGCCGCCCGTCGTGGGTATCGCGCCGGACACCGGTTCTTGCCGCGATCGAACGAGCGCGCCGGGAGGGCGAAAGCCGCGGCGAGACGGTGGTGTTCGTGTCCGTCGACGGCGTGGTCTGCGGCGCGATCGCGGTCGCCGACGCGGTCAAGGACTCCGCGGCCGGCGCGGTGGCGGCCCTGCACCGGCGGGGGCTGCGCACCGTGCTGCTCACCGGCGACAATGCCGCGGCCGCGGGGGCGGTGGCCGCGCAGGTCGGCATCGACGAGGTGATCGCCGAAGTCCTCCCCGAGGGCAAGGTCGACGTCATCGAGCAGCTGCGGGACCGCGGCCGGGTGGTAGCGATGGTCGGCGACGGTATCAACGACGGGCCGGCCCTGGTGTCAGCGGATTTGGGATTGGCGATTGGGCGCGGTACCGACGTGGCGATTGGGGCGGCCGACATCATCCTGGTGCGCGACGACCTCGACATCGTGCCGCAGGCGCTCGATCTCGCCCGGGCCACGCTGCGCACCATCCGGATCAACATGGTGTGGGCGTTCGGTTACAACGTTGCCGCCATCCCGATCGCCGCGGCCGGTCTGCTCAACCCGCTCATCGCGGGCGCGGCGATGGCGTTCTCGTCGTTCTTCGTGGTGTCCAACAGCCTGCGGCTCCGCAACGTCGGCGGCCGGGACGCCCATGAGCGCTCCGACGACCCATCGACCACCATGTCAGCCACCTGAAAGGTCCTGCCACCATGTCAACCCAGACTTTCGCCGTCGACGGGCTGCACTGCCAGAGTTGCGTCAGAACCGTCAGCGAAGCGCTGACCGCCTTGTCGGCCGTCAGCGCCGTCGACATCGACCTGGTCGCCGACGGCACGTCGACCGTTCGGGTCGATGCCGACGCCGAACTGAGCGCCGAGCAGATTCAGGCGGCCCTCGACGAAGAGGGCGACTTCTCCGTCGTGCGGTAGTTCGCTCGACCCGGCGACTGTGGGATAGTTTCCAGACGTCATCGTCGGCGGTGCAGAAACCGGTGGGATTCCGGTGCGGTCGCGCCACTGTTTTAGCCAGACCTGCCCGCCGACATCACCGCGAAGGGGACGCGCAATCCCCGAGGAGGTTCGTTGCCCAATGGCTGCACCGGATTCCGGCGTCTCGACGGCGGGTGCTGTTCGCCGGCTGATCGACTCTTGGGGCCGAAGAGACTGGCTGGAAGTCACCGCGTTGTTCGGGGCGATCGCGTCACTGCACGTGGCCGGGTTTGCCGCCCTGGTCGTGCTGGTGGCGCCGCATCGGTATCACGTTGGGGCGCAGATATTCTCGATCGGGCTCGGTGTCACCGCGTACACGTTCGGGCTGCGCCACGCCTTTGACGCCGACCACATCGCCGCCATCGACAACACCACCCGCAAACTGACCGCCGACGGGGCCAAACCCAAGTCGGTCGGCTTCTGGTTCGCCATGGGGCACTCGGCACTGGTGCTGGTGCTGGCGCTGCTGGTGATCGCGGCGACCAGGGCAGCCGGGGCGTTGCTCGATGACGGCTCACCGGCGCGGCATGCCCTGGGCATCGCCGGCACACTGGCCTCCGGCGGCTTCCTGTATCTCATCGGCTTCATCAACGTGGTCGCCCTGATCGGGATCTGGCGAGTCTTCGTGGCGATGCGCAAGGGCCGCCTCGACGAGAAGGAACTCGAATATCATCTGGACAATCGCGGCCTGCTCGCCCGCATCCTTCGCCCGATCATGAAACGCATCACCCGGCCGGTGCAGATGCTCGGGGTCGGGGTGCTGTTCGGGCTGGGCTTCGACACCGCTACCGAGGTGGCGCTGCTGGCCCTGGCGGGCACGGGTGCCGCAGCGGGCCTGCCCTGGTATGCGGTGCTGACGTTGCCGGTGCTGTTCGCCGCGGGCATGACCTTGATGGACACCCTGGACGGGCTGTTCATGACGGTGGCGTACGACTGGGCCTTCGCCAACCCGGTGCGCAAGATCTACTACAACATGACCATCACCGGGCTATCGGTTGCGGTCGCATTGCTGATCGGCACCATCGAATTCGTCGGGGTGCTGCACAACGATTTCGGTTGGATCAACCCCGCGACCGACTGGATCAGCGCGATCAGCCTCAACAACTTCGGTTTCGTCATCGTGGCCCTGTTCGTCGTGACGTGGGCCGGTGCGATCGCGTACTGGCGGTACACCCGGGCCGAAGAGCGCTGGCGGCCGGCGCCGTCCGCCTAGTGGCGGCGCCGAACGTGCACGTGATGCGACAAACCGCGCGAAATTTCGCAGTCAACGCGCGTTGGGTGACACTGCCGGAGCCGCCCCGAAACCGGACCGCGAATCAATGGCTCGCGACACCAGGGCACGCCGATCAGCGGCGTGTGCGCGACAGCTCTTTGAGCATGGCGTTGTAGGCGTCGAGCTCTTCGGTGTAGCCGGCCTCGGCGTGGCGATCGTCGCGCGCCGCGGTGCGGCGATCCTGCTGCGCCCACTGTGCCACCAGTGCGATGACGACGACGAGAATCGGCAATTCGCTTGAACCCCAGGCGATTGCGCCACCCAGATGTTGGTCGTCGATGAGGCTCGCCAGCCATGGCAGGTTGACATAGGGGTAGAAGCTGTCGCCGACCGCCGACGTCATCGTCATCATGGCGATGCCGAAAAACGCGTGAAAGGGCATGACCGCGAACAACAGGCCCAGGCGTCCGATGAACGGCAGCCGGCGCGGGCCCGGGTCGATGCCGATGATGCCCCAGAAGAAGAGGTATCCGGTGATCAGGAAGTGCACGCTCATGAACTCGTGGCCCCAGTGATACCGGACTAGCGTGTCGAACAGCGGGGTGAAGTAGACGGCGTACAGCGATCCGACGAAGAGCACGAACGCGGTGGCCGGATGGGAGAGGAATGTCGTCACCGGTGAATGCACCAGCCGCACCAGCCATTCCCGTGGCCCCGGCGGATCGTCGGGCCCTGCGGCCGGCAACGCCCGCAATGCGAGGGTGACCGGCGCCCCGAGCACCAGGGCCACCGGGATGAACATGTTGAGCGCCATGTGCTCGACCATGTGAATGCTGAACATCGCCGAGCCGTACGCTCTCACACCCGATCCCGTGGCGAACACCATTGCCGCGCAGCCGATCAGCCAGGACGCCGTGCGCCCGGCCGCCCAGGTGTCACCGCGGTGGCGCAAGCGAACGACCCCGGCGACGTAGAGTGCGGCCATCACCATCGTGCCCACGCCGATCAACGTGTCGAATCTCCAGAACGTCAACAACCGCAACGCGGTCGGCGGCTGGGGAAGGGCGTAGCCGAGAAAGACGTCCCACGCGGTGAACCGGTGCGCCAGCAGTCCCGGCGCGGTCTGGACCGCCATGGCCGAGATCGCTGCGATGGCGACGATGGTCGCCAGCGCGCTCGCCGTCGCGGTTCGGTTGCTCCACTGGGCGGCACCGGGCCGTGATCGGATGAGCGCGATCAGGTCGACAAACCAGACGAGGGCCAACGCGACCGCCGCGATCACGCTCAGCCGCCCATAGTCGGAACCGGTGAGCGTGGTCGGGGGCAGCCTCAGGATCAGCAGTAGCGCACCGTAGAGCAGCGCCAGGGCGCCGGTGATCAGCTCGAGCATCAAGACCCGCCGCCGCAGTTGCCGGCCCGGCGGCGTCAGCGTCGCGCACACCTTCACCCCGGTGAGCACGGTGACGGCAACCGCGAAGACGATCACCGAACTGGTGGCGTAGTCGTGATTCGGCCCTTGCCCGGCATTGCCGGTGACGGGGACGGCGATCACGCCGATCAGAGCCGGAACCAGCAGCACGCAATGCCAGACCCACCGCAGGCTGAACCGCAGTACCAGCGCGACAAACCCGGAAAAGATGGCGACGGCGACCCACCCCCGGGCCATCTCCGATGCCCCGAGGGCATCGCCGAGCGCTCCCGAGCTGACCAGCCTGGACACCGCCACACCGGAGTTGTCGGCGGCCTGGATCGGGATCATCGCCACCGCGGAGGCCAGCCACACCAAGGACACCCGCTCGGCAACGCGGTGCAGCCGGAACGAGCCGGGGTCGAGGACCCCGCCGTGATCGGGTGTTGCGGTGGTCACGATGTAGGCGAGCGCGCCGATGACCAGCGCCCCGGACAACGTCGCGGTGAAATAGCCGACCGGCTCTGCGATGCTGGTCAACGCTCCCGGGAACGAGTCACCCGTCGCGACGAAGCGTCGGTCTCCCGAGGAGACCGCGTAGCCGACGAGCGCGCCTACCGCCGCGACGTAGCCGACGAGCAACCCGAGTCCGCCCGCGAACCGCGAACCTGCTTGGCTCGAGCCCATCTTCGTCGTCGCCTTCCCAACTGCAGGCCCCCAGTCTACGACTGCTCGTCGTAGCGAAGTTGCGACAGCGGGAACTTTCGGTCAACCTCGATCGACCTATGCACACGGGACCGTCCCCGGTTTTCCAGCCCGAGTTGGAAGTCGTTGTACGTGAGGAGACCGCTGTTGGAAGAAGCCGTCGCTGGTTTCGCTCGTCAACACTACTCGCGGCAGGGCATTCGGCAGTGATTCAGGATCTGACCCTGCGCTGGGTCGTCACCGTCTTGTTTGGGCTCTGCATCGTCGCCTTCATGCTCGCCATTGCCCGCGGCCACCGTTGGATCCCCAGGATCGGGCAGGCGCTGCACGTTGTCATGGCGGCGGCAATGGCCGTGATGGCCTGGCCGGCGGGTGCGAAGCTACCCACCACCGGACCGATGGTTTTCTTCCTGCTCGCGGCCGCCTGGTTCATCGGCATGAGCCTGATCCCGGCGGGAGCCGGCCACCGGGTGATCAACGCGTACCACAGCCTGATGATGCTGGCGATGGGGTGGATGTATGCGGTGATGAATGGTCACCTGCTGCCAGGACAGTCCGGGCACCGCTGCCGTTCGATGCCCGGCATGGATATGTCCGACGTGCACACCGCCCGCGGCCCCGCGTGGATCCTCGCTGTCAACTGGCTCATCACGATCGGGTTCGCGCTGGCGACCGTGGTGTGGATCTACCGCTATTTCACCAAACGGCAAACGGATTCCACGGAATGTGCCTACCAGCCAACGAGTATCGTGGGTCAGGCGATGATGGCTGCCGGAATGGCCGTCATGTTCGGTGTGATGCTGTAGGCGTCGACGCTCAGGCCGCCGAGCCATCGGTCGGGTGGAGATGCCCACGGCGGCGCCCCCGTGTTGCGTTCTCAGGCAATACGACGTCGTCCGGTACGGGCGCTGCGTCCGATCCCGGCCTGGGCTGCATGGGAGGCGCTGTGCGCCAGACAAGCAATGCCAGGACGGTGCCGGCGAGCACCGGCAGGTGGCTCAAGAGCCGCACGACGGTCACGGCTCCCGACGTGGCGTCCTTGATGACGAATCCCGCCAGAACGAGGCTGAACACCGCCAATACCGCGGCCAAACCGGACGCTGCCGTCGGACGCAAGGCCGCAACAACCATCACCACGCCCAGGGCGGCCGACCAGGCGGTCGACTCGTTGAGCAGGTGTCCGCTCGTCATCGTGCCGTGCGTGCTGGTTCGTAGCCCGACGTCAGCACCGAACCCCTGCGCGGTGGCCAGGCCGATCTGAATCATGCCGACCACGCCGAGCGACCACCTCCACAACGTGGACGATGCCCACGCCCGAAGGGGGCCCCGGCCCAGCGGTCGGCTTCGCGGCTCGCGGACCGCTGCGACGTGCGAGCGGCCGACGAGCCGGCGCAACTGCTGCGTCTGCTCGACCGCCCGCGCATACCACTCGCGGCAGCCGGCACACGAAGCGAGATGCTCGTCGACCCGGGGAGCCGGTACGGGTTCTCGCTCCCCATCGATCCGGGCCGACAGCGCCTCGCGGGCGACGTCACAGTCCACGCATCAATAGTCGCGCAGGTGTGCCATGTGGTTCCAGCCTGGTGGCACGGCGGCCCGGGTCATGCCGGATGCAGGCTGACCGGTATGCCGGAATAGCGCACCATGCCCGTCACCACGTCGATGTCGTCTTTGCTGGTCAGCTGATTGACGTTCGCCGCGTGATGGCCGTGCGGAATCGAGACGGCTCCGCGCCGGATCGAGTCGTCGACCTTCGCGGTGCCGGTCAACTGCCCGTTGGCGCTGCGCACGGCGACCAATTTGCCATGCACGACGCCCGCGGCGGCGCCGTCATCGGGATGGATGAGGATCTCGGGTCCTTCGCCGAGAAAATCGAGCTGCCCATTGAGCTTGTTGCGCTGCCGGCGGGGCACCATCACCAACGGCGCGGGTGGCTGTAGGGCGGCGAGTTGCTCGACAAGCAGCGGCGGCGAAAGCCGCCAGCCGCCCAGCCGCTCGATATGCTCCTCGACCCACGCCGCCGGTAGCTCGCGGGGCGCCTCCGCCCAACCCGTGGCCATCACCTCGTCGAACGTGCTGCGGGCGCCGGCCAGCAGCACGGCGAGCACGTCATTGTCGGTGCTGCTGTTCGGGTCCCCGAGATTGCCGAGGTCGTAGCCGAGCCGCCCGCCGAGTTCGGCAAAGACCCACCACATCGACCGACATCGAAGGCTCAACCCGGTTATGGGAAACCTGCTCCGGTGAAATAGCCAT